>JADLCD010000154.1 GCA_020847395.1 Chitinophagaceae bacterium
GTAATGAATGATGAGAAGCATACATTAATTTGCCAAATGCAGCCAGTTTCCCGGCAGCCAATGCTTCAGTAGCTTGTTTCACTCGTTCATTTTCTTCAATAACATGCTGCGCCCGCTTGCGTACAATATTATCTTTTATAAGGTGGCTGTGCGTTGCAAATGTTGCAGAACCAATATCGCAGAGATATGCTGCATCTATTTTAGCATTCAATGCTTTTAATGCAGCCTTACATTCAGTTACTCTTTCATTATACTTTGATTCAGCCAGTTTGCGTGGTTTATTGGTATTGATGATCGCCAGCACATTCTCACCAAGATCAAAATCAACAGCAAGGTATTCAAGCATATCGCAGTTAAGCTGCAGGGCTTTGTGTGCCTCGCCAAACGCCACAGCAAACTGATCCATAATACCTGAATTCAACCCGATAAAATTATTCTCCACGTTTTTGGAGAGCTTTACTAAATCCAGTTTTGTAAACCCTGAATTTAATAAGGTATTAAGCGCAAAAGCTGTAACAATTTCTATAGATGCAGATGATGATAAGCCGGAACCAATAGGAATATTGCCAAAGAAAAGCATATCAAAGCCATTGACTTTTTTGCCTGATTTTAAAAACCTGTCTATTACACCAACCGGGTAGTTATACCACAGCGTTTCTTTTTTAGTATAGCTATCCTGTACTTCAATATCCAGTACTTCATCAAAGTTTACACTTCTGAGCCTGAAAGTATTTGTTGAATTAGGAGCAATCAGCAGGTACGTGCCAAACGTAATAGCGCATGGCATTACAAGCCCGCCATTATAATCAATATGTTCTCCTATAAGATTCACTCTTCCCGGCGCAAAAAACACATTGGTATGTGCCTGCCCGAAATCCATTTTAAATTTCTCTGCAAGCTGATTAATCATTAATCGTATTTTATGAGCCGCAATATTACTATAAAATGCGTTACCAGCTTTTTCGGGTGCATTCCAAATTGTCGCATTGGGCTTCATGTGGGCAGTGAAGACACTGCCCACGGCAGGCGCCCTGGCTGGTGTCTCACCAGCCAGTGACAATTAATTTGGAATGCACCCAGCTTTTTCTCATATTTCAGCTGGTTTTTAAATAATCTATTATTTCCCTGCAAAATCTCCAGGCATATCATTGCGTATCTGTAAATATTGTAACTTAACCTCCTTTCAAGCCAACGCCAATGAAACATTTTATTCTTGTAATCGGTATTATTGCTGCAGCTATCATCAATTATCGCTATCAAAAAAACCAACACTTGTTCGGCAACTTGCAACAGAAATCAAAATGGGAATTATTATTTGATGGTAAAGATTTATCAAAATGGCGGCAGGCATATAAAGACAGCGTTCCGCCGCAGGCATGGGTAGTTGAAGGCAATACTTTATCTGTACAAAAAGGAAAAAAAGGCGGCGATATTATTACGAGAGAAACTTACCAGAATTTTGAACTTGTTTTTGATTTTAAACTCACAGAAGCTGCTAACAGCGGTATTAAATATCATGTAAACTTTATTGAAAATGTACAAACAAAAAAATCGTCAATGATGGGTATAGAGTACCAGGTAATTGATGATTATAATCACCCGGAAATAAAAGATAATCCCAATAGTGTATCATCAACAGGTGCAGCATATCTACTGTATCCGCCGGTTGGTAAAAAACTGAAACCCGCGGGTGAATGGAATAACGCAAAAATTATTGTAAAAGGAAATTATGCGGAGCATTGGCTGAACGGCTTAAGAATTGTTTCCTATTTTAAAGGCACAGATGAATTCAATAAAAAAGTGAGCGAAACAAAATTTAAAGACTATCCTGATTATGCTAAATCAAATTCAGGGTATATCATGCTTACTGATCACGGCGACCAGGTGTATTTCAGGAATATTAAGGTGAGGAGGTTGTGACAGGAATGGGAGACAGCACAAATACGAAACCTTTAGCTGATTATTAAAACGGTACAACTGAATATTAACATGAAAAACATCGAAAATATAAATTGCTTTAAGCAAACATCTCAGCATACTGATTTTGGATTGCTGACCACATTAGTTACTGAAACCGGTATAGCGCAACACGGAAGTATTTCATTTGGGGAGAAAACACTTTTAGCTAATTACATTTACCATAATAATGAAACCTACACCCTGGTTTACACCATTATTGATAAAGAGGGAAATATTGAAAGCTTTGCCGAAAATGAGGGTATTCTGCCAACACTTTTTTTAAGCCCTGACGAGGAAAATTTTGTTTCGGTAATACCATATCATCCAGGCAAAGAATTAGAAATCAGTATCCCGGTTTTTGATCGTGAAAACATAATATTGCCCAAAGGAAACAAACCTTTTACCGGAAAATTCATTGGAACTACAAACCTGTTTTCTATTTTTTTTGAAGTTGACATCTGGGCAAATTCAAAACCAGATAAACTTTTAGCAATTGAGTTTAACAACAAAGCAATTAGTAAAAAACATAACATAAAAATTGACCTTCCGCGGAATAACAAAATATTTATTTCGGATAATGAGATTCACTTATTATCAGGCACTGGTAAAGGTTGGTTGCACAGGCAAATTGATGAAAACGGAAATATGAAACGTCAAAGATTGCTCTCGCCAAACCAGGAACATTTTTGGGAAATTTTGAGTTTGTCATTTGAGAAAAATGCTTATATATTATGCGAAGAAAATGGAGAGATATCTATTGAAACCATATCAGAAGAAGGCAAATCAGCAACTTCTGTATTAGTAAATATAAAAGATGAATTTTTTAATGTGTGGCAGCCTGTAAAAATTTCGAAAGACAGTTTTGTTACAAGATTCAATACCGAATTTGGCAATGGTTGGTTTACAACAAAACAAAATACACTTGTGGAAATTTATTACAGCAAAGCATGTAAGGGATATAAAAACCTGCTAACAGATAAGGTTCTGGAATTGGATGATGAGAAATTGGTTATTTCAACCATAAATAAAACAACCAACAATGGCTATGCCGTAGTGTTTTATCCGGCAACAGAGAGGGGAAACAAAAACAAAAAATTAATAATTTTAAACAGGCAAATAAAATAATGCCGGTAAATTTTTATTGCTAAAAAAATAAAACAACAAGTTGAATTTTAAACATGAGTTAAAAGAAAGCGACAACGGGTTAGAATTTGCTCACTCCAACTATACTATCACGGCATTATTAACAGGCAATGCTTTATACTTTACCGCATCTTTTAACGAAGAAAGTATTTTTGAAGCAGGAATGGCAGTATCTGAATTTACCGATACAGGTGAATTTGCAAAATATGACCCTCAAAATACGGGATGGGAAATATAATTCGTCCATTGCTAAAAGCAGATAGCCGATAACTACATCCACTATAAATCTCCTTTCTTCAATTCCTCAAAAGCATAATCTGCGGCCCTTGCGGAAAAAGCCATATAGGTAAGTGAAGGGTTTTGCGTGGAAGTTGATGTCATACAGGCTCCATCAGTTACAAAAACATTTTTACAATGATGCAGTTGATTCCATTTATTGAGTAAAGAAGCTTTGGGATCATTACCCATGCGCACACCGCCCATTTCGTGTATATCAAGTCCCGGCGCTTTTTTGGTTCTTGCAGTTTTTATATTGGTAAACCCGGCTTTGGAAAACATCTCCGTAAATTCATCTTCATAATCTTTAATCATTTTTTGGTCATTATCATCATAATCTACAGAAATACTTAACTGCGGTATACCCCAACTATCTTTTAACTGTTTATCCAGCGTCACAAAATTGGTTTCTTTGGGAATGGTTTCTCCCATCATATGCGAACCTACGCGCCATGGCGCCAGCGGAGGATTTAAAAGCGCATTTTTTAAATCAGCACCAAAACCTGAAGAATCAGTATCAAATCCGCGATAAGCGCTGAAGCCCGCAGCATAACCACGGAGAAAATCTGTTTCCTGCTTAAACACATTTCTAAACCTCGGCACATAACCGCCACCTACCGGATTACGACCATCTGTTTTAAATTCTTTCATGCCATCATACTCACCGCTGATTGTTGAACTGTAATTGTGAAATGCAATATATTTTCCAAGCAACCCACTATCGTTTCCTATACCATTAGGAAAACGTTTTGATACGGAGTTTAGCAATATAAGATTAGTATTAAGTGCCGCCGCATTTACAAAAATTATTTTAGCATAAAACTCAATTTCTTGTTTGGTGTTGGTATCAATCACTTTTACACCGGTGGCTTTTCCTTTCTGTTCATCATATATTATAGAATGCACCACGGAAAAAGGGCGTAAAGTAAGGTTGCCCGTTTTCTCTGCCCAGGGAATGGTAGATGCATTGCTGCTGAAATAGCCGCCAAAAGGGCAACCCCGCTGGCATAATGTTCTGTTCTGGCACTTTCCTCTGCCCTGGTCAAGATGCACCTGCTGCGGCTTGGAAATATGCGCACCCCGGGCACTGATGATATGGCGGTTTTTATAATTTTTATTTACCTGTTCCTTAAAGTAATTTTCTACCGCATTTAAAGGATAGCCCGGTAAAAACTCTCCGTCGGGCAATTCAGCAAGCCCGTCTTTATTACCCGAAATGCCTGCAAATTTTTCTACATAACTATACCATGGCGCTATATCCTTATAACGGATAGGCCAATCAATGGCAAAGCCATCGCGGGCAGGGCCTTCAAAATCATAATCACTCCAGCGTTGTGCTTGCCTTGCCCACATCAGCGATTTTCCCCCTACCTGGTAACCGCGTATCCAGTCAAACGGCTTTTGTTCAACATAAGGATGTTCTTTATCTTTTAAAAAGAAATGCAGCGTATCTTCCCTAAATGCATAACAACGGCTTACTATAGGCGATTCTTTTTGTATATCCATCGGCACTTCTCCCCTATGTTCAAACTCGTAAGGAAATTTATTTGTGGTAGGATAATCTTTAATATGCTTTACATCTCTTCCTCTTTCGAGCAGCAAAGTTTTTAAACCTTTTTCTGTAAGCTCCTTGGCAGACCAGCCGCCGCTGATTCCAGAACCAATCACTATGGCATCAAAAGTTCTGTGTTTAATACTATCTCCTGTAATTTCGGGCATACGTTATTGTTAGAGTAATTTACTAAGCTTGTTTAACAGGAAAATAACCGTTATACCTTCCGGGAACGAGTTCATATTTCTTCAAATCGGTCATTACATATTTTGAATTCATAAATCCCTGGATTATCCTGCGTTTAGCAATTTTAAGGAAAGGTGCAATATCTTTTAATGCTTCTTCTTCTTTTGAAATGGCTGTTAATAATGCAGTACGCTGCCGAGCATCACATTTTGCAAAAGAATTTCCGTATTTTGTTTCCGCTGCTTTATCAACATTATTCAGCCCTATTATGAAAACTTTCTGCTCTTCTTCATTATGACAATCATCTACCATTTTCATTGTAAATAAATGCAGATTGAGGTTTTTTGCCCCGGGTATATCTTTTACAGAAATAATGGTTTCAGCAATTTCTGAAAGGAGTGCTTCCTGGTCGGCAGTAATATTTATCTTCTTTAATTCAATGGATGCTTTGCCGGGGTCATTTGAGCAGGATGGCATTATGGCAATGCCGCCGGCAATAATCATAAGGCTTTTGACCGCTGAACGTCTTTTCATGTTTTAAAGATAGAAATTAGTATATACATTTCCCCGATGAATAGTCTGTTATGACTTTAATTTTGCATTTAATAAATAACCACATACTCTAAGCCCGGCCTTTTGCAAAGTAGCTTTTGAAATATGGTTATTCACATTGCAGCGTGCAGCAGGAGCTCTTCCCTGCAAATATGCCTCCTTCTTTAACTTTTGCACTAAAAAACTCCCGTACCCTTTACGGCGGTATGGCTCTTTTACCTGCATATAAATATCGGCATAGGGAAAATTATAATTTAACATTAAGCCGCCGCTTGCAATAATCTCTCCTTTATAATCTAAAACATATGGGCTATTATCATCATTATCCATTTTATCATCATCCTGTACTTTTCTAAAAACTATGTCATCAGCTTTCAGAAAGGTATTATGATCTTCTTCAAACAAAACCGCTTCAGTATTAATATTTTCAGCAAATTCAAATACCATGCGTGATAGTAAAGGATCATTGGTCTGGCATTCAATCAACGGCACATTGCAATGTGTTTTAAATAGCGCAAAAATCACTGAGGCTAATTTTCTATATTGGGGAATAATATAATATTCAAAAATAGTGTCCCTTTCCTTTCTGTTATTGGATCCCCATACGCAGCCATATCCAACTTCTACTCCATCCACATTAATCAGCCAATCGTCTGACCAACCGTAATCATGACATTTGTTATGAACAAACTGGAATGCATGCTCGTTTAAAAACAATTCCCTGAATGATTGTATATCTTCTGACCCGCATTTTCTAACCTCAGTATTCATTCATAAATGGTTTTAGGCACTATAATGTCTTTACAATTTTTGCAACATCAGTAAATGATGGACCATCAGCAAAAGCCTTCACCTTTTTGCCGGCTTTATTATACAGTGCCACAAAAGGGAAACGCGTTACACCATAATAATTTCTTACCATAAAAGTTTTTTCTTCCGTACCTACAACAATATTTTTATAGTTCTTCAACTCAAACATATCTTCAAAACGCTTTACATCATTTACTGGTAAGTATGTTACCATTACTACCTGTTTATCTTTGATCATGGTTTGATAATTATCGACCATCTCCTTGGTAAAATGCTGACAATGTTCACAATCAGGAGAAAAATAAATTAAAATGGTAGCTTCTTTTTTTAACTGCGCTGCTGTAAATATTTTTCCATCGGCCAGCTTAATAGAAAAAGGCGCAATCTTATCTGTTTTTATTTTTGCTTTAGATTGCGCGTCAGCACCTGCGGAAAAAATAAAAGCAAGTGCCAAAAAAAATATTCTATACATCATAAGATAGTTTATTACCTGAAGATAAGTATTTCTGATTTGGGGAATTAAATAACGGGAGATTTTCAATAGCATGCACTTACAATCCCTTATATATTCGCAGAGATCGGTTGCTTAAAAGTAATCAACTGGTGCTGACTGGCGGTGTGTATATCTCTCCAGATACGGTTAAGCGTTGACCCCTGGTCTGCTCCCTCCATTCCACAATAGGGATATAATTGCGAAACAATACGAAGCAACTCTCTCACCATTTTTTTTGATGCGAAGCTAAGCCTGTTTAAGAGGTAGATATCCCAGTTTTTCTCATGTTTGCCCAAATGCCATAGTTCGCACAAAGCATCATAAAAAACATCCCTGTTTTTTTCTATGATTGAAATAGATCTGCCAAGGAACTCCAGCATTTCACTGCTCTGTTCTACGGCAAGTGTTTTATTCCTGATCCTGTCTTCAAAAATTCTTCTGCACTCATCTGTAAAATGACCTGCCATTCCTGCAATATTAGCTGCAAGCGTAGCTTCAGCAAACTGCATAAAAGGAAAATAAAATATGGCATCGGGCAATACCGCATGCGCAGCATCAATATAAAATAGCCTTTCGTTGGGAACAAATAAATCCTTTACAACAAAAGAATGGCTACCTGTAGCTTTCATGCCCATGCTGTTCCAGTCATATTCAATTGCCACCTCATCGGCTTTAAAAATAAAACTGCCGGTTGTGTTATCAGCAAGTATACAATTGGCGGTAAAGGCAGTAGCATGTGCGCTACCTGTTGCATATTTCCATTTGCCATTAATGATATATCCTCCATCTGCCCGCTCTGCTTTTCCGGTGCTTGCGCCGCTACCGGCTAAGCAAACCTGGGGGTCATTAAAAAATAAAGAAACAATATTGCTGTGCAGGTATCCAATAAACAAATTAGCGCCACTGCCAAGTGTAACTGCCCATCCTAAGCTGCCATCAATCCAGGCAAAGTGTTCAAGCAATTGTATTGCTTCGGGAAATTCCAAGCCAAGCCCGCCAAAAGATTGGGGCACATAAATATTAAACCATTTCTCTTTATAAATAATATTAAGTTGTTCGGTAGTAAAGCAACCGGCTTGCTCTGCAAGTGGAGATTGAGCCTGAAGTATATCAATATATTCCCGGGTGGGTAGAGATAAGGTTTTCATAAATCTGTGCCAAAGGTAATACCAATGCCCAAACACTGCAAAAACCTCGTAAATGTAAAATACCGTTAATCAAAAATCTATACTGCTTTAGCCAATTTGCTATGCTTATATCCGTATATAAAATAAATAATTAAGCCTAGCCCAAGCCAGCCGATAAACCATGCCCAATTGCTTTTCGTCATTCCGGTAAGAAGGTATAAGCAGGTAATTAAACCCATTAGCGGAATGAGTGAATACTTTTTTATAATAGTGATGATGCTTATTACAATTGCCAGTATCCAGAAAATGATGAGAGAGATTTTTGGCGTTGCTACATCCATAAAGCTCAATTTGCCGGAAGTATATCCTTCATCTGCTGAAAAATCAAGATTGAATAAGTCAGCAAAATAATTTTTAGATAAAAAGGATATTATCATAATAGAGAGCACAATAATACCAGGAAAAATAAATTGACCGTTAATATAGGGCAGATGAAATCTTCCTTTAACTTTTTCCTTTGGTGGAATAAGCAATACACCACCGCATACCAGCACAAATGCAAATAGTGTTGCAATACTTGTAAAATCCAGCACAAAAGTTTTATCAGTAAAAATTATGGGTATGCCAACTACTATACCAGTTAAAATAGTAGAGAAAGAAGGTGTTTTATATTTTGGATGCACTTTTTGAAATACTGGCGGAAACAAACCATCCCTGCTCATGCCCATCCATATACGCGGCTGCCCCATTTGAAAAACGAGCAACACGCTTGTCATTGCTATAACAGCGCATATTGCCACAAGAAATTGCATCCACCCGATATTCAGGTTTTCTTTTTCAAAAATAAATGCCAGCGGGTCGCCTACACCATCAAATTTTGCATAGTTAACTGCGCCTGTAAGTACTAATGATAATAAGATGTATACAACAGTGCAAATAACAAGTGAGGCAATCATTCCTCTTGGTAAATCTTTCTGTGGATTTTTACTTTCTTCTGCCAGCACACTTACTGCATCAAAACCTATATAGGCAAAGAATACGCCACTCACCGCCGCCATTACGCCAGCAAAACCATTGGGCATAAAAGAATGTACGCCTTCTTCATTGGCGGGTGTCCAGTTAAAAGTGAGCCCGTTTGAAAAAACCATATAACCGCCAACCAGTATTACCAGCACTACCACGGCTAACTTAAGCATCACCATCGCGTTACTGAAATTGCGGCTCTCTCTTATACCCCTGAACACGAGGTAAGTTATAAGTGCATTAATAACAAGCGCAGGTATATCAACAATCATTTTTATGCCATTTATTACGGGTGCCGTTTGCCATGCCGCTATCAACTCTTCATTGGCAGAATTTTCCGCAAAAGCTTTTTTTGCTTCCATATAGCTGCATGATAAATATTCAGGAATATGAATATTTAATTTGTGCATTAAAGAAGTAAAATAGTCGCTCCAGCTATACGCCACATATATATTGCCAATGGAATATTCCATGATTAATGCCCAGCCGATAATCCAGGCAAACAGTTCACCAAAAGATGCATATGCATACGTATACGCACTACCGGCAACAGGTATGCGACTTGCAAATTCAGAATAACAAAGCGCTGTAAAACTACAGGCAACACCACAGATGATAAACAGTACTACCACGCCGGGACCGCCACTAAATACCGCCGCACCCAAACTGCTGAAACTTCCTGCGCCGATGATAGCAGCTATGCCAAAAAAAGTGAGGTCACGCATGGTGAGCACTCTTTTTAAACCGCCGCCTTCGTGCACATCATCGCCGCCTTCTGCAAGAATAGAAGAAATTTTTTTGGTTCTGAACAGGGAGTTGAACATCCGGTATTAGTTTGATGAATTTATTCATCCAAAATAAATTAAAAATATTAACCGGGCAAAAGGAAAAGGTAATGTTGGTTATATGAGTTGAAGTTTAGCCACTTTAGGATCAACTATTACTTTATCATGCTCAAAATCAAGTTTGATCCTCCACTTTTGTAAAGTGGCAGCACCAATAATGGCTTCCCCGCTTAATCCCGGCACAACAAGAAATTCATCAGACAATAGCACATCATTGATATAAAAGTCTAAAGTCACCCTTTCTTTTATTTCAATATAATGCCCTTCACTCGCAGTCGACAACTTTCTTGTTGTTCCCAAACTAACCGGAGTCTCCAAATCATTTAAATATTTAGGATCTATAAACGACAAATTAGCCCCGCTGTCAAATAATGTATACAGGGTCTTCTCCCCTTTTGATCCTACAAATTGTAATGGTAGTTTTAATATAGACATAGGTTTTGTTTATTATAAAAGATAAAAAATTTAATACTCTCTTTGCACCAGGAAACCTGCCAGCTCCTGCAAAGGTTTTTTTCTTGAACTGATAACAGCTATATCCTCCAGGTGTTTTAAAGCTATATCAAGATATTTATCCTTCAGATTTTTTGACCAGGTATCAACCTTACAATCTCTGAACACCTGTAATGTTTTGGCAACTTTATCTGCATCGTTGCCAGACATAAGCTGCAGCAATTCCTTTTTTTGTGATGCGCTTGCAACTTCAAGTGCATGTATTAATAAAAATGTTTTTTTATTTGCCATAATATCTCCACCCGGTTGCTTTCCAAATTTTTTGGGGTCGCCAAAAGCATCCAGATAATCATCCTGCACCTGGAAAGCAATACCAAGGTTTTTTCCAAACTTGTATATCAGCTCCTGGTTACCTTCCCCACTGCCACCAATTAACGCCCCCATTTGCAGGCTGGCCGCTAACAGCACAGAGGTTTTAAGGGTTATCATATGCAGGTATTCATCTAAGGTTACATTTTGCTGTTGCTCAAAATCCATATCCAACTGCTGCCCTTCACAAAGTTCTTTGGCGGTTTTATTAAAGATGCTCATCAGCTTATGCAGATACGGCGCGTTTATTTTATTAAGGCATTCGTATGATGCAATCATCATTACATCGCCCGCAAGTAAAGCTGTTGGTTCATTATATTTTGCATGTACCGTTTGCATACCACGACGCAGCGTTGCTTTATCCATTATATCATCATGAATAAGCGTAAAATTGTGGAAGAGCTCCACAGCATTTGCAACATGCCATGCGTCTGCATGTATATCTCCAAACAATTCATTCCCCATTAAACACATTACCGGGCGAACTCTTTTACCGCCTATGGAAAGAAAATATTCCGCAGGATTATATAAAGAAGGCACAGTACCGGGAAAATGCCTTGTATTGAATGTTTTTGAAAATTGTTTTGTAAGTTCTTCAAATGAGAACATAATGGTAAAACTGTTTAAACTTTTATATCCTAAAAATTACACATCATAATTACTTATTACGCGGCTTTATTTTCTTTTTCCCTTTTTTATTTTTTGTGGCGAAGGCTTTGGCCGCGCAGGTTCAGCTTCTTCCATATCACTCTTCTTCAATATCCATTCATAATCCAACTGGCGTTTACCAAGATTGGCTGCAATAACCTTAATCCAAACTTTATCGCCCATCCTGAATGTTCGTCCGCTTCTGCGCCCTGCCAAACAATATTCAGATTCTATCAGCCTGAAATCATCATAATCAAGCAGGCTCTGTATGCTCACCAGTCCCTCGCATTTGTGCGCCACGGTTTCTACCCAAAAACCAAATCCTGCCACGCCACTGATTACACCTTCAAATTCCTCACCAATATAATCCTGCATAAACTCAACCTGCTTATATTTATTGGCTGCGCGTTCCGCATCCATTGCCGCCCTTTCCCGCTCGCTGCTGTGCCTGCATTTCTCTTCCATTTTTTTATCAGGGGTTACTTTTCCATCCAGCACTTCCTGCAAAATTCTATGTACCATTACATCAGGATATCTACGTATAGGCGAAGTAAAATGACAGTAATGTTCAAAACCCAAACCATAATGCCCGATATTATCTTTGGTATACACCGCTTTTGCCATTGTGCGTATACCTAATTGCTCAAGCACATGCTGCTCTGGTTTGCCCTGCACTTCTGCCAGCATTGTATTAAATGAAGAAGCAATGCCTTCAGGTGTTTTCGTATCAAACTTATGCCCGAATTTTTTTGCAAAATCCACAAAGGGTAAAAGTTTTTCTTCGTCTGGCGTATCATGCACACGATACGGAAAAGGTATGGGGTGCTTATTTACTTTTACTTCAGCAACATCTTCCGCAACCGTTCTGTTGGCAAGCAACATAAACTCTTCTATCAGTTGATGCGCTTCCTTGCTTTCTTTAACAACGATGCCAACGGGCTTGCCATTTTCATCCAGCTTAAATCTCACTTCCTGCGATGAGAAATTGATGGCGCCGTTCTTAAATCTCTGCCTGCGAAATTTTTGCGCCAGCTCATTCAGAAAAAGTACTTCATCTTTATACAATCCTTCTTTCCTTTCAATAATATCCTGCACTTCTTCATATGTAAACCTGTGATCCGAATTGATTACTGTTCTGCCCAGCCAATGGCTTTTTATTTCTCCTTTGGCATTGATTTGAAATATCGCGGAAAATGTCAGCTTCTCTTCTTTCGGACGAAGTGAGCATAATACATTTGAAATATGCTCCGGCAACATTGGTAATACCCTGTCCGGTAAATACACTGATGTTGCTCTCTCGTATGCATTTTTGTCAAGCGGTGTTTCCGGTTCTATATAATAACTCACATCAGCAATATGCACACCAATTTCGTATACGCCATTTTTTAATTTCCTGTAGCTGATGGCATCGTCAAAATCTTTTGCATCCACCGGGTCAATGGTAATGGTGAAGATATCACGCATGTCTTTACGCTTCTTTATTTCAGCAGCAGGTATAATATCAGGTATTCTCGCTGCTTCTTCTAATGCATCATCATCAAACGCTAATTCAAATCCTGCATCCACCAGTATCTCCTTCATCGCCATATCATTTTCATCGCTGGCGTTTAAAATACTTATCACTTCTCCATGAGGGCTTCTGTTCCTGCTGTTCCATTCTGTAATACGCACAACTACCCTATCTCCGTTTTTAGCACCGTTTATTTTATTAGCAGGTATATACATATCCGGTGTTCCTTTTGCTTTATCAGGAATAAAAAAACCAAAATCTTTGTTTAGCTCCAGCCGCCCTATAAATTCTGATTGTTTTCTTTCTACCACTTCTGTTATTTCTCCTTCCATTCTTCCGGAGTGCCCCTGCCGGGTAATTTTCACGCTTACCCTGTCGCCATGCAAGGCATGATTAAAATCCTGCGGACGAATAAAAATATCTTTCTCCTGGTTTTCCACCATCACATATCCAATGCCGGAACGCGTAACATCGAGCGTGCCGGTTAATGTACCAAACGACATTTTGCTTTTGGTGTTCTTACTATTCTTTCTCCCCATAAATGAGATTATGATTTTACATTGAAATCCTTAATGAATTTCTTTACTAAATAATTAAATTCTTCTGATTCATTAAATAAAAAATATGGCTCAATCGGTAAAACATATACCGGCATATCTTTTAGCTCAGCCTGAAATTTTATCAAACGTACGGCATCCTTCTCTGTTACTATCATTATTTTTTGAGATGATGCAATACTATCGAACTGTTTTTTTATATGCCTGAGGTCATCAATTGTAAAAATATAATGATCCCTGTAATGCAATACGGAAAGTTCATGTACCCGTGCTTTTACAAATGCTTTCAATGGCTTTGGATTGGCAATGCCACAAACCAATAACACATCGGTTTGATCATTTAATACCGCTGCTTGTTTTGTAACCAAATGATATGGCGCTCCGTATTTAATACCGGTAAAGAATAAACGCTGTTCAGGCAAAGCGTTGATTTTACCTGTAACCCTGGCTTTTTCTTCACTATTAATACGCTCCGGGCATTTGGTAACCACAATAATATTTGCCCGTTTATAACTACTTTTTGCATCGCGGAGGTTACCGGTAGGTAAAAAGAAATCTTTATAAAACGGGGTACTATAATCTGTGAGCAATATATTAAGGCCTGCCTCTACCTGCCTGTGCTGAAACGCATCATCCAGTATAATAACATCTGTTGCAGGTTTATCGTATAATATTTGTGGAACGGCGAAAACTCTTTCTTCACAAACGGTTACCGTTACGCCCGGAAACTTATTATGAAACTGCATTGGTTCGTCGCCTATATCTATTGCTGTTGTTTTTTCATCTGCCAAAACATAACCGCGGGTTTTTCTTTTATAACCACGGCTTAATGTAGCAATCTTATACTCCGCTATAAGCAACCTGATGAGATATTCTACCATCGGGGATTTGCCCGTGCCACCCACGGAGAGATTACCAACAGCTATGATGGGGAAATTAAACCTGCTCGACCTGATGATGCTTTTATTGTATAGCCAGTTTCTTATTTTAACCGCAAGTCCGTAAAATAATGCAAACGGGATCAGCAACAACCTTACTATTTTCATCCAGCCAGTATTAAAATTCATAGATGCGGTATGGCGTTATGCAATACGTTAAAGGTATATCAAATTCATCGGTATCGTCTATGCGATCTGCAGGTTCAAAAAAAGACAGCCCGATCTTTATCGCATCTTCACGGCATTGCGATAAAAACCTGTCGTAATATCCTTTTCCATATCCAACCCTGTTACCCTTTTCGTCAAATGCCAGTAAAGGCACCAAAATCATATCAATCATACCGGCATCAACAATTTCTCCACCTTCCGGTTCCATTATCCCATATTTGTTTTTCTTCAGCACAGTATCATCTTTATATAAATAGTTGATCATGGTATTTGTCTGCACATCTGTTTTAGGAATTACCACCTGCAAACCCGGGTTACAAAACTCCATAAAATCAATGAAGGGAAATGTATCTACTTCTTTGTTTGAATGAACAGGCAGGTAAGTATGCAGGTATTCAATAAAAGGCAAAGATAATTTCTGAAACCGGATCAATACAAGATCCTGCAGCTTTTCAATTTCATTATCTTTTAATGCTGAGCGTTTTTGTTTATATAGTATCCTTATATCTTTTTTCGTCATGAAGCTTATTCTTTTCACCTTGAAAAGGTTCCGGGAAGATATTGGAGAGATCATTATTCATTATGTTTTTCGCGGCGAATGCGGCGGTGCAGCGTTTTAACCACAAAGCCATAGAACCAATTCTTTCCAGTCTCCGCCTTCTTTGCCTCTTTGCGTGAAAAACCCATCTTCACTTATTAATAAACACCGAAAACACTGTTGTGCCATAATTACGCGACGTTCTGAAATGCGGGAACGACCCGTAATTATTACGGGGTGTATGCTCCAGCACAAGCCATCCGTTCTCCTTTAATAAATTATGCTTAAAAATTTCCACCGGCAAATCGTCAATATTTCCAAGCGCATACGGCGGCCCTGCAAAAATAAAATCAAAATGTTCAGTGCATTGGTTAATAAAGGTGAAAACATCCATCCTGTACAGCTTTACCATTTTTCTGAATCCCAGTTTCCCCAGGTTCTCATCAATAAAGGCGTACATTTTCGGGTCTTTTTCCACGATGGTCAGATCAGTTGCGCCACGCGATGCCAGTTCATAGCTGATGCTTCCGGTACCCCCAAAAAGGTCGAGCGTTTTCAGCGAACTGATATCAAGATTGTTCTGTATAATATTAAATAATCCTTCTTTGGCAATATCGGTAGTTGGCCTGGTATGAGGCATATTTGCAGGCGGATTAATCCTTCTGCCTCCGGCAGTGCCGCTGATTATCCGCATAATGCAGCATTAAAGATATAAGTGAAAAAATGCGGGGGGTATTCATCAAAAGCCTCACTATATTTAAAATCAGCCGGACGCTGGTCTAACTGTAAAAACAAAAAGTACTTTTGCAATTCAGCATACACCGCTGAATGATCGGCAATCAATCCTGAAATCACCAGCGTCACTTTCTCGCAATCCACATCAAATTGACGGCATATATTCAACAAATGGTACGCTACATCCTCAGATGTTTCATATTCAAAAGATCGCATTAATAATAATCCGGCATCCTTAAAAAGACTAATGATCAGTTTATTATTATAAAAAATTGCATTTAATTCACTCCCGGTTTCACCTGATCTCTGCTTTTTGATCTTTAAGAAAGAGGAATAGCTGTGCATAAATTCAGCAGATGGAAAATGGCTCTCAAAAATATGATGCAGCGCTTCAGGCACCCTGTAAATAAGGTATAATTCCCATGCAGGCACATGATCGGCAAATTGCCTGCCCTTATTCAAATCTCCATATACCAGGTCAAGCGATGGTTCATTAATAGCCGGCATATAAAATTTTTCCGGAACCAGTATACTGTCGCCGAAATTATACACTACCGTTATATGGGCGTAAAACCTGTTCAGCCACTCATTATGTGTTATGATTTCCGTGCAATGTGCTAAAGCATTATATTTTTCCAGGTTAAAGTGCTGTAATGCTAAAAACCCGCTATCAACTGTATTCAAAACGGCAAAAGTCAGGTGGTCTGGGCCAATATGTATATATAAGTGGCAGCCTGAAGTATCTTCAGGTATGCCTGCGGGTACCTGTATCTGGTAAACAGCACTCAAGATTTTGCCTTTAAAACGGCAATAATAACACATTTGAGTTAGATTTCTGTTGTTATAGAGGAACTTTTGAAAGAAGAGCGCCATAAGGCCAACTTTACACAGGAGCCGCTTGCGCAAAAAACCGGCACAAAGAAATTTCATATATCAAGGATCGGAAACAGGCATACAGATATACATGCTGTCTGCCTTGTAACACAATTAACAGCACCATCGTTGGCGGAATGTTTATAGCCAAAAACTGATTTTGCCTTGTATTTCCACCTTTTAAGGTTATATAACACCATCTTATCGCCTAAAATCGTAAATTTGCCGATAGTTTAAAATAAGCATTATGATTACGGTTTCAGCTTCTGCAAAGGAGTATATTGATAACCTGCTGGCGCAGGAAAATAAAGCAGGCGGAACCTTTGTGCGTGTAGGCGTAAAAGGTGGCGGCTGCTCCGGATTGGAATATAAACTGAGCTTTGATAAAGAAACCAAAGCCGGTGATGAAATTTTTGAAGATAACGGCATCAAAATAGTGGTAGATATGAAAAGTCTTTTATATCTCTACGGCACTCAACTGGATTATTCCGGGGGATTGAACGGCAAAGGCCTCACCTTTAATAACCCTAATGCAACCAGAACATGTAGCTGCGGCGAAAGTTTTTCAGTTTAGTTTGAAGCCTTTAATATATACATACCAATTATGCCTAATAAGAGTGACGATATTTTAGAGGAGTATAGTAATAAGGAATACGAATTTGGATTCGTAACCGATATTGAAATGGAAGTAGCGCCCAAAGGGTTAAGTGAAGAAACCATCCATTTCATATCTGCCAAAAAAGGAGAGCCGCAATGGCTGCTCGACTGGCGTTTGAAAGCCTATCAGTCTTTTTTAAAACAACCTGAGCCGCATTGGCAAAATTTCGAATTGCCTAAGGTTGATTTCCAGGACATATCTTATTATGCCGCACCAAAATCAGGCGCCAAATATAAAAGCCTGGATGAAGTTGATCCCGAACTGATCGCTACTTTTGAAAAGCTTGGTATCCCGTTATCTGAACAAAAGATACTGGCAGGTGTAGCGGTAGACGCTGTTTTTGACAGTGTATCCGTTGCCACCACTTATAAAGAAACGTTGAAAGAGCATGGTATCATTTTTTGCTCCATCAGCGAAGCGGTAAAAGAGCATTCTGAGCTGGTGCAGAAATATCTCGGTACTGTTGTTCCTCATTCAGATAATTTATATGCCGCGTTGAATGCCGCAGTCTTTTCTGACGGCTCATTTGTATATATTCCCAAGGGCGTTCGCTGCCCAATGGAGCTATCCACCTATTTCAGGATCAATACCGAAAATACCGGCCAGTTTGAGCGCACTTTGATTATAGCGGATGAAGGCAGCTACGTTAGCTACCTGGAAGGTTGCACAGCTCCCAAGAGAGACGAAAACCAGTTGCACGCTGCAGTGGTGGAGCTCATTGCGATGGAAAATGCGGAGATCAAGTACAGCACGGTGCAGAACTGGTACCCGGGCGATAAAGAAGGCAATGGCGGTATTTACAACTTTGTAACCAAGCGTGGTGTTTGCCGTGGTGCTCATGCAAAAATTTCGTGGACGCAGGTGGAAACCGGCTCCGCTATAACCTGGAAATATCCCAGTGTAATTTTGCAAGGTGATTATTCTACCGGAGAGTTTTATTCAGTGGCTGTTACAAAAAATAAACAGATTGCAGATACCGGCACCAAAATGTTCCATATTGGTAAAGGCACCAAAAGCCGCATTATATCAAAAGGTATATCCGCAGGTGAAGGACAGAACAGCTACCGCGGGTTGGTGCAGGTGAGCGCTAAAGCGGAAAACGCAAGGAATTTTACACAATGTGATTCGTTGTTGATTGGCGACCGTTGCGGAGCGCATACCTTTCCTTATATAGAATCGAAGAACAGCTCGGCAACTATAGAGCACGAAGCCACTACATCAAAAATCGGAGAAGACCAGATATTCTATTTGAACCAGAGAGGCATTGATACAGAAAAAGCGGTGGCGTTGATCGTGAACGGCTATGCTAAGGAAGTATTGAATCAATTGCCAATGGAGTTTGCGGTAGAAGCGCAGAAACTGCTTTCCATTTCACTGGAGGGTAGCGTTGGTTAAATAATATAAACAACATATTTATCTACAGAACGGATAAAGACAAAAGAAACACAGCACAGCATTATGTTATTAGATATAAAAAACCTACAGGCGTCAGTTGAGAATAAGCAGATTTTAAAAGGCATTAACCTGCAGGTAAACCCTGGCGAAGTGCATGCGATTATGGGACCGAACGGATCCGGCAAAAGCTCACTGGCTTCTGTATTGACAGGTAGACAAAACTATGAAGTAACCGGTGGCGAAGTAAGCTTTGATGGCAGAGACCTTTTAGATATGTCGCCTGAAGACAGGGCGAGAGAAGGTTTGTTCCTGGCATTCCAATACCCTATTGAAATTCCGGGCGTATCCAACATAAACTTTTTGCGTACCGCGTTAAACGAAATAAGGGCCTATCATAACGAGCCTCCTATTGAAGCAAAAGAGTTTTTAAAACTTACAAGAGAGAAACAAAAATTAGTGGAGTTTGATGCAAAGCTTACCAACCGTTCATTAAACGAAGGCTTTTCGGGCGGTGAAAAAAAGAGAAATGAAATTTTTCAGCTGGCGATGCTTAACCCAAAATTGTCTATCCTGGATGAAACAGATTCAGGTTTGGATATTGACGCGTTGCGCATTGTATCAAACGGCGTTAACAAATTACGCTCTGATAAAAACGCGTTTATTGTAATTACCCACTACCAGCGTTTGCTGGAATATATTGTACCCGATTTTGTACACGTATTGTATGATGGAAAAATAGTAAAATCCGGCACTAAAGAGTTGGCGCTGGAGCTGGAAGAAAAAGGCTACGACTGGATTAAAGAACCTGTTACCACAGCCTCGGTTTGATGATTAAAGCTTTACAAGATTCACATGATTACTACAACATCACTATACGACCAGTTAACTTCTTTATACAAAGAAAAAAGAAATGATACAGAGAGTGCCTGGTTAAGCAACCTGCGCGAAGACGCGTTTAAAGCGTTTACGCGTAACGGTTTTCCTACCACAAAACAGGAAGACTGGCGCTTTACGAATATAGCCCCGTTTTTAAAAGAAGATTTCCTGCTGCATCCCGGAGAAGCATCTTTACACAGCAGTAAAAAAGCAGGCAGCATACCTCAGTTTGACGCGCATGAAATTGTATTGAAGAATGGTATGTTGAATGAAGATGTAACTATTCCCGGCATCAGCATTTCTCCATTACGCACTGCTTTAAAAGATGAGCGCTTCAAAAGCTATTTGTCAAAACATATACCACTCAATGCACAGCCAATGGCGGCATTGAACACTGCCATGTTTGAACACGGAATTGTAATTGAAGCGGATAAAAATATTATTGCAGATAAACCCATTCACGTTACGTATATATATAATGCCGCTGAGCCGGTATTTGTGCAACCACGCCTTTTAATTATCGCCAACAAAAGCAGCAAATTACAGGTGGTGGAATCTTTATTGATTATGGGTGAAAGCCCTATATTCATTAACAGTGTTACGGAATGTTATGTAGCAGAGAACGCACAGGCGGACCATTATGTATTGCAGGTAACGCCGCCCAATGTTCGCTGGGTTAATTTTAACCAAACAATACAAAGCGCCGATAGCCTGTACAATAACTACACTTATACATTACCGGGAGGTTTACTCTTTCGCAATAATATTCATCTTGATTTGAACGGAACAAATACAGAAAGCCATTTGTATGGATTGTATCTTACCGGGCCAGGTCAGTTAACGGATAATCACACCTGTGTTAATCACCTTAATCCGAATTGCTTCAGCAATGAATTGTATAAAGGAGTGTTGATGCGTGATTCAAGAGCAGTATTTAACGGTAAAATATTTGTACAGCAGGATGCGCAAAAAACCAATGCCTTTCAGCAAAACAATAATATGCTGCTAAGCAATAATGCTATTATTGATTCCAAACCGCAGCTTGAAATTTTTGCAGATGATGTAAAATGCAGTCACGGCTCAACAGTGGGTAATTTTAATGATGAAGCATTATTTTACCTGAAGGCAAGAGGCATTGGCGACGTAGCTGCAAGAAATTTATTGGTAAATGCTTTCGCGTTTGATGTTACCAATAAAATACAGGTTCCGGCAGTTCAGGAATATGTTGAAAAAATCATCACTCAAAAAATGGCAGAAGCATATGACTAACAGCGATGCCATAACCGACCATGTATTGGATGTAGAAAAAATCAGGAAAGATTTTCCTATACTCCAGACAAAAGTTTATGGTAAGCCATTAGTATACTTTGATAACGCCGCCACCACGCAAAAGCCTTTGCAGGTTTTACAAACGCTCGATAAATATTATACTGAATATAACAGTAACGTTCACCGTGGTGTACACCTCTTAAGCCAACAGGCTACAGAAGCTTATGAGGTAGCCAGAAAAAAGATTGCTGCATTCATTAATGCCAAATCTGACCATGAAGTAATTTTTACCAAAGGCACAACCAACAGCATTAATCTTGTAGCGTATACATACGGCAGAAAATTTTTGAAAGAAGGAGATGAAGTATTAATCTCCGCGATGGAGCATCATTCCAATATTGTGCCCTGGCAAATTATTTGCGAAGAAAAGAAAGCTATACTAAAAGTTATACCGATTAATGAAAAGGGTGAGCTGCGGATGGATGAGTTTGATAAATTGCTTACCCCCAAAGTAAAGATTATTGCGGTAACATATGTATCCAACAGTTTGGGAACAGTTAACCCGGTAAGAGAAATAATCGCGAAAGCGCATGCGCTGAATATTCCCGTATTACTGGATGGCGCGCAGGCAGTGCAGCACATGCCGCTTGATGTGCAGGAACTGGATGTTGATTTCCTTGCATTCTCCGGTCATAAAATGTACGGACCAACGGGCATTGGTATTTTATATGGCAAAGAAAAATGGCTGAATGAAATGCCTCCTTATGAAGGTGGTGGTGATATGATAAGCCATGTAACTTTTGCCAAAACCACTTACAACGAATTACCATTTAAATTTGAAGCCGGTACGCCTGATATATCAGGCGCTATAGCATTAGGCGCTGCCGTTGATTATATACAACAGGCAGGCATACACGCTATTCAGCAATGGGAAGAAGAGTTGATTGCTTACGCGTATGATAAACTCGCGGCTATTCCTTCGCTCCGCTTTATTGGTGATGCCAAACACAGAGCTGGCGCAATATCATTCTTGGCAGGTAATATTCACCCTTTTGATATGGGTGAAATTTTAGACAAGCAATCCATTGCAGTACGAACTGGACACCATTGTACACAACCACTCATGGAGATATTCAACATACCAGGCACCGTACGGGCGTCTTTCTCTTTTTATAATACCAAAGCCGAAGTGGATGAGCTGGTAAGGGCTGTGGAGAAAGCGAAGCGGATGCTGGAATAATAGTTTCAGGTTACAGGTTACTGGTTCCTGGTATTTCAACTACAATCTTTTAACTAAATTTGCGGACTGCAAACTTACCACCAGAAACCAGAAACCAGAAACCAGAAACCTGAAACCAGAAACCAGAAACCAGAAACCTGAAACCTGAAACCCGTAACTTTGCTCCTTCATATGACGATCAAAGAACAACAGGACAGCATTATAGAAGAATTCAGTTTTTTTAGCGGCTGGGATGAAAAGTATGAGCATATTATACAAATGGGCAAAGACCTGCCGCTGATTGATCCTAAATATAAAACGGATGAAAACCTCATCAGGGGTTGTCAATCACGGGTATGGCTACACGCAGATTATAAAGGCGGCAAAATATATTTCACGGCAGATAGTGACGCGGTTATTACCAAAGGACTTGTGGGTATGGTGGTAAGGGTATTATCAGGACAAACACCTAAAGACATTGCCGGAGCGGATATATATTTTATTGATGAGATTGGTTTAAAAAGTCATTTATCCATTACCCGCTCCAATGGTTTGCTGAGCATGCTGAAGCAGATGAAGATGTATGGAGTGGCGTACCAGGCGAAAGAGATTTGAGATTTGGGATTTGAGATTTGGGATTTGAGATTTGAGAACCAGAAAGGCTTAAAGTTGCCAAAAAATTTCTTTGCGATCTTTGCTTTTTCTGCGCGCTTTGCATGAAACTTTAACACATGGAACCAGCACTAAGAGATAAAATAGAAGAAATGTTAAAAACCGTATACGACCCCGAGATTCCCGTGAATATATGGGAGCTGGGATTGGTATACAAACTCGACGTTGATGAAGCCACAGGTAAGGCAAAGATCACGATGACGCTCACTGCTCCTGCATGTCCCGTGGCAGGAGATATTATAGCTGAAGTACAACAAAAAGCCGAATCGGTAGAAGGTGTAAGCGATGTACATGTACATCTCACGTTCGATCCCCCGTGGACCAAAGATATGATGAGCGAAGAAGCGAAGCTGGAGTTGGGATTTTTGTGAGGTTGTGCTGTAGTTTTTTCTTTGCATGAAAAGGAAGTTTTAATCCTGTTCCTTCCTCTTTTTCCTCTTTTTATTGGGCTCGTATATTTTTTTTCCTTTTGTAACCAGGTCAAAAAATTCTGTTTCGAGTGGGTTGTTTGCGTTCATCGCGTTTTTGGTGAGCAGCAATACATCATCCCATGATGCATCTTTTAAATAAGGTGAGCTGTGTAATAAACCGCCAAACATGCAAACACTTGTAGCAAAACGCAAATGATTATCCAGGCTGTCTAATACGCGATAATTATAGGCGCATTTGTATTCCATTTTCATAGCCTGTCTTTTACCAGGCTTGCAATAATTAATCGTAACAGTTGATATTGCTTCGCCTGCCGAAATATTGATATCAGCCACCGGCGAAATTTCAAACACCGCCATTACAGAATGCCCGGAGCCAATCTCCCCGCCTTCCAGCATACTGGTAGTATCAGACAATGCGCTTCTTTTATTATCAAAACCAATCAGGCGATATTCCTTTATCACATCTTTATTAAATCTTACCTGCATAGATACATTATCAGCAACCGCGTATAATGTTTGCGTAAGTTCTTTCACCAATACTTTTTCTCCTTCTTTTTCATCATCAAGATATGCAAAATTACCATTGCCTTTTTTAGCAAGAATTTCAATTTTTGAATCTTTATAATTACCCATGCCCACACCAAGACAGGTAAGATATATACCACCCTGTTTCATTTGCGTTATCAACGTTTCCAATTCTTTTTCTCCTGTTTCTCCCACATTAAAATCACCATCCGTAGCCAATATTACCCGGTTATTTCCACCTTGTATAAAACTATTGTGTGCAAGGCGGTATGCCTGCCGTATACCCGCTTCGCCGGGCGTAAAGCCGCCAGCATTAAGGTTTTCTATCGTCTCTAATATTTTTTCTTTTTCTCCGCCGCTTGTTGGTGGCAACATTATACCCGTAACACCACCATATACCACGATAGAAACGGTATCGATTACACGAAGATTTTCTACCAGTTTTCTAAATGAAGATTTTAACAGCGGCAAGCGGTTGGGCATATCCATTGAGCCTGATACATCAACCAAAAAAACAAGGTTACTTGGCGGCACTTTATCAAGATTGAGCTTTTTTGAAACTGCCTGTATAAATAACAGTTGATTATTTTTATTCCACGGGCATGAAGTAACCTGTGAATGAATAGCAAAAGTACTGTCGCCCTCGGGCTCACTGTAATTAAAGTTGAAATAATTAAGCATCTCTTCTATTCTCACCGCGTCTGCCGGCACTGTGCTATTCATATTAATAAAGCGCCGGATATTACTATATGATGCCCTGTTTACATTCAACGTTAAACCGGTTACAGGATTATTATCTGTTTTTACAAAACCATTTTCAATAAGCGGGCTGTACGTTTCATCAGCCACAAACATTTTGCGACTGGTTAGTCCTGCAAGATTTTCAGTAAATGAAACGAGATATTGTTTTTGTACGCTTGCCGTATACGGCAACATTTTCATTACTATCTTCTGGTATGCTGTAGTATTCACGCGTACCGATAGCGGCTCATAGCCATCAAGAGAAAGGTCGAGACTATCGCTTGCCTGATTTGTAGTTATACCAAATGCTCCGCCCGCTCCACTCAAATATAAATTTTTAGTGGAGTGCATAATCATTCTCACATTCTGCAACGGGTTGTTCTTTTCATCTATTATCTCGCCACGAAGATAATATTGAGCAGACACCGATGTAAAAACGAAAAGCCAACTGAAGAGTAAAGCAATCTGTTTTAGCTGCGGTTGCATGTAATAAAAAACATTTAGTACTTCTAACGATTTTTAATACAATATATTATTTAACAGTAGATTATACTACTCAACCAACTGGTAAATTTCACTGATATTTCTTCCCAGCCCATCATAATCAAGTCCATAACCTACCACAAACTTGTTGGGTATGGAAAATCCACAGTAATCAACGGCTACGGGAAACTGAGTGGCTTCAGGCTTGTGTAGTAAAGCACAGATTTTCAAAGAGGCGGGATGCTGGTTACGTAATTGAGGTAAAAAAACATGCATGGTTTTGCCGGTATCAATAATATCTTCCAGTATTATAATATGGCGGTCAACCAAATCAATGTCTAATCCTATAGATGTTATTACCTGCCCTGATGATTTTGTGCCTTTATAAGAAGCCAGTTTTATAAAACAAATTTCGGCGGGCATATTCAATGCCTTAAACATATCTGAGGCAAACATAAAAGAGCCATTCAGTATCGCGATGAATAATGGCGTTTTTCCTTTATAATCATTTTCTATTGCCAGCGCTATCGCTTTCACTTTTTGTGCTATCTCCCCGGCAGAAATATAGGGTTTGAAAGTTTTATCATGTACCTGTATCAAATCCATTGTTTAGTTTTTATAAATAAGCAGCTCCTGTCCGGGTTTCAAGTCGTTACCCTGCAGGCTGTTCCAGCTCTTAAGCTGATCTACTCCCACTGCGTATTTTTTTGCAATACTATACAATGTTTCTTTACTTAATACAATATGTTTTGTTGTATTTGATGGTGTTGTCAATTGCACATCAGCCGTATTAAATGCTGTTTGCAGTAAAATTTTTTCACCGTTTGCAAAAGCCTGATTTGCCGCATCTTTTTGCAGGTACACTTTTTGTCCTTCCTGTGGCACAGCATCTGCTTCAAGATTATTATACTTAAGCAGGTTATCCAGGCGAATACCTTCTGCCTGCGCAATATCATACATATCTTCTCCCGGCTGCACTATATGAAAATCTGCGGCGCCTTGTTTTCTTTTTCTTTGCAGGAAGATAAGCTGATCATAATCCAACACATCATCTCCTTCTTCAAACTCATTAAAATCTAAAAGATGTTTATACTTAACATTGTACTCATCTGCAATTGCCAGTAATGATGAACCCGCCGGAGCTAATATTACTTTTGTTTCGTTAATGCGAAATTCTCCCTGCGGATATACGGTTTTAAGCGGTTTAACATCTTTTATTGCCTGATTAACCGCAGGTTTGGTGTAACTTTTATTAGAGGCGGCATTAACTGTTATTACCTGGGGAATAATAACCGGGTTGTTTGCCGCATACATTGCATCTTCATCCTGCATACTTTTTTTGCCAAGAGCAATAAGCGTATATAAATTGAGATTATAATCTTCAATATATTTTATAACCTGTTGCGTGTATTTTGGATTAGTGGCATAACCCGCTTTTTTTAATCCCTTGGCCCAGCCTTCATAATCTTCAGGATCAAGGTTAAACAAGAAAGCATATCTCGCACTGTTCCTTAAAAAATCAGAATGGTCTTTATAAGAATCTGCTGCATTGGAATATGCCCTGAAACATTCTCCGCTTTCATCATCATCATGATATACTTTATCGCCCGCCCATGTGCTTTTGCATTTAATGCCAAAATGATTATTGGAACGCTGCACAAGATCACTGGTGCCGGCCTGCGTTTCTAATATGCCCTGCGCCAGTTTTATAGAAGCCGGTACACCTGAACGCTGCATTTCTTTAATAGCAATAAACTTGTAGGTATTGATATATTGAATGATAGTGGCATTCTGGGCTGAAGCCGTGACGGAAATTATAATTCCGGCTACTAAAATAATAATTGCGTTTTTTCTCATCGGATATCTGCACTATTTTTTTCTTACCAGTAGTAGTCCGTCCCGCACGGTAAGCAACACGCACTCTACCCTTTCATCATTCTTTATGTACTCATTAAAAGCATGAATTGCTTTTGCATTCTTACCTTTCTTTTCTTCTGCCAGCACTTCACCATGAAACAACACATTATCAGCTATAATGTAGCCGCCTGCTTTTACGTGCGGCAACACCGCATTATAATATTCAATATAGCTCACTTTATCTGCATCAATAAACACTATATCCCAGGTTTCATTTAGCGTAGTGATTATTGTACGGGCATCTCCAACCTGCAAGATAATCCTGTCTTTTACAATGCTTTTGTTAAAAAAACTTTCTGCTACAGCAGCATCTTCTTTCCGCAGTTCAATGGTATACAATAATCCATCTGCTGTAAGTCCCTTACTCAAACACAGTGTACTATATCCGGTAAATGTGCCTATCTCTAATATTCTGCGCGGCTTTATCATCCGGCTCCACATTTCCAGCAATTTTCCCTGCACTGTGCCACTCAGCATATGCGCTTTAGGGTGTTTCTCACTGGTATACTCCGCTACTTCTTTCAGCAATGCATCATCGTTTGTTGTGTATTGATCAGCATATGCTTCTGCCAGCGGATGTATAAATTCCAATGCTTATTTTTCTGCAAAGATAATATAAGAAAAAGCAATTAAAAATTAGGCGCAAGTGGTCGTGTGCGGTAAAAGTCCACAATACAATCTATCACTTCATCGGCAGTATCAACCATATCAATCAGTGTAATATCTTCAGGGCTGATATTGCCTTCCACCAGCATTGTCTCTTCTATCCATTTCATTAATCCGCCCCAATATTTTTTGCCCACCAGCACCATTGGCATCTGCTTGAATTTTGCGGTTTGAATGAGTGTGGCTATTTCAAAAAATTCATCCATTGTACCAAAGCCTCCGGGCATCATTACAAAACCCTGCGAGTATTTTGTAAACATCATTTTGCGCACAAAAAAATGATCAAAGCTCAGCAATTTATCTTTATCAATATAATCGTTATTATGCTGCTCAAAAGGCAGGTAAATATTTAAGCCGATACTTTTGCCATTTACGGCTGCAGCGCCCCTGTTTGCCGCTTCCATAACGCCGGGGCCACCACCGGTAATAACACCAAAACCGTTTTCTGCTAATTTTCTTGCTATTTCTGCTGATAAAGTATAGTAAGGATTGTTTGGCTTTGTTCTGGCCGAACCAAAAATGGAGATACAGGGACCAATCTTTGCGAGCGCTTCAAAACCGGCTACAAATTCCGCCACAATTTTTTGAAGCTGGCGGTTGCTTTGATCTGTACTTTCTACCCAATAATTTGCTTTTAATGTTTTTAGGGTTGCATTCATCGTTGTAATTGTTTTCATGTAGAATATTGCCATTCGTTACAGATGGCAAAGCCACCGATAACCGGTGGCTTACAGGTACAACGAATATTTATGCGTTTTAGTTTACAGAAGTGTTTCTTTTTGAAATCATTAGCAAACCAAGGAAGGTAAGCAAACCATTCAGTAACAACAGCTCAATACCTATTTGAAAACCGCCGAACCAGTTAGCAGCATTTTTACTGATGATATAGCAGAGCACCGGCGCCGCAAGACTTATTACTGTTATTAAAGGTGTGTTTGGCAAAACTCTTTTGGTAAATATGCCGAAAGCAAACAACCCTAATAATGGGCCATAGG
Source organism: Chitinophagaceae bacterium (assembly GCA_020847395.1). GTDB lineage: Bacteria > Bacteroidota > Bacteroidia > Chitinophagales > Chitinophagaceae > Agriterribacter. The sequence continues at coordinate 28,603 of JADLCD010000154.1, forward strand.
TGTAACCTGCCAGGTCGAGTATTACATCTATAATACTGTTGTTGTTGATAACATAAAACACCAGTATACATATTAGAAAGATGAAAGCAAAAGTAAAATGCACCGTTAGCCTTTTTCTTTTCTTTTCTTTTTCATCCAGGTCGGTTCGGTTTTTCAACCCTAATATATCAATACAAAAAGAAGAAGTTAAAGCCGTAAGTGCGCCATCAGCGCTGGGAAACAATGCTGATATCAATGCTATAATAAACATAATACTTATAGCAGGCGGTAAAAAATTCATGGCGATAGATGGAAACATTTTATCACCAATTATATTCATCGTTTGCCCGGCATGGTTAGGGTCTGCCACCAGCAATTGCTTTACTATTTTGCCATTAATATTTACATCAGTATACACACCGCCTTTTGATAAGGTGAACATATACAGCAATCCTCCCAGCATCAAAAAAAGGAACAATACGCCTGCCATAACGAGTGCCATTGTCATCACATTTTTTTGAGAATCGCCAAGCCGTTTTACGCTGATATTTTTCTGCATCATTTCCTGGTCAAGCCCGGTCATGGCAATGGTAATAAATGCACCACCAATAATTTGCTTGAGGAAAAAACCTTTGCTGTTAACATCAGTATTAAAAATATTGAGATAACCTTTCGCACTCATTTGCGAGAGCGCTTCTGCCCCGCCCATATTCAGGTGATGAAGAATATAGATGACACAAACAATAAGGCCGGTTACCATTAATGTTGTTTGCAGCGTATCCGTATATACAATCGTTTTTACGCCGCCTTCAAAAGTATACAGCAATATCATCAACAATATAAATGATGCTGTTACTACAAAAGGCACACCCATTTTATCAAGAATAAAAAACTGGAGAATATTGATAACGAGATAGAGCCTTGCAGTTGCCCCCAATGTTCTGCTGATGATGAAAAACAAAGCGCCGGTTTTATAAGCGATATTCCCAAACCGCTGCTGCAGGTAATTATATATAGAGGTGAGGTTGAGCCGGTAATATAAAGGAAGCAATACAAATGCAATAACTGCATAACCAATAAGGTAGCCAATGGTAACCTGCATATATGCGAACCCTTTAAAAGCGCCGCCGGCAACATCGCCTACACCGCCCGGCACGCTCACAAATGTTACCCCTGATAGTGATGTGCCGATCATACCGAATGCCACCAGCATCCAGTTACTGTTTTTGTTGCCTATAAAAAAAGTATCGTTATTGGAATTACGCGAAGTAAAATATGCCACTACAAGCAGTATAATAAAGTATCCAATTACAAATGAAAAAAGTAACCAGGGAGACATAATGATATTTGAATTATTAAAACGGAAGATAGAACTTTATTTGTTGTTCATCGCAGGCAACATTATTTGTTGAGACGGGAACTTCCGTCATTTTTCAATTTTTCGTATTTAAAAATATGCCTTGGCATAAAGTTAGACCCCTTCCCGCTTGAGGCGGTATTATAATGACATCATTACGAATAAATTGAAGATCAGGTCTTTATTTTTAACCATGGCCTTGCCATATTGCAATCAACTGCGACCGGGAAGTTCTTATGTTTGAATTAAAAAATGTAAAAGTTAGTAAATTACTTTAAGCGATCTCGTTGGATGTAAGA
>JADLCD010000155.1 GCA_020847395.1 Chitinophagaceae bacterium
CTGGCGGGATCGCAAAGACGGCGGGAGGTTGAGTGAATGTATGCTTTGCCTTGGTGCTGGTTGTAAACTTAAAACTTTTACCGTCACTGCGAACCCGCCCGCTTGCTGCCTGAATCAAAAGCATGTTGCGGCGGGTTCGTTCATAATTCAAGGCTGGGATTGCTTCTCCCGCCAAAATATTCACTCAATTCAAATGATCATGCTGGCGGGCTCGCAAAGACGGCAAGTGGTTGAGGTATTGTATACTTTGCCTTAGTGCTGGTTGAAAAAAATAAACTCTCTCGCCCGTCACTGCGAACCCGCCCGCTTGCTGCCTGAATCAAAAGCATCTTGCGGCGGGTTCGTTCATAATTCAAGGTTGAGATTGCTTCTCCCGCCGGCAGGTTGTATTGAATTAAATGCTTGTTGCGGCGGAACTGTGTTGGTTTTAATGTCAGCAAAAAAGAAATCCCTGAAAAGAATATCCGTATGGTACCTCGAATTATTAAATAACTCCTCAATTGCTTTTTAACAGGTATTTTATAGAAATATTTCAATTTAAAAATATTTTATTTTTTCTAATCCTGGCTTATTTCATTTTCAGTAAATCAGTAATTTACTGCCCTGATTTTCATTTTGCACTCCACAAATTCAAAAACGCGTGAGCCAGCAACTCTTCAGTAAGTCCCGCCGTAAATTTCTTGCCCGCACATGCGTGCTGGCTGCAGGTAGTGCTGCATGCTTAAAGAGCTTTGCTGAAACATCTGCAGCAATGAAAGACAGGATCATCGATATTCACCAGCATATCCATTATTCTTTCAGAACTGATGAGCAAATGCTTCAGCACCAGAAAGCGATGGGCATTACAACTACCGTTTTGCTTCCTTCCGGCAGGCCGGTAAACAGCGCTTCCACTCACCAGGGTATTGCAAATGGATTGCAGGCCGGAGCAGGAGGCAATGCTGAATGTTACCTGTTTGCAAAAGAGCACAAAAGATCATATCGTTTTGCAGTATGCGCAGTGCCCGATTTACCAGATGCGGCATACGAAATAGAGAAATACCTGAAATTGGGTGCTGTGATGATTGGTGAACTAAAATTTGGCGTAGCGTGTGATTCGGCCGAAATGCAAAACATTTACCAGTTAGCAGGAGCGTATAATGTGCCGGTACTTATGCACTGGCAGCATGAAATGTATAATTATGGTTATGACCGGTTTTATAAAATGCTGGAAAAATATCCTGAAGTAAATTTTATCGGGCATGCGCAAACATGGTGGGCCAATATTGATAAAAATCATACGGATCAATCCATATTATATCCCAAAAGCTCAGTTACCGCCGGCGGTATTACCGATCGATATCTCAGCGATTACCCGAATATGTACGGTGATCTTTCTGCGGGCTCCGGTTTGAATGCGCTCACAAGAGATGAAGCGAACGGAAAATCATTTCTTGAAAAACACCAGGATAAATTATTGTATGGCAGTGATTGTGACGATATAGAGGGAACGATTGTTTCCGGGAATTGCTCAGGGGCACAGGATATAGCTGAGATAAAAAAGCTTGCGGTTAATGAAAAGGTTCGGCAAAAGCTTTTTTATGAAAATGCAAAAAAGCTGCTCCGCTTATAATACAACAAAAATATTTTTAATGATGAGAAATTTACCGGCTTTTTTATTCCTGGTCATGCTTGTATCCTGTAAAGATCAGCCACGCTATCCCGGCCCTTTATCTCCCGAAGAGTCAATGAAAACCTTTCAGTTTGCTGAAGATTTTAAAGCCGAGGTTTTTGCCGCGGAACCCTTGGTTACAGACCCGGTGGATCTGCAATTTGATGAGGATGGCAATGCGTATGTAGTTGGTATGTTAGATGCCTATAAGCCGGATTCCGTAAAAGGTAAAGGGAAGATTGTAATGCTGAAAGATATCAATGAAGATGGGCGGGCAGATACCGCGATCGTCTTTGCCGATAGTATAAAGGAGGCTTCAAGCATATTACCCTGGGATGGAGGTTTACTTATTGCTGCTGCGCCAAATATTATGTTTTATAAAGATACCGATGGCGACGGCCGCGCTGATCACAGGGAAATTATCTTTAAAGGATTTTTTACAGGTAACGAAGAAGCGCAGATTACCAATCTTCGTTTCGGTATTGATAACTGGATTTATGCCAACAACACCGGGCAAAAAGGGGAAATAACTTTTACAAGAAAACCGGAAGCGCCTAAGCTGCTGATGAGCGGTGCTGATTTTCGTTTCAGGCTCGATCGTAATCAATTTGAACTTAGCACAGGTCCGGGGCAATTTGGTTTAGCTATTAATGACTGGGGGCATCGATTTTTCACCACTAATTCCATACATATATCGCAGGCGGTTATCCCTATGCGTTATCTTGCCAGAAATCCATTTCTGCCTGCCGGTTTTACATCCGCTTCCATTAATATTTCCGATCATGATCCATTAATGTTCCAGGTATCTGCAACACCTTACTGGCGCGAAGAAAGAACCAAAAGAAGAAACAAAGAATACCAGGAAAATAAATTAGACCGCGTTGAATATGCAAGAGATCATTTTACGGGTGCTTCAGGCGGCACTTTTTATGGGGGAGATGCTTACGCGGATGAGTATTACGGCAATATTTTTACCGGTGATGTGTCGGGTAATCTTGTGCATAGAGATGTATTACACCCGCTTGATACAGTACCTTATTTACAGGCAAGTCGTGGTGGGAAAGAAAAAGATAAAGAGTTCCTCGCTACTACTGATACATGGTTTCGTCCTGCAAATTGTGCCACAGGGCCCGACGGCAACCTGTATGTAATTGATATGTACCGGCAACATATTGAAACGCCTATATCAATTCCTGACGACCTGGAAACAGGTATGGATTTTAATGCCGGAGATGCTTACGGACGCATCTACAGAATTGTTCCTATTAATGGGAATAAAAATAAATGGCAAAAACCGGCTTTAGGAAAAGCCAGCGCTGCCCAACTGGTGGAATTATTAGCACACAAAAACCAGTGGTGGCGTTTACAGGCGCAGCGCCTTTTGCTACAACGAAAAGACAAATCAGTGATACCGCAGGTAAAACAATTGGTCACGCTCAGTAATGATCCGCGCACAAGGCTGCATGCGTTATATGTGCTTGAAGCGCTTGATGCATTAGATGCGGGCATAATTAAACAGGCTTTGAAAGATACAGCAGCAGGAGTGAGGGAGAATGCTGTTATACTTGCAGAAAGGTTTCCGGAATGCTTTAGTAGCGTTGAACAACTCGTTACTGATTCTTCTATACGAGTAGCCTTTCAGGCAGCGCTTAGTATTGGTGAGTTTAAATCTCCGGGGGTAATACCCGCCCTGTCAAAAGTGGTAATAAAATACGGCGGCAACCCCTGGTTCAGCACTGCGGTTTTAAGCGCGGAGCAGGCTTCATCGACAGATATGTTGAAAACTTTGGCTTCAAATAAATTTTTTGATAATCCCGCTGATTGGAAAAAAAGTTTTATTGGAGGATTGTCTGAAACTATTGGTGCAAGAAATAATAAGGAGCAAAGAAATGCTTTTCTTCAATATATAACTGTAGCTAAGCTTGCTGCTGACTGGCAGGTTGTGTGCATTAAAGGACTTGTAAAAGGTTTGAAAGATGCAAAAGAAACAGATGATATGACGAGGGAAAAATTAAACAACATTGATAAAGATCTTAATGGTAATTTGCCCGCGGCTTTGCAAAGTATAAAGCAACTATATGGTATTACTAATTAATGAGAGGATAAAATGAGTTTTAATAATTATTCACGGCGCATATTTCTCCAAAATTGTATGGAATGCAGTGCAACTTTTATTGGAGGATTGTTTTTGTTCAGTAGTTGCGGATCGCAACAAAAAGAAGTTGATAGTAAAAAAGAAGAGACGGCGGCTAAAGTTGCCGATCCCTGCAATGATTTTACAGGAGTAAACGCAGAAGAACTTGAAAAGAGGAAGAAACTCGGTTATACAGGTAAATCAGAGGTTGCAAATAAATCCTGTGGTAATTGCGGTTTATATATAGCATTTACAGAACCGGCCGCAGTGCAATGTGGTAAATGTTTACTCTTTAAGGGGCCCGTACATGCTGAAGGGCATTGTTTACAATATGTAGCTAAAACCTAAAAAAAATGATATTGATACATAATCCCTGTTGCGTGAAATAAAAGAACCTAAACCGTCTTCTTTTCAGAATGCCCCAAATCTTTACCAGGGTTTACAACAGCTCTCACCAACTGTTTTAATTCTTTTATTTCCGGAAAACGTCCTTCTCTTTTCCTGTCGAAAATGATTTGTTTATTTATACTTATAGTATAGCGACCGCTTATTTCAGAGGGTATAAGCGTTACAGCTTTTATGTCATCAGAAAAAGTGGTAAGCAGCTCTTGTGCCATATACGCGGCGCGCAGCATCCAGCCGCATTTCGGGCAATACTCAATAGCAATGGCCGGCTTCATCTGTTTCGTTTCTTTGATTTTGTTTTGGGAGGATCTGCAAGAATTTCGTCAACTGTTTTTAACTGTGCATCATCATTCTTCTTTTTTATGTAGATGGTTTTGTAAATAGCCTGTTGCGGATTTTGACGGGATATAACCGTAATATTCACTTTTTCTTCCCTTGCTTCAAACGGAACCCATAAACTATTGCCTGAAAATTTGCCGTATGAACTATGGAAAGATAATTGGGTGCTGTCGAGCGGCCGGATTCTTCCATCTGCAAACTTTCCTTCAACATTAATATAGTTAAAAGCACCTTTTTTTAAGCTGTCGGTGTAAAGGTTGAAATAGATACTGTCGATCTTTTGTGCAAAAATCGTCATGTGTAATAAGAGGAGAGGGGAAAGTACAATTTTTTTCAATTTGCAATATTTACTATAAACAGACGATTGGAATAGTGCAAAATTATATGTGGGTCGTTTAAAATAACAAAAGATTATAAATTGCGCATGGTTAGGTAACTTCCTTATCATAATATCTTTTAATGATCATTAGTCTGATTTTTTTTAAATAAGGATGTTATATTTTTGCAAAGTTATTTTTCCTGATATGGTTTCTGCACAAATAGAATTGTTAAACGAAAAAGAGAAGTTTGATGCTCTTTTTCAGCATGTTTCACTGGGCATCCTGATCATCAACAAAAAGGGAGAGATTATTCTTGTGAATAATTTCCTGCTGGAACAGTTTGGCTATGAAGATCTTGCAGAGCTGACCGGCAAAAGCATAGAAGTATTGATTCCGCATAGGTTTCACCATAATCATGTAAGCTACCGCGAAAACTATGCAGCTCACCCGCAGCCCAGGCCTATGGGTTTGGGAATGGATCTGTTTGGTATTAAAAAGAGCGGAAAAGAATTTAATGTAGAAGTCAGCCTTAGTGCTTATAAAAGTCATGACGCTACTTTCATTATCGCATTTATCAATGATATAACACTGCGAAAGCAGATTGAAACTGAAGTGCTGCGGCAAAAGAAGGAATTGGAGACTGTTAATCTGAAAATTGAAAAATTAAATGATGAGCTGGAACAAAAGGTTATATTACGTACAAGCCAGTTAGAGCAGACAATGAAGGAACTGGAGGGATCTAAAGATGAACTGGCACAGGCCTTAAATAAAGAAAAAGAACTGAGCGATTTAAAAAGCCGGTTCGTTTCCATGGCTTCACACGAGTTCCGTACGCCGTTAAGCACTATTCTTTCTTCTGCATCGCTGGTAGCAAAATATACCCAAACGGAGGAACAGGAAAAGAGAGACAGGCATATAATGCGTATCAAATCATCTGTAAATAATCTTACTGATATACTTAACGAGTTTCTCTCTATAGGCAAAATAGAGGATGGAAAAATTGTAACCCATTACAGCAGCTTCAATGTAAAAGAGCTGATCACTAATATTTGCAGCGAGATGCAGGGGATAGCTAAAAAAACACAGCATATCTTATATCATCATGAGGGAGATAATGATGTAGACCTGGACATGACCCTGCTCAGAAACATTTTTATGAACCTGTTGTCAAATGCCATAAAATTTTCTCCTGAAGATGGAAAAATTGAAGTAAGCAGTAGTGTAAATGCAGATTATATTATATTCGGGGTGAGAGATTATGGTATGGGTATTTCCATAGAAGATCAAAAACATTTATTTGAACGTTTTTTCCGGGCTAAGAACGCAACTAATATACAAGGCACAGGTTTGGGATTGCACATTGTGGGTAAATATGTTGAATTAATGAATGGCGAAATCAAATGCCAAAGCAGGCTGGAGAAAGGCACTGCATTTATCATAACTTTTAAAAACGATGAATTGCCGGCATGAAACGGATACTTTTAATTGAGGACAACAACGATATAAGAGACAATACTGCAGAAATACTGGAGCTTGGCGGCTACAAAGTAGAAACTGCAGAAAACGGTAAGATAGGAGTGGAAAAAGCGCTTGCCAACAAACCCGATCTTATAGTTTGTGATGTAATGATGCCTGTATTGGATGGTTACGGGGTATTGCATTTGCTGAACATCAATCCTGAACTTAAAGGCATACCATTTATTTTTTTAACAGCCAAGGCGGAACGCGGAGATTTCAGGAAAGGAATGGAGATGGGAGCTGATGATTATGTGACAAAACCGTTTACCGATATCGAATTGCTCAGCGCTATCGAGAGCAGGCTGAATAAGGTAAACCTGCTGAAAAAGAATTTTGAATTGAATGCGGATGGTATGCAGCAAATGCTGCAGGAAGCCGGAGGAAAAAAAGCATTGGAAAATCTTATAAAAGACAGGCATATCAATCATTATAAAAAGAAGCAGGTGATTTATTCGGAAGGTAATCATCCTAACAAGCTCTACTATATTGAAAAAGGAAAGGTAAAAACATTTAAAACAAATGTTGATGGAAAAGAATTTACCGTAGGCCTGCACGGCGAAGGCGAATTTATCGGGCATATTGCCATGCTTGAAGGAACGGTGTATAAAGAAACGGCTGAAGCCATCAGCGAAGCAGAAGTAGCTATTATTCCTATTGAAGAATTCAGAGGATTAATAGAGAGTAACAAAGAAGTAATGCAAAAATTTATAAAGCTGCTGGCAAAAAATGTTGCGGAAAAAGAAGAACAACTGCTGGGGCTTGCTTATAATTCATTACGCAAAAGAGTTGCAGATGCGTTGATAACTTTACAACAGAAATATAAAAAAGCGCATACTGATAAATTTTCAATCCAGATATCAAGAGAGGACCTTGCAAATATTGCAGGCACGGCAACTGAGTCTCTTATCAGGACCTTGAGTGATTTTAAATCCGAAAAATTAATTGAAATCCACGCTGGCGAAATTATCATTCTGAATGAAAAAAAATTAGGAGCATTGCTAAATTAATATATTATCCATACAAAATTGGCCATTTACTCATTTCCCCTCTAAAGAACTCATTGAATAAAACCGGGTTAAGAAAAAACTAATTAATATCACTAAGGCATCCGCTGCTTCATTGCTTCATATAAAATAATACCGGCAGCTACTGAAACATTAAAGGAATCAAAATTGCCGGCAATAGGAATAGTAAATTTCTGATCGGCAGATTTACTTAAAAAATGCTGTACGCCTTTTTCTTCATTGCCCATTATAATGCAGCAGGGTTGTGTAAAATCAGTATCAAATACTTTTTGGGGTGAATTCATTTCTGCTGTAAATACACTAATGCCATTCAGGTGGAGTGTATCAACCGCATGTGCAAGACTATTAACCCTTGATATATAAATATGCTCCAAAGCACCGGCAGAAGATTTCATGGTTTCTTCATTCAAAGCCCCTACGCCTTTATCAGGAATAATGATTCCGTGAACGCCACAGCATACTGCTGTTCTGGCTATAGCGCCAATATTCCTGACATCTGTAACCCCATCTAACATTATAAACAAAGGCGCTTCTCCTTTGCCCACTGCAAAATCAATAACCTGCTGCAAATCTGTATATGAAATAAGCGCAGCAATAGCAACAACGCCCTGGTGATTGGCCCTGGTAAACCCGTTAAGTTTTTCAACCGGCACCATTTGAATGGGAACATTATTTGTTCTTGCCAATTGTTTTATTTCCTGCACATTCTCTCCTGTAATATTCTTAAACATAAAAATCTTATCAATAGCACGGCCACCCTGCAGCGCTTCTATTAACGGTTGTTTGCCAATTATCAACGAAGATTTTTTCAAAAGCTATATCAGTTTTTTAGCGAGAAGATAATTCAATTTTAGAATGGCGGCTATGGAAATGGCATCAGTTATTTCGCCGCTCATTACCATTTCAAAAGCATCGGTAAAAGCTGTTTTTTTTATTACAAGCTGCTCTGTTTCTTCCGGCTGTGGTGCATGTTGCGATAATGTTCTCGCAACATATACTATTGCTTTCTCATTAGTAACAGAATTTGATAAATACATTTCCAATATTTTATCCCAGCGTTCTGCTTGTAATCCCGTTTCTTCCAGCAATTCCCGCTGAGCCGATAATAAAGGTTCAATATTCAATTCACCACCACCCTCCGGAATCTCCCAACTATATTTATTTATGGGGAAACGATATTGCCCCACCAGCCAGGTATTACCTTCATCGTCTAACGGCAAAATACCGATTGCCTGGTTTTTAAAAAACACTTTGCCATAAATGCCTTTACCACCCGAAGGATTGATAACCGCATACTCCTTCAAGCCAATCCATGGATTATTATAGATATCCTTTTCACTTAAAATCTTCCAGGGATTACTTTGTTCTTCCATGCTGCAAAAATAATCCCGCAGAGTTTAGCTGCGGGATTATTCAATTAAAATTTTCAAACATTATTTTAGCCCAAATGCTTTCTTCACGTCCTTCACTTTATCCAACTTTTCCCAGGTAAACAATTCAACTTTTACTTTTTTTGTTTTACCATCAGGCGAAGTAAAGGTTTTGGTTACTGTTTCCGGCTTACGTCCCATATGTCCGTAGGCTGCTGTTTCACTGTAAATAGGATTGCGCAATTTCAGACGCTTTTCAATAAAATAAGGGCGCATATCAAATATGCCGGCTACAATCTTTCCTATCTCACCATCAGTCATATTTACATTTGATGTGCCGAAAGTATTAACATTAATGCTTGTTGGTTTTGCAACACCAATAGCATAGGATACCTGCACCAATACTTCTTTAGCAACACCCGCAGCTACAAGATTTTTAGCAATATGCCTTGTAGCATAAGCTGCAGAACGGTCAACTTTAGAAGGATCTTTACCGCTGAAGGCACCACCGCCGTGAGCACCTTTACCACCATATGTATCAACAATAATTTTTCTTCCTGTTAAACCTGTATCGCCATGTGGGCCACCAATTACAAATTTACCGGTTGGATTAATATGGTATTTAATATCCTTGTTAAACAGTTTTGCATATTTCTTATACTTCTCTTTTACCCGTGGTATAAGAATATTGATGATATCTTTTTTAATTTTCTCCAGCATTTTTGCCTCGGTATCAAAATCATCATGTTGCGTTGATACAACTATCGCGTCTATTCTTACCGGTTTATTATCATCATCATATTCAAGCGTTACCTGGCTTTTAGCATCAGGTCTTAAATATTTTATTTGTTTGTTCTCTCTTCTGAGTGCTGATAATTCAATCAGAATTTTATGCGCCAAATCCAGCGCAAGCGGCATATAATCATTGGTTTCATCTGTTGCATAACCAAACATCATACCCTGGTCGCCGGCGCCCTGGTCTTCTTTATTCTTTTTATCAACGCCCTGGTTAATATCAGCAGATTGTTCGTGAATGGCAGATAATACACCGCACGAGTGTGCTTCAAACATATATTCACTCTTTGTATATCCTATTTTCCTGATTACGCCACGGGCGATTTCCTGAACATCAAGATATGCTTTAGATTTTACCTCGCCTGCCAATACAACCTGGCCGGTTGTTACCAAAGTTTCGCAGGCTACTTTACTGTTAGAGTCAAATGCAAGAAAATTATCAATAATAGCGTCAGAAATCTGGTCAGCCACTTTATCCGGGTGCCCTTCAGAAACACTCTCAGAAGTAAACAAATAAGGCATATTGAAAATAAATTTAAGAGGTTAATATTGAAGCAGGTTGTATAATACCTGCTTTAAAACGCGCAAAGATAATGGTAGACTTGTTAAATATTATAATAAATTATCCTCAGCAAAATAGCCCCTTTTCATAATACGGGTTGAGTTATTAGTTGATATCAACAAAAATACTCAGCTATTATTTTTGTGCGAGGTCAGTATACAGTTGTAAGTAGTCAGATAAATCTGAATCTTCTTTAAAGGGCAATACTTTTTTGCCTTTTACTTTACCAAACTCTTCTACTAATTTCTTTTCAACCTTGGCTGCGCCAAAAGTAATGGCATCGGCAAATGTTGCGCCACCCCTGAACATTGCGGTATTATTATTTTCTTTAAAAGGCTCAAGTTCTTTTTCTTTGATTGAAGCGTGTATAGCAGCCTTCTTCACAAAATCAGGGCCTATCTTTTCTTTAAAAGTATTTTGGCCTATAGTGTAAATTACTTTGCTATTACTAAAAACAGGTTCCTTTTTATAAGCCGTTTTCAGGTACATGGGTATTAAACCTGTCATCCAGCCGCTGCAATGAATAATATCAGGAGGCCAGCCGAATTTTTTTACGGTTTCCAATGCGCCCTTGCAATAAAAAATGGTACGTAACCAGTTGTCCGGAAACCATTTTTCGTTTTCATCAGTAAAAACAAATTTTCTTTTAAAGAGGTCTTCGTTTTCGAGAAAATATATTTGCAAACGTGCGTTGGGTAATGATGCTACTTTAATTTGTAAGGGAAAATCTTCATTGTCTACAGTTACATTAATACCTGAAAGGCGAACAACTTCGTGCAACCTGTGCCTTCTCTCATTAATTACACCAAAACGGGGCATAATGCAACGAACTTCAAATCCACTATCATTTGATTTTATCGCCAGCTTATTTACTGTTTCACAGAATTCAGTAAGTTCAAGGTATGGAGACATTTCGTTAGCAATAAATAGAATTCGTTTCTTTGTAGACATTTTCCGTTTTTTGTTAAGTTAATATTAAGGAAATGCATAGGGTGCGCAAAGGTACAATTTTTTAGCTTACCTCTGCCTTACCTGTACTAATTACACTTTTTTTGCTGATATTATGTTTATTTTCAAGAAATCCGGCGATATACGCGAATACTTAAAAACACAGGCAGAGCAAGGGCTTTCTACAGGATTTGTGCCTACTATGGGCGCACTGCACGAAGGACATATATCGCTTGTAAAAACCGCTAAGGATAACAGTGATGTTACCATAGCAAGCATTTTTGTGAATCCCACCCAGTTTAATGACCCGAAAGATTTTAAGCTTTATCCTAAAACGCTGGAGAAGGATATATATATGTTAGAAAAAGCAGGTTGCGATGTGCTTTACCTTCCTGGTGTAGAAGAGCTGTATCCAAATGGTTTGCCGGTTAATGAGCACTATAATCTGGGGTATCTTGAAACTGTGCTGGATGGCAAATTTCGCCCCGGCCATTTTCACGGTGTATGCCAGGTAGTGAGCAGGCTGTTGCATACGATAGAGCCCAATCAATTATTTATTGGACAAAAAGATTATCAGCAATGCCTGGTTATCAGAAAATTAGTTGATTTACTTAATGTAAAAACTGAGATAATTGTATGCCCCACTTTCAGGGAAGCGGATGGCTTGGCAATGAGCAGTAGAAATATGCGGTTGGCGCCGGAGCAAAGAATTAATGCTACAGGCATTTATAAATCGCTTATATATATTAAAGATAATATAACAACCGCTTTATGGCAGGAATTAAAAAAAGCAGCCAATGAAATACTGGTAAAGCACAACCTTGTACCCGACTATATTGAAATTGCCGACGCTGATACACTTGAACTTTTAAATGCCCCACAAAATCAAAAGCAAATAGTAGCGTTAATAGCTGCCTTTATGGGTGAAGTAAGGTTGATTGATAATATGATTATACCACTTAATTTTGCGCCTTATGGAAATTGAAATACTTAAGTCAAAGATTCACAGAGCCGTTATAACCGAAGCAAATCTCAATTATGTTGGTAGCCTTACCCTGGATGAAGACCTGATGGAAGCAGCCAACCTTATTGAGAATGAAAAAATTCAGATTGTAAATGTGAATAATGGCTCCCGGATTGAAACATATCTTATAAAAGGAAAAAAAGGCTCCGGCGTTTGCTGCCTTAACGGACCTGCTGCCCGGCAGGGAGCTGTTGGCGATACTGTTATTATTATATCTTATGCCACAATGGATTTTGAAGAAGCTAAAAGCTTTAAACCACGAATTATATTTCCTAAAGATGGCAACAGGTTATAAAATACCCGGCGCATAAATATGACAAGAAAAAAATTACTCAACGCACTCCAATACATTTTCTTTTTGGGGCTTGGAGTATTTTTATTGTGGCTGAGCGCACGCGGTCTTTCACCGGAAAATAAGCAACAACTGGTCAGTTCTTTAAAAGGCGCTGATTATTTGCTGGTGCTATTGCCCATGCTTATTTTATTACTGGCGCATTATACCCGCGCCTTAAGATGGAAGATACTTATTCAACCTCTTGGCTATTCTCCTTCTTCAATCAATACTTTTTTTGCAACCATGCTGGGGTATTTTTTTAATATGATGGTTCCCCGCCTTGGTGAAGTAATGAAATGTACCATGCTGGCTAAGTATGAAAAAATTCCTGCCGATAAATTAATTGGTACAATGGTAACAGAACGCATAGTGGATGCCCTTTGTTTATTAATTGTATTTGCAATAACAATTGTTACCCAGTTTAATATTATAAGTGGTTACGCTTCTGCAAAACTCTCTATTATATTATATGATGCCGAAGGTAATTTAAAACTGTTCAGAATTGCGCTTATTCTTTTAGTATCAGGCGCATTGGTTTTATTATTTACCTGGATATTGAAAAGAAATGCGTCATCGCCGGTTGTAAAAAAAATATTTTCTATTCTTAAAGGCATTTGGGCCGGCATAACAAGCATAGCGCATCTTAAAAATAAATGGCTGTTTATTGCCCAGTCAATACTGATATGGGTATTATATATATTAAGTGTAAAAGCTGGCTTTTATACTATGCAAGAAGTAAAGCACCTGGATATAGGCGCTTGTTTTTCAATAATAAGTTTAGGAAGTGTGGCAATGATAGCCACGCCCGGCGGTATAGGAGCTTATCAATATTTCATACAGGAGCTGTTACCATTGTATGGCATAGCAAAAGGACCGGCATTAGGTTTTGGCTGGATATTATGGCTGGCGCAAACCGGCATTGCCATATTTGGAGGATTAATATGCTTAATTTTGCTGCCATTAATAAACCGGAATAAACATGAAATACCCCGAGCTGATAAAAAATAAAATATTAACGCCTGATGCTGTTAAACATCAGGCGAGGCGATGGAATCTGCTCAATAAAAAAATCGTTTTTACTAACGGTTGTTTTGATATACTTCACCAGGGGCATATTGCCATACTATCGAAGGCTGCAGAATCCGGAGATGTTTTAGTAGTGGGAGTAAACTCGGATGCTTCCGTAAAAAAACTGAAAGGTAATGACCGCCCGGTAAATGATGAATCTTTCCGCGCATTAATGCTGGCATCACTCAGCATTGTAGATGCCGTAGTTGTATTTGAAGAAGATACGCCACTTAATCTCATCAACCTTATAAAGCCTGATGTACTGCTTAAAGGCGGCGACTACAGCATAGATAAAATTGTAGGCGCAGAAGAGGTTATAAAAAATGGTGGTGAAGTAAAAATTGTTCCTTTTGTAAATGGTTATTCTACTACTGCGATTATAAAAAAAATACAGCAATTATAATACTGTTTAAAACTTAACATTTAACTAATATTTGAAATGCGAGATTTGAGATTTGAAATGCGAGATTTGAAGGATCATTCACGTTACACTTCTTGCGATAACCAGACATACATTGACTGATCTTACAATAACATATGCCGATAGCGAAGAGAAAAACAATTGTTCGTGATATAAGCTGGCTTGCGTTTAATGGAAGAGTATTACAGGAAGCCGCAGACCCATCTGTACCACTTAAAGAGCGTATTAAATTTCTTGGAATATTTTCCAATAATCTTGATGAATTTTTCAGAGTGCGTGTTGCCGCGCTCAAGCGCATGCTTGGCGCCGGCAAAAAGTTGCGCATGCATCTTGAACAGCAGCCTCAAAAAATCCTGAATGATATACAAACTATTGTTCTGGAACAACAAGCCGAGTTTGACGGCATTTGGAAAAACATATTCAATGAGCTGAAACGGCAACAGATATTTCTTGTAACGGAAAAACAATTAAACAACGAACAAAAAAAATATATACGCGATTATTTTGAAGAAGAAGTATCTCCCGCCACCATTCCGTTGATGATAGAAAATCTTCACGACCTGCCTTACATGCGGGAGAAAGCTATCTTTCTGGCGGTGGTAATGTCGGGCAAAAATTCGGCACTTAAAAAGAAATACGCGTTGATTGAAGTGCCTACCCGCATGATGTCGAGGTTTGTTTTATTGCCTTCAAAACCCGGGCAACATCATATTATTTTACTCGAAGATGTTATCAGGTTTTCGCTGCCGCAGATATTTTCGTTCATGGGTTATGATAAGTATGAAGGTTATGTAATAAAAGTAACCCGCGACGCAGAATTTGATATAGATACAGACCTTGATGTTACCTATACTCAAAAAATTGAAAAAGGATTAAAAAGCAGGAAGAAGGGTAAGCCCGTGCGCTTTTTATATGACAGGGATATAGATGCCGGTTTGCTTGAATATCTCATTCATCGTTTTCATCTCACACAAAAAGATGCCATCATTCCCGGGGGGCGTATTCATAATTTCCGGCATTTTATGGATTTTCCTTCATCAGTATTTACCGAAAAAAGTCAGAGACGTAAACCCATTCCTCACCCGGCTTTAAAAAATGTACAGAGAGTAACAGACGTGATTCTTAAAAAAGACATCATGCTGCACTTCCCATACCAGTCTTTCAGTTCGGTTATTAACCTTTTGCGTGAAGCCGCTATGGACCCGCACGTATTTGAAATAAAAATTACCGCTTACCGGCTTGCGCCTGTTTCAAAAATCATTAATGCATTGATAAACGCTAAACGAAACGGCAAAAATGTAACGGTAATGCTTGAACTGCGTGCCCGTTTTGATGAAGAAGCGAATCTTGAATGGAAAGAAAGATTAGAAGAAGAAGGCGTTAAAGTACTATTAGGAGTTCCTAATATGAAAGTACATGCGAAAGTGTGTATTATCAAAAGAAGGCAGGGCGATAAAATTATTCAATATGGTTTTGTAAGCACCGGAAATTTTAATGGAAAAACAGCAAGATTTTATGGAGACCATTGCCTGTTGACAGCAGATAAGGCGGTGATGGCAGATATAAACCGCATTTTCAGTTATTTACAGCAGCCAAAAACCGGGCTGCATTATTTAAAAGCGTGTAAAACATTATTGGTTAGCCCGGAGTCGATGCGCAAGCAGATTGTTTTGCTCATTAACCAGGAAATTAAAAATGCAAAACACAAAAAGCCCGCAGCCATAACCATTAAAATGAACTCCCTGGCAGACGAGCAGCTTATTAATAAACTCTATGAAGCCGCGATAGCAGGTGTAGAAATAAAAATGGTGGTACGCGGCATTTGCTGTATGTTAACTGAAAATAAAAAATTTAAAAAAGAAGTTAAGGCTGTAAGTATAGTGGATGAATATCTTGAGCATGCACGTGTATTTATTTTTTATAATGGTGGTAAAGAAAAAGTATACATATCTTCTGCCGACTGGATGGTAAGAAATCTCGATCACAGGATAGAAGCCGCGGTTCAGATAAAAGATGCGAAAATTATTTCGGAGTTAAAAGATATCATCAATATACAATTAAGAGATAATGTAAAAGCCCGCATTCTTGATAACAAACTAAGCAATAATTATGTGAGAACCAAAGGAAAAAAGGTACGCTCGCAGATTGAAACATATAACTACCTGCTGGGGAAAACTGTTGTATAACCGTAAAAGATTGCTTCTCCCGCCGCTATACGGTTTGAAGTTTATGGTTTGAAGTTTCAGGTTAGCATTTTGCATAACTATAAACAATAAACTATAAACAATAAACTATTCATTCATCTCAAATTATTCATTAGCCATTGAAATATATTTAATAATATTGATCCTCCTTATCCTGATTCAAAACAAACCATTCGAATGAGTGTCAACAAAGAGATCAAACGGATTACGACGAATACTTTGCATAAAATGAAAGCCAATGGCGAGAAGATTGCCATGCTTACAGCATACGATTATTCTTTCGCAAAGCTTTTTGATAATGCCGGTGTGGATGTTTTACTGGTGGGTGATTCTGCAAGCAATGTAATGGCAGGACATGAAACTACCCTGCCAATTACCTTAGATCAAATGATCTATCATGCTTCTTCGGTGGTTAGAGGCGTTAGCAAATCTCTTGTTGTAGTTGATTTACCGTTTGGTACTTACCAGGGCAATTCTAAAGAAGCGCTTAGCTCTACTATCAGAATTATGAAAGAAACCGGCGCTCATGCTATTAAATTAGAAGGCGGAGAAGAAGTTATTGAATCAATCAAAAGAATCCTGTCTGCCGGCGTTCCTGTAATGGGGCATCTCGGCTTAACGCCACAATCTATTTATAAATTCGGTACCTATACTGTTCGCGCTAAAGAAGAAGCGGAAGCCGAAAAACTCGAAAGAGACGCCCGGCTCCTGGAAGAAGCCGGGTGCTTTGCTATAGTGCTCGAAAAAATTCCTGCTGCGCTGGCCAAAAAAGTAACCGAAAGCCTGCATATTCCTACTATTGGCATTGGTGCCGGCAATGGCTGCGATGGGCAAGTGTTGGTAATGCATGATATGTTAGGTATTACAACTGAATTCAAACCCCGTTTTCTGCGTCAGTATCTTAACCTGCATGAGTCCATAAACGGGGCTGTTCAGCAATATGTTACAGATGTGAAAAACAGTGATTTTCCGAATGATAGCGAACAGTATTGATGCTTATTTTACTTCAGACCTTATATCTGCATCAAGTATATCATACAATTTAAGACCATCTGACTCCTGTTTTAACTTAACATATAAGCTCAGGCAATCTGTAGCTACCGCAATCCTGGTATTCACTTTTATCTCATCAAAAAACTGAGCCTTCATTTGCTTTTTCTCCTGGGTAATTTGTCTCTCAGCTAATTTATATTCGTTGCCCATATCACCGTTATTGGTTTTTTCTGCCAATACCGCCACATTAGAATACTGTGCATTAGCATTCTGCAATTCCATAATCTCGCAAACACAAATTCTGTCTGTTTGCCTGTTTTTCAATTTTTCAAGCAATACTTTAGCTTTACCTGCATTTCCACCTAAAAAATTTACCGACGCTTTTACCAGCTTAGCTAAATCAAATTGGTGAGGACGAACAACATCATCTCCTGCTTTTACAGTTAATGTGCTTAATAGAAAAAAGATAATGCTCAAAGCATAAAACCGGGTACGTAAAAATTTTTTCATTTCCGTTGATTTAATCAAGTTAACAATACGCGGTTTCATAGAAGGTTGGAACCTGATTAAAATCTGTAGGGTTGTTCAGAGCGATTTGGAAGGAACAAAGAGCTGTAAAAAGAAAAAACCTGTTGATCAGGTTTATCATTTTTAGGGTTGGAATCTTTGACAAAACAAAAGTTGACAAAAATTATATAACCGCATAATTATTCATCGGAAAATTTGAGGATTTGAACGGTTAGTAACATAGGATAACCGGGCTGTGTCAGCAGTGAGCAGTGAGCTATGGGCTTTGAACCCCATAGCCGATAGCTGATACCTGACAGCCTTTATGTATATTGCAATAAAATACACCACAATGCTTGATTTTATTGGAAATCTTAAAATCAGTTCTGTAAACCAGGGAATTTGTACGGGGCAATATTGGATAGGTTCTTCCGGCCAGATTATTCCCTCTTATTCACCAGTTGATGGGGCGCTAATAGCGAACGTATACCTGGCAGACGACGCCGGCTATGAAACTGTGGTAACAAAAGCAAATGAAGCCTTTTTGGAATGGAGAAACTGGCCTGCTCCTAAACGCGGAGAAATTGTAAGGCAGATTGGTGAAGAATTACGTAAACATAAAGAATCGCTGGGCTATCTTGTTTCGTATGAAATGGGCAAAAGCCTGCAGGAGGGTATGGGTGAAGTGCAGGAAATGATTGATATATGTGATTTTGCGGTTGGGCTTTCAAGGCAACTATATGGATTATCAATGCACAGTGAAAGACCAGGACACAGGATGTATGAACAATGGCATCCATTTGGAGTGGTAGGCATTATTTCAGCTTTCAATTTTCCGGTAGCGGTATGGAGCTGGAACGCAATGTTAGCATGGGTTTGCGGTAACGCCTGCATCTGGAAACCTTCTGAAAAAACACCTTTATGCGCCGTTGCCTGTCAGCATATTGTGGCAGAGGTATTCAGGAAAAGCAATGTACCTGAAGGCGTTAGTTGTTTAATTATCGGAGATAAATTTATTGGTGAAAAGATGGCTTATGATAACCGTATACCATTAATATCGGCAACAGGTTCAACAAGAATGGGGAAAGCTGTTGGCACTGCAGTAGCTTCCAGGCTTGGGAAAAGCCTGCTGGAGCTTGGCGGTAATAACGCCATTATAGTTTCTTCGGAAGCAGATATGGAGATTGCTATTATTGCCAGTGTATTTGGAGCAGTGGGTACTGCAGGTCAGAGATGCACAACCACCCGTAGATTGATCATCCAGGAAAAAATATATGATAAATTTAAAGATAAGCTGGTAAAAGCATACAGGCAGTTAAAGATTGGCAATCCATTGTCTACAGAAAATCACGTTGGGCCATTAATAGATAAAGATGCTGTTACCGCATACTTAAATGCTATTGAACAATGTAAACAGCAAGGCGGTAAATTTTTGATTGAGGGTGGAGTTTTAAATGGAAAAGACTATGAAAGTGGATGTTATGTTATTCCCTGCATAGCTGAAGTTACCCCTGAGCTTTCTATTGTAAAGCACGAAACATTTGCACCTATACTTTATATTCTTAAATATAATACCCTGGAAGAAGCTATTGACATTCAAAATAATGTACCACAGGGGCTTTCTTCGGCCATAATGACATTAAATTTACGGGAAGCTGAGCAATTTCTTTCTGCAACCGGAAGCGATTGCGGTATTGCCAATATCAATATAGGAACCAGTGGCGCTGAAATTGGAGGCGCCTTTGGTGGTGAAAAAGAAACCGGGGGCGGAAGAGAAAGTGGGAGTGATGCCTGGAAAAATTACATGAGGCGGCAAACCAATACAATTAACTGGTCAACCAAGCTGCCCCTGGCACAGGGCATTGTTTTTAATATCTGATATAAAGAAAAATTATCTTCAATTTTTAAGCTGAAAACGAATGTTTATAACATCCTGTTCCAGCTTTTTTTATAATTGGCTTAATATATTTTTTTGAAGAACTTGTTAAAAAAGCTATAAATGAGTGAGTTATTAACAGGTTTCCCGTGAAACGTGAATATCTTTTTTTGGAAAATACTTATGCACATCTTTATATATAGGCTGGCTTGGCTGGTTTATATACTTAAGAGCCTCACACCTATGCTTTAAACCTTTACTCAGAACTAATTGAGCTACAATAATATTACCATATTTTAAGCGTTATATCAGCCTGAATACTATCATTTATCCTTTGAAACTAACCCGTAGTATGAAAAAGATATGCTTATTTATCTGTATCAATATACTGATATTCAATTCATTGCAGGCTCAAATTAAAATTGGAGTTGGAGGTGGTGTGCACCAGGCTTCCATTGGAGAAAAGAATAACCTGCAGGGTTGGGATATAAATTATAAAAATTATTTTTCGCCGCTAAATGGGTTTCATGCCGGCGTTTTTGCCGAAATTCCTATTGGTAAAAAAGGAAACTTTGCAGTTCTTCCTTCTTTACAATATACCAATAAAGGAAGAGAGTTTGCCAAATCTTACGATTCAACCAAATCTTTCAACAGCGATACCTCTTCTATTCTTTCAAGCTGGAAAGCAAATTATGTAGAATTACCGGTTAACCTTATTTACAAATTACCGCTTACCAAAAAAGTTAATTTCATTATTGGAGCCGGCGGATATGTTTCTTACTTATTAAACAGTAAAACATCTTACGATATATATAATGCATCCGGCGAACATCAATCGTATAATGATAAACTCACCTACGGCGACCAGGTTAAAACATACAATAAAATAGATTATGGTATTAATGCCATTGCAGGTTTCGATTTTAATGATCGCATTTTATTTACAGCAAACTACAGTAAAGGACTTGCGAATTTTTATAATGCCGGTAACGGTAGCACATTTAAGCACCAAACGGTAGGCGCAGGTGTGGTGGTATGGTTAACCAGATCTAAAACAGCAAAAGTAAAAGCGACTGCTAAAGATAGTGACGGAGATGGCGTACCTGATAAAATTGATCAGTGCTCAGGGGAAAACGGAACTGCGGCAACAAATGGTTGTCCTGATAAAGATAGTGATGGTATACCTGATAAGGAAGATAAATGTGCTGAAATTGCTGGCTTAAGTAAATATGGCGGCTGCCCTGCACCCGACCAGGATAAAGATGGTGTACCTGATGAAGATGATAAATGTGCAGATGTAGCAGGCCTTGCCAAATATAATGGCTGCCCTGCACCAGATACTGATAACGACGGTGTAAATGATGAGGAAGATAAATGCCCTGGTGTTGCCGGACTTGCTAAATATAACGGGTGTCCTGCTCCTGATTCAGACAACGATGGCATTAATGATGAAGAAGATAAATGTCCTTCAATGGCCGGCACTAAAGACAACAATGGTTGCCCTGCTATTGCAAAAAATATGATTGAGGAAATAAACAAGGCTGCCAAAAGTATTTTATTTGATGTAAATAGTGATAATATCAAGGCAACATCATTCATAGCGCTTGATAAAATTGCAGACATAATGCTAAGCAACAAAGCGCTGAAACTTGATATTGAAGGCCACACCGACAACACGGGAGCTGTACGCCATAACCAGGTATTATCAGGTAAGCGTGCACTTGCTATCAAAATGTACCTGGTTAAAAAAGGTGTAGCACATGAGAGAATGACTGCATCAGGATTTGGCTCTGAACACCCGATTGCTGATAATAATACCGAAGCAGGAAGAGCTAAGAACAGGCGTGTTGCATTTAAAGTTACATACTAATTATTACGCATAACCGAAGTAAAAATCCCCGCCATTTTGCGGGGATTTTTTTATTAAGGGTTTACCATCTGGTAATATCAAAAAACACCTATTGTATTTTACATTTTAGCATTATACTTTTGTTTTACCAATTACCCCTCTGATCTACCGGTTTTACAGAATAGCCAGCATTTACTTTCAAACTTTTTCCACAGGCTAAAAATTTAAATCTTCTACCGAACAACTACAACTGATAATCCAATATTTAGAGTTCTTTGTCGAAACCTTGTGCCTGGTTAAGTGTTTGTAATAATAAGAATAAGTGTTTTTTCGTTTTTAATACGTGATAAGCACTACACAAATAAGAAAAGGAAAAAAGAAACTAAGTGTTTATAGAAATATTACTAAGTGTTTTTTCGTTAATAGGATAGATAGATTATCCGCCCCTTTGTAAACTAAAAATGTTATTATTATGAGAAAGATAGATGCCGTACTTCTTTCTGCGCTAATTATCTATGATTATAGTGCTCAATCATTGGTTGACAATGACACAATAAGCCTGGGACACTCATTCATCAGCAGAACTTATAATGAAAACAAATTGGCTAATGCTGATTTCTCTTTCACTCCAAACTTTGCTGATTCGGAAATCATAGTTCGTGGTGCCAGAAAAGTAAGCCCGGATGAAATTCTTTCTGCTAAAACTGAAAAGAATATATCTTTCCACAATTTAGCAAAGGTTAATCCTGCTACTGCATCGATGGCTTCTCAAAATATAGCGGCTGAAAATGTAAGTATATCTATAAATATGCCTGCCTCTTCAGAACCGGAGATTGAAGCTCCTGATGCGTTTTCAACGGAAGCAGCATCGGTTGAAGCAAATGTTGCTGAATATGCAAATGCTGTATCAACAACAGAAAAAATTAATGAGCAGGTTGCTGCAACTGCTGACCTTTCTACTTTTGATGGTGATAATGATGGTACATATGATACGGAAGATAAATGCCCTGGTGTTGCCGGTGTTGCAAGATTCGAAGGCTGTCCGGTACCTGATACTGATGCGGATGGTGTTAATGATGAAGAAGACAGGTGTCCGCTTGAAAAAGGAACAGACGGAAATTATGGTTGCCCGGTAATTGCACCTGAAACAAATGTTACTGAGCCTGAGCCTGTAGCGCAAACTGAAGTAGTTACAGATAAGGTTACAGATAAGGTCACAGATAAAGAGGTTGCGGGAATAAAAAACAACCAGTTTATTTTTACCGTGGGTTTTAATAAAGAAAACAAAATATTATCCAGCGAAGATTTTAATATCGTACTCCAGCTTACAGATATCCTGGTTCGTACTCCGAACGCTAAAGTTGAAATTGAAGATGTTGTAAATGCCGGCACAGCTTTATCGCAAACACCAGTTCAATTATTAAGCAACTATTTTAAAGATCTTGGTGTATCTGAAGGTCAGATTATTATCAAAAAACAGGAAAAAGAAATTAAGCAGGTATCAAATGATGGAGTTAGCAAGGTAGAAATGAGAATAAAGTTATAACTTAGTTAATAATATTTTAAAATGTCAGGGAAACAAACCCTGGCATTTTTTTTTGCATCTTATTTTTTTTGCAAATTGTGTTAACTGGTAATCCGGAATATATTTTTTTATTCAATTTTGCTATATAAAAAATCAATACATGAAGAAAACGAGCCTGGTAGTTATAGGTGGTCTCTTGTTTTTTAACGTTGCTTCCTCTCAAACTGCTATAAAAGATGTGCCCTATGGATGGCATTTAATGAGTAAGCAAAAAGATGGATACTATGGTATAGATGCAGAAAGAGCATATACCGAATTATTAAAAGGGAAAAAAAGTACCCCGGTTGTTGTTGCTGTAATAGATTCTGGTGTGGATACTACACATGAAGATCTTAAGAAAGTTTTGTGGCGGAATCCAAAAGAGATTCCGGGAAATGGCATTGACGATGATAATAATGGATACATTGATGATGTGTATGGATGGAATTTTTTGGGCGGAAAAGATGGAAGAAATGTTAACAAAGATTCGTATGAGGCTGCAAGGGTATATTATAAACTTAAGAAAAAATATGGTGATAATATTCCAAAAGACTCGGCTTTATCACCTGAACAAAAAAATGAAATAAACCTGTATAAAACAGTAAAATTCAGGATAGAAGGAGATGCAAAAGAAGCCTCTCTTAATGTAATGTTTTTGAAAAATATTGTTGAGAAGATGCCTTGGGCAGATAGTATTTTACAGGATGCATTGAAAAAGAAGGAATATACGGGTGATGAGTTAGCGCAATTTAAACCCATGTCAACAGATGAAAGTAAAGCTAAAAGCACACTTTCTGCCTTATTCCTTGGTTTTCAGGTTAATGAAATGACTAATAAAAAATTAATTGAAATTACTAATGAATTTTACGGCGGTGAAAAAGCCAAAGCGGATGCTGCCTTAAAAGAGCCGGAAGATTATCGTGGTGAAATAGTAAAAGATAATTATGATGATATTAATGACAGGTTTTATGGAAATTCCGATGTTATGGCAGGAACCCCGATGCATGGTACCCATGTATCAGGCATTATAGGCGCAAGTCGTAACAATGGAATAGGTATGAATGGTGTTGCAGATAATGTCCGCATCATGATGATAAGGGCAGTGCCCGATGGGGATGAACATGATAAAGATATTGCCAACGCAATAAGATACGCGGTGGATAACGGGGCAAGGGTTGTGAACATGAGTTTTGGTAAAAGTATATCACCTCAGAAAAAATGGGTAGATGATGCGGTAAAATATGCCGAATCAAAAGGAGTTTTATTAGTGCATGCTGCGGGCAATGATGGTAAAGATGTGGACGTAAATGATAATTTCCCCAATAATTATTATAACAATGATACTACTACCCAGGCAACCAATTGGATTACAGTTGGTGCCAGCGGCGATCCTGCAGCAGGGGGTTTAACGGCTTCATTTTCTAATTATGGTAAACGGGCGGTTGATGTTTTTGCCCCGGGGGTAAAAATATATTCTACTTTACCTGGTGGTAATGATTACGGCAATCTGCAGGGAACAAGTATGGCCAGTCCGGTTGTTGCTGGTATGGCAGCTTTATTGATGTCGTATTTTCCTGATCTTACTGCACAACAGATTAAAGCTGTTATAGAGCAATCTGCTACCAAAATAACAGGTGCCAAGGTTAAAAAACCTGGTACAGATGAGGATGTTAATATGTCTGAATTAAGTACAACTGGTGGTATTATTAATGCTTATGCCGCAGTGAAATTGGCAGAAACGTTATCATCTGAAGAAAAGAAGCAGCCGGAAAAAGTTTTACCCAAAGCAAAAATGAAGAGCACAAAAAAAGGATAAAATATTATACTAAGATAAATTAGAAAGCGATGGAATAATTCCGTCGCTTTTTTATTATAAAGCCATGAAAAGCTAAAGACCAAAATAATAATAATGTAATATAAAATGTTTTGAGTTATTAAGCAGAGCAGAAGTACCACAAAATATACTCGTTCTTATAGGTTTGCTGCTTAATATTTCAATCTGCAAATTATATACTGAAAATTGCTATTTCAGAAATGCTTTGAATGCTCAATGCTTATCACTTTTTCTTCTTAATAATCATTTCAACCGTTTCTTTATATGTTTCTCCAACAGGTAATTCCATTTCACCCATAAATACGCTGCTTTTTTTTACGGATGTAATATGATCTAAGGAAACGATAAACGATTTGTGAATGCGTAAGAATTTTGATGGCGGCAACTCTTCTTCTACAGCCTTCATGCTTATTCGTGCAATAAGCGGTTTTGCAGGAGGAACAAGATGAATTTTCAGGTAATCCCGTAAACCTTCTACCCACATAATATCGCTGAACATTACTTTCACCATGCTGTAGTCAACATTCAGGAAGAAATATTCATTACCTGCATCAGATGGTTTATGCTTTAATTGATAGAGTTCATTGGCTTTATTGCAGGCCTGTATAAAACGGGGAAGCTCTACGGGTTTTAAAAGATAGTCAACAACATTTAAATCATAACTTTCCAAAGCAAATTTTTCGTAGGCTGTTACCAATATAAACATTGGTTTATGCGAGAGGCTTTTTATAAACTGCAAGCCGGTTAACCCCGGCATTTGTATATCAATAAATACAAGATCAATTTCCTGCTCCTGCAATACCTGGTTAGCCTCAAATGCATCGCCGCAGGTTGTTACCAGTTGCAGGTATGGCACCTTGCTGATGTAATCCTGCATCAGTTGCAAAGCCAGCGGCTCATCGTCTACTGCTATACATTTCAGCATTTATACAAGATTTATTTGTAATGATACTACAAACCATCCATCTTCTTTTGTTATAAGCAGGTCGTGTTTGCCGCTATACAACAGGTTAAGCCTTCGCATTACATTTGTTAGCCCTATGCCTGAAGTTTTATCCTTGCTTTCGCTTGTTTCACCAACATCATACCTGTTGCGCACAACAAAATTAAGTATGTTATGCTCCACATACATACTGATATTTATCTGCGCATTTTTAATATGACCGGTACCATGCTTAAAAGCATTTTCAATAAAAGGTATCAGCAGCATTGGTGCAATTTCATAATGTGCTCCTGCCTGTGGAATATTCACATCAAGCTTAACCTTTCCGCCTACACGTTGCTTTTGCAAATCAATATAGCTGTTGAGGTAATCAATCTCTTTTTGTAATGAAACTTTTTCTTCATCCGTTTCATACAGCATATATCGCATTAAAGTGGAAAGCTTAAAAATAGTAGGCTCCAGTTGATCACTTTTTAAACGCGCCAGAGCCAATATATTATTCAGCACATTAAACATAAAATGCGGACTAACCTGCGAACGCAGAAATGAAAGTTCAGATTTAAAGTTTTCCTCCTGCTTCTGTTGTAATAATTTATCTGTTTTGTTTTTGTCGATGATCATGCGGTATGTAGTACTAACTGCAATTGCCAGCATAAATGGCGGTATATTAAATCCTATAGATCTTGACAATAAAAACGCTTTATCTGTAATGAGTGATACAAACAACCATGAATGAACAGCCATTATAAACGCAAACAACCCAAGCACTATCAAAAAATAATAGAAATATCTTTTCGGGTAAATGAACCTGGGCGTTAATATATAAGCATTAAAATAGAAAGTGCCAATCCAGAGCAGCGCTGTTAAATTGTTCATAAGGAAAAAGCCATTCTCGTCAGGATCTTTAGGTGCATCCGTTGCGGGGTAGCGCCTTAATAAAAACGGAAGAGAAAAAACAATGATCCATGCTGCTGTATGAAACGCAATCCTCACCCAGGTTTTATTTAACCAACTCATTCTCATTTCAATTGTTCTTTTACAAGTTTAAAGTTGATGTTAATTTCTTAATTTATTCGTATCTCAGTGCTTCAATAGGATCTAATCTCGCTGCTTTTTGTGCGGGATAATATCCAAAGAAAACGCCTGTAATAGCACAAACCATAAAAGACAATATTATCGATGAATTTGATATCAATATCGGCCATTGCATAAACACATTAACCAATTCTGCAGCACCTATTCCCAATGCTACACCAATAATACCACCGGTAATACTTATTAATATCGCTTCTACTAAAAATTGCAATAGTATATCAATGCCTCTCGCGCCAATAGACATACGAAGCCCGATTTCTTTTGTACGTTCCGTTACTGAAACATACATGATGTTCATTATACCAATACCGCCCACTACAAGCGAAATACCGGCAATAGCTGCCAGCAACACCGTAAGCAATTCGCTTGTTGAGCTGATGGTGCTGATGAGTTCCGCCTGTGTACGTATTGAAAAATCATCTTCATCAGATGCTTTTAATTTATGTTGCTTACGCAATACCGCGGTAATTTCTTTTGTTGCAGTATCGGAGCTTTGCTCATTTACCGCCGAAGCATAAATTGTTTGCACAAAAGGTACAGCTAATATTCTTTTTTGTACGGTTGTATACGGTGCTATAATAATATCATCCTGGTCCTGTCCAAAAGTGTTTTCTCCTTTTTCAGCAAGCACACCAATTACTTTCAATGGAATTTTTCCAAAGCGAATGGTTTGCCCGATAGGATTTTGCCCGCTTGTAAAAACATTTTCTACAATCGTTTGTCCAATCACACAAACCTTAGCCATTGTTTTTACATCTTCTTCAGTAAAATTTAAACCATCTTTAATTTTCCATTCGCGTATTACAGGCAGGTAGTCGGGAGATACTCCCTGTATAGTAGTGGGCCAGTTCAATGCTCCGTTTATTACCTGCCCGCTTGCCTGAAACCCGGGAGAAACCGCAGTAATAAAATTTACTTTCTCTTTAATGGCATCAACATCTTCTACTTTTAAAGTTTGCAAACCTGATGCGCCAAGCCTTGCGCCACCACCAACAGTAACATTACTGCTTGGCCGTATGTTAATCATATTGGAGCCCATGCCCGATAACTGGTCGCGTATGCTTTGTTTGGAACCTTCGCCTATTGCCACCATAGTAATTACAGAAGCAACGCCTATAATAATGCCAAGCATGGTAAGAAAAGCCCTCAGCTTATTTCTTACCAATGCTTTCCACGCTATTCTGAAAAGATTAAATACATTCATGTTGCTTCATTTTTAATAATCATCATTTACCGGCAGGCTCTCCAGCGCTTCTTTTGCTGACTTTATATTTTCATTCTTACTGTCTTTTATTACATGACCATCCTTCAACGTTACTGTTCTGCTGCTGAATGCTGCTATATCCGGTTCATGTGTTACAAACACAATTGTTTTTCCCTGCTGAGTATTCAGTTCCTGCATCAGCGACATAATTTCATATGAAGTTCTGGTGTCAAGGTTACCGGTTGCTTCATCTGCCAATATCATTACCGGTTCATTTACCAATGCCCTTGCTATTGCCACGCGCTGCTGTTGCCCGCCAGATAATTGGTTGGGAAGATGGTCAATCCTGTCTGCAAGCTTAACTGCTTCCAATGCCTTCATTGCTTTTTCTCTTCTTTCACGCGATGAAATACCGGAATTGTATAATAACGGCAATTCCACATTTTCCAATGCCGATGTTCTTGCCAGTAAATTATACGATTGAAATACAAAACCAATCTTCCTGTTGCGTAACCTTGCTAATTCATTGCGCGAAAGATGTTTTACATTCACAGCATCCAGTAAATAATCACCATCGGTAGGTTTATCAAGGCAGCCAAGAATATTAAGTAATGTTGTTTTGCCGGAGCCACTGCTTCCCATTATTGTTACAAACTCACCGGGCTGCACATTAAAAGATACACCTCTTAACGCACGAACCGTTTCGCTACCC
Organism: Chitinophagaceae bacterium; assembly: GCA_020847395.1. GTDB lineage: Bacteria > Bacteroidota > Bacteroidia > Chitinophagales > Chitinophagaceae > Agriterribacter. The sequence goes on from JADLCD010000155.1 coordinate 28,696, forward strand.
ATTTTAAACTCTCTCTTCAAATGCTGTATATCAAGAATTGCGTTTGCCATAATTTTATGTATTGGTGAATGGTGAATAGCCACTGCTCATTGCCCACTGCCATTATCCTCCTGGCGGCGGTGGCGGATTATTTCTCTTATTATTACCTCCCGGGCGCTTAGGCATAAACGGACTGGAAGCGGTTGCTTTTTTCTTTGCTTCTGTTTTTGATACCTGCTGGTAACCTGTTACCACTATATCATTTTCATTAAGTCCCGATAATACCTGCACTTCGGTTTCATCATTCATGCCGGTTGTAACCGGTTGCGCAATAATGCTGGTATCTTTCTTAATCCATACCAGCCCGCTTTTTGTTTTCATGGCACTGTCAGCATGCATTGCCGGAGCATTAGCTGGCTTTTCAGCTCCTTTATGCATTGGTTTACCATGCGGCGGCTCCATTCCATCACTTTGTACTTTGTATATTTGTTCAAGTACAGAATCCGGTTGAAACTGTAAAGCTTTCGCAGAAATGATTAATGCACCAGGTACTTCTTTTGTATATATACTAATGTTGGCAGTCATGCCTGGCTTTAATTTCATATCAGCATTAGGCGCATCAATAATAGTGGTATAGTTTACCACGTTTGAAGATGTAGTGGGTTTTAATCTTACTTCAAGCACGGTACCCTGGAAAGAATCTTCAGGAAACGCATCAACAGTAAATGTTACGCTTTGCCCTTTTTTTACGTTGCCTATATCAGCTTCGTCTACAGATGCCTGCACCTGCATTTTAGTAAGGTCTTTTGCAATGCTGAATAATGTTGGCGTACTGAAGCTTGCTGCCACTGTTTGCCCTTCGCTAATGCTGCGGGATAATATTGTTCCATCAATAGGAGAGTATATATCGGCAAACGAAAGATTTCTTTTTGCTGACGACAATTGCGCAATGATTCCATTAACATTATCATTGCCTGATGTGTATTGATAAAAAGCCGTTTCATAATCTGCCCTGCTGATGGCGCCAACTTTAAACAGTTGTTCCTGGCGTTCAAAATTACTTTTCTGGTATACCGCATTAGCCTTTGCCTGCTGCAGGTTGGCTGTAATTTGCTGTACCTGCGCTTCAAGCAAAGATTTATCTAACTGGGCTAATAACTGTCCTTTTTTTACAGTGGAATTAAAGTCGGCATACACATTTTTAATGGTACCTGATACCTGCGTACCAACAGCCACGGTATCTACAGGTTGAATAGTTCCTGTTGCTGTTACTGAAGTGCTCAGGGTTCCAATATGAGGTTGTTCCGTTTGCAATATCACTACGCTGCCTTCATCCCTGAACTTCCAGAACCATACACCTGCTGCGATTAACGCTGCTATCACTATTAAAATGATCCATGTCTTTTTTTTCATTACTTGTGCGTTTAATATTCACTTATTTATTAAAACGATACAGGAATGCCTGTATAGAAATTATATATCTTATTATAAAGTACTGCGCTGTATTTTGCCTGTATATACGATTGCAAGGCCTGCACATACAGGTTTTTCTGCTGCAATAATTCCACCATATTCACTGAGCCGAGGCGTAATTGTTCATTGGTGATATCATAGCTTTCCTGGCTTGCCTTCATTTGTTTTTCTGCTGCTGTATATTGCGCCTGCCTGTTCTGTACATTTATATATGCCTGTTCTACCTCTGTACTCAGCGTGAATTTTGTATTTGCCAATGCCAGCTTTGCCTGCTCAATAGCAATCCTCGATTTTTCAATATTGGTTTTATTAACACGCCGGCTGTAAATAGGAATACCAACAGTTAAGCCCAGTGATTGGTAGAAGTTATTATTGATTTGATTAAAATACTTATTATCCTGGCTGAGGTTTGCATATCCGCTGGCAAGGTTTGCACCCAGGCTTACCGTTGGCAATGTACCCGATTTAGCCAGAAGCAGGTTTGTTTTTGCGAGATCAATACCAAGTTCACTATTTTTAACTTCTGGCCGGATGGTTTGTGCTGCATCTTGTGCTGAAGCAAGATTAGGCATCATTTCCTGCACCGTTATACTATCGGGAATAGCTATCTTAAAATCATAAGAAGAAGGAAGTTGTAAACTTTGTTTTAAGGTAAGCACATTGAGCCTGTAATTATTTTTTGCATTTACAAGATTGTATTCATCACTTGCTGTTTGCGCCTCAAACTGTAAAAAATCTTTTTTAGAAATACTGCCGGCATCGTACCGTTGCTGTCCCTGTTTTAGTTGTGCCTGTGAGGTTACCAGCACATCTTCAAGATATGTAATGGTTTCCTGCGCCAGCAATATATTCAGAAATGCTTCTGTTATATTAAGCGTAATATCGTTCTGCGCTTCCTGTACACTCAGGTTTGTAGATTGCAGCGATATCTGCTTTGCAATGATGTTGTTATTGATATAACCGCCATTGTAAAGTGTTACAGAAGAATTGATACCATAGTTGCCTGAAAAATTTGCCTGTGAGGTTAAACCACCCACAACCACATCTGTTTTTTTGCCGTTTACGAACGATTGAGAAAGTGAGGCGGATACTGACGGAAGTTTTGCCGCTTTTGCCTGCA
>JADLCD010000156.1 GCA_020847395.1 Chitinophagaceae bacterium
GATGTTGTTTGCCCCACTAGTACTTAACCAGCTAGACCCGGAAGTTAATTCACAATCTGTTGCAAGTAAATGGACAATCGGTACGATAACAGCAAACACAACTCCTGCTATTCATTCTCCCTTATTTGTTCAGTTATACAGGCAAAACGAATGGCTGCCCGGAATGCTTTGCTTTCTCGCCTTCACTTTAGTTATGGCTTTTGCAAAGAAGGAAGAACCTAAAAAAGAAATGTCACCGGGGCAGGAGCAAGCAAAAGCCAACGCAACTGAAGATGAGATCGCACAAAGGATAGCGTATTACGACCATGAAATAGCACAAAGTGAGAAGCGGGAAGCGAAAATCCTTTATGAACAAAAACAGGCACAAAACCCATCTACTCAAACAATGACAGAAATGCTGGCAACATTAAAGGAAAAAGAAAAGCAAGAAGATGCCTGCAAACAGGAAAGAGATAACCTGACAGGCACACGTCAAATCCTCCTTAATGATGTCAAAGGCGAATTAGCAAAATATAAAAGAGATTACAAAGAGGCACTTGCAAACGATCCTACGAAAAATACCTTCATCCATCCTGTATGGGAAACTGAAGCAGATATTCTTCATTACTACAAAATAAAAGCACAATGAAAAAAATAATTATTAGTTCAGTCTTGCTGGCAACCGTTTTAACCAATAGTTGTACATCACTATCGGAATGTAAAAACATCACCAAAACAGAAACCATAATGATGATTGATATTTCGGATAAAAAGTTGTTTCAAAGCATCCGTCAGGACATAACGGATAACGTCGGAAACTTTATGCAAAAAACCGGCCTGGGCACTATACAGGAATGCCAGAGTTTTAAACTATCAGTCGCACCTGTTGGCTCAAGAGAACAATTGGATATAACATCAGAAAGCATTGCTATTTCACAGAAAAATCAAAGCATCAGAGATCAGGAACAGCAGGCAGACCCTTCGCCATTGGTGAACATGCTGAAGAACCGCCTAAATGAATACGAAAAGCTTACAAATGACAAAGAGGTTACGTCCGCTTCAACCATTGTAAATACCATGCTCAAAGCCATCTTGCAAACAGATGTTGATGCAGAAAGCGACGTACTGCTTTTTACTGACGGCGTGGAGTTCAACAATTACATAAATATGTACCGCCACATCCCTTCGGTAGACGAAATACCGGATGTAATAAATAAACTAATTGATCAGGAGGTATTAAACAGGTTTAAGACATTTCAACAAGAAGGGGTTAATCCAAAGGTAATTATCATTTTAAAACCCTGTACGTCACCAGTCAAAGTAAATATTCGTGATGTTAAAGCTTATTGGATGGAACTACTCAAACAATTGAAGTTAACCAATATCCAGTTTGCGGATAATTTGAACACAATAAATACATAAGTTATGATAATACTCCTTGCATTAATCACAAGCCTTGCTTTAGTCACCTTAACCATGCGTTTTCTTGTAAAGGATTTTTCAAAATTTATTATCAGGAAAACAGTTGTTCCATCATTCGGCAAAACGTTCGTGGACTTTGGAGAATACTTTGCCACCTGGTTCGTAACTATCGCTATCGCTTTGTTTAGTTATTGGTTCTATAAGTTCGGTCAAGTTCTTACTTCGTATTTTATGACTAACGATCTCATAGAGTTTTTTCGATTGGTTCGCAGCGTTTTTACAGTTGCATCTAAAGAGCAAAATCCTTTTACATTTCAACACTTCGTTGCAGGCTTTGTTTTATTACCGGCTTTACAATTTGCTGCAGTTTTCGTGATATACAATTCCATCAAAGCCTTTATGTTGTTTGTAAACGCTAAATACAAAGCAAATATTTACAGTGAAGGCGACCTTCTTTATTTCAGTTTCGCCGCAGTCATACTTTTTATGTGCCTGGACATTCTTGCTTACAGCCAGGATATTCCTCCTGTTAGTGCCTTTGCCCATTTTATCTACCTCGGCATTTCAAAACTGGCATTAATAACTTTCTATTTAACCATTGCACACAATCATCTTTTGTCAAGCAGTGATTACAAAAAAGCATTGCCGGAATATGTACATCTGAAATCATTTGAACGTTCAATACTATTTTCAGCATGGAAGAATATATTGCTAACCTACCTGATCGGGATATCATTAAATATACCGTTCATTACGGGAACTCAATTTCTTCAAAATAACTTTAGCGTTTTGGTTTTATGTGCAATCTCCTGTCTTTTCTTCTTTTTTATTTTGAGAATATTCTTGTCAAAGGGTTACAACTTTATCGGAGCGGTTGTTTTTTATCACCGGATAAATATAGAAAGCATACTTGTTGCACAGGATATTTGGTTGAAAAAATATAGAAAGCCTGCACTTATCGTATTTGGTATATTGCTTATCGGTATTTTGTTGTACCTGCCAAAGATATTTCTATTCATACTACTTATTCTGTTATTCTTGTTAATAACTTTTACCGTGCTTTTCTTGTCCGGCTATTTTTTCTTTTTGGGTATTTCCATTTTGCGGGGCAAGAAGTTGAAAGTTGAAATACCACATGTTCTTCCACCTGCATTTAAGTATATAAGAAATATGGGAATTGGCTTTGCAAAATCAATTTTGCTGTCAGTTGCCTTTATGATTTTAGTCACCGTATTGATAAGTGTTGTACCAAAAAAATATCACTATAATCCAGATAAGAACTATATTCTTTCAGCAGTTGATGAAGATGGCTATCCGATCTACATAAAAAAAGGAGATAATAACA
>JADLCD010000157.1 GCA_020847395.1 Chitinophagaceae bacterium
AGATAGACATCATTAAAAAAGCCGAAGACGGCGCTTCCTTACTGCAACTGATCAACCGCTGGCTCGAACGTATGCCGTACATGAGCAATGCGTTCATCAACAGTTATGAAGCCGTTTACAGCAGCAGCCTTTCTGAAGCCGAAAAAAACAATACTGACTTTTTTAAGAAAATATTTTTTGAAGAAAATGCAGAACGCGGATTAAGCCCAAAAGCCAGCAGGGCTGCCCTCTTCATCATGCTTTACCGCGGTTATCCCATGCTCGAACTGCCTTTTCAACTGCTGGATGTTTTACTGGAAATTGACAACCAGCTTGGCAACTGGCGCTACCGCCACATCAATATGGTAAGGCGTATGATCGGTACCCGCATTGGCACAGGCGGCAGCACCGGTGCAGGTTACCTGCAGGGCGCTATGGACAAACATTATATCTTCAGGGAAATAAGCCAGCTCAACAGCTTTTTAATTGACAGAAGAAAATTACCGGCATTACCTGGTGGATTAACTGAGAAACTGGGATATAATTTGTGACTAAGCCCTCAAGAAGCTATTTTCTAATGAGAAATGGGGTCAAAAATATTTAACAGCAGTGAAATGGATAGAAAAAGCGGCGACTTCTGATCCTGAATTACAATCCGAATCGTGCCGGTTTCGGAAAAAACCATAGCCCGGCTTGAAACATATTGCCAATTCTTTGGCTTAAAAAATAGTATATTTACATTGTGAAAGTTCTGATATTAATATTTACCTTTTATATTTCACTGCTCCCCTACTTCCCCTGTACGGGCAAAGTTGATTGTGCTGATAATTCTAAAACTGAAATTACAAATTATTCAACTGCACATAAAGACCATCAACACGAAAATGATGCTTGTAATCCATTTTGCAGCTGCGTTTGTTGCGGACAGACTTTTTATTCAAACTTCCAACTTAACAAACTCGACGTTTCAAGCCCATTAGAAAATGTAAACCAGCAATTCTTTTATAGAAATATTTCTCTCTCTTCTGATTTTTTTGGTAATATCTGGCAGCCGCCAAAATTTGGTTAATGAATTATTAGCGAGGCAACAACAGCAAAGCAGTTGCTGCTGACGCAGTTCTGTTCCCCATTTTATCATTCATTTTCTTAAAATTATTACCGATGCAAAAAATAGTTGCGTTGCTTATTGCTATATTAGCAATAACGATGACCAAAGGTCAAAATTCTTTAAAACTATTTACTAAAGATAAAATCACTAAAAAAACATTACCTGGCGTAACCATCCAGTTAAACAAGATCGCCGTATCAACCGATAGCACTGGTTTTGCCGAACTAAGGAATCTTCCAGGCGGGTACAAAAAGATCAGTTTTAGCCACACCGGATACCATACAATATCTGTCAATTTAACACTGCCAGCGGACAACAGAGATACCATAGAAATTTTTATGGAAAGTACGAATGAAGAGCTAAATGAAGTGATCGTGCAAAGTACCCGAACAAGCCGAACCATAAAAAACACGCCTACCAGGGTAGAAACCATTGACGGCGAAGAGTTAGACGAAAAGAACAATATGCGCCCTGCAAATGTATCTATGCTCCTGCACGAGAGTACAGGCTTGCAAGTGCAACAAACTTCTGCAACCAGTGGCAATGCAAGCATTAGAGTGCAGGGCCTAGATGGAAGATATACGCAACTTTTAAAAGACGGCTATCCAAATTTTGGGAATTTTGCCAGCGGATTGAGCATATTAGAAATACCCCCTTTAGACCTCAAGCAAGTTGAAGTAATTAAAGGGCCTGCATCAACCTTATACGGCGGGGGTGCTATAGCGGGCGTTGTAAACTTTATAAGCAAATCACCAAAGGAAAATCTTGAAGGCGATTTTATTATAAATCAATCCAATATTGGGCAAACCAATATAGGGGGCTATATATCTCAAAAGAAAGGAAAGTTTGGATACACAGCCTTGGGGTTGGTAAATTTTCAAAAAGCCTACGATGTCGACAAAGACGATTTTTCGGAGATTCCGAAAAGCAGCAACATCACAATTAATCCGAGGCTATTTTATTATCCAAATCAATCCTTAACCCTGATGCTGGGCAATAGCTTTACAAAAGGGACAAATACAGGTGGCGATATGGAAGTAATAAACGGTAAGCCAAACATTGACCATACTTATTTTGAGCAGAACAAAACCATAAGAAATATAACAACTTTTGAAGCTGACAAGCGATTTTCAAATAAAACCAGTATTAAATTAAAGCAAAGTATCAGCATTTTTGACAGAGAAATAAACATACCGGGCTATAATTTTTCAGGGGTAAATACAAATAGCTTTACAGATCTATCACTTGTTTTGTTTAAGCAAAAACACACAATGATCACTGGCATAAACTTTGTATTTGACAAGTTTAAACAAGAAAAAATAAATACTCAAAATTCACAATCATTTTCAGCAGGAGCCTATTTCCAGGACACCTGGGATATTGCAGATGAAGTAAAACTTGAAAGCGGGATCAGGATCGATAATGTAAGCCACAAAAACAACAACTACAATAAAAATCAAACTTTCGTTTTACCAAGGATTTCTGCCCTGTTTAAAATTTCAAACAAATTTACGTCAAGGATTAGCGGGGGCTTGGGATACAAAATCCCGACAATTTTTACAGAACAGACAGAAGGCATGCAATATCAAAATGTTTTATCCTTAAACAATGTTACTGCAGAGCAAAGTATTGGTGGCACAGCTGATATAAATTACAGAACAACTCTGCTGAATGAGTTATCATTTAGCATCAATCAAATGTTCTTCTATACAAGTATCAGCAACCCTTTAGTTTTACAATCCAATGCTGCTGGAAATTATTATTTTGCAAATGCTTCGAAGACAGTTGCCAGCAAAGGGTTCGAAACAAACCTAAAATTTATATATAAAGAAGATCTTAAACTTTTTATCGGGTATACATTTACAAGTGCCAAAGCAAATTACCTGAATACAAATCAGCATTTACCCTTGTTGCCAAAAAACAAACTAAACCTCACAATGATGTACGAAAAAGAGGACAATTTTAAACTTGGTTTAGAGGGATATCATACTGGCAGGCAATATTTATATAACGGCAGTAAAACGCCCTCATTTTGGGAGTTTGGTTTTATGGCCCAAAAAACCTTTAAAAAGGTTTCAATATTCATAAATTTTGAAAACTTTACAGACCAGCGGCAAAGTAAATTTAAAACAGTTGTAAATCCTCCCCATACCAACCCAACGTTTGACGATATTTGGAATCACACAGAAGGGCGGACAATTAATGGCGGCTTAAAAATAAAATTGTAAATAATGGAAAGTTTTTTAAAAAATATTTTCCGGTTTACCTGCTGTACATAATTACTATGCACCTTTCATTAGTTTTGGTTAAAAATGCCCCATATGAAATTTGTTACAAGTCCGAGAGTCGAAATTGATGAAGTAATCAGAACCAAATTAAAAACAAAGGCAATGGAGGTGAAAAAGTTGTCAGAAGCAAGTTAAAAGAGTAACGCTTCTAAAATATCAATTTTTACTGCGCATTTTTTACAACCAAATAAGCAACCACAGCCAGCAACAACAAAAGAACGATGGCATAATACAGAGCCGACTGATCGGGCAGGCTGCGCTTCTTCCTGCGCTTTTCCTTTTTAGCCAGTTGTTTTTTTAGTGAAGCATTCAGCTGGTAAGCCAGCAACTCTGCTTGTTTACTGTTTTTAAAGCCCTGGAGCCCTTCCACCGCATCGGCTAAAAAAGGATCATCGGTAAGCTGTTTTTCAAGTTCATGCTGTTCGGCC
>JADLCD010000158.1 GCA_020847395.1 Chitinophagaceae bacterium
AATACTTTCAAAAACAACGGAGATTATTCGTCCCGGAAGAACGAACCCCAGAAAGAAAATAAAGAAAAAGCCGCCATCCTCTAATTATAAACACCTGTAGAAGATTTTCACTAAGGAAACGACATTGTATTATAATTGGTAAAATTAGCTGCATCAAAAATCCCTTTTGTAAAATTGGGAAAATACTCCGGGTATTCGGAATATCCCACACTGCCTGATGCTTCAGAGGCCACGAACCCCGGACTTTTAGTATCCATCCATCTGTGTACGTAATATACCCCTCCTTCATTAATTAAATCTTTGTCGAATTTTAAATGAATATAGGTTTTATCCTTAATCGTGGTTTTAACTACAACCCAAGATTCTAATCCGTCTAAATCAACTGCTTGAATGGGAGTATTTGATGCGAATTGATATGGTGTCAGCATTGGATATTTTTTACTTAACGGATCAACACTCAAAAACCTTTTCCCGGTAGTATTATCCAATCTTCTTTCTGCTTCTTCTTCAGTCAGCAACTTCACCACTTTGCTGGTCTGGATATTTACCAGGGCTGTACCAATTTGCTGAACATCCTCATCATCAAAAAACTCATCGTACTTACCATCGGTAAGCGTAAGTACTTTCGTTTTCTTCCCGATTTCTTTATACGGGTTTTTTTGTGCAAAAGATGCAAGAGAAGCTGTAAGGATCAACAGTATTATTTTGAGCGAAATTTTTACTTGCATATGATGGCTGGTTTTAGGTTTTGTAACAGCTATTTTTTAGGGGTGTTTGTAAATGTTGGTTTTATCTTCTTTAGTTTTTGAATTTGGCGCAATAACTTTTCATACTCCTGCCTGTGCTGTTCTTTTTGATTGTCTTCATCCATACTTTTCAGCCATTGCCGGTAAACATCGAGTGGCATTGACTGAACCCCAATATGATCCAGTTTAGCGTATACCGTCATCAGGTCTTTGTAAATAGCATACAGTGCCGGATAGTTAATTAATTGTTCCGGGTGAGGACTTCCTGCCATGCGGGCTTTCTCATTGAGTAATTTATTGAGATACCATGCCTGCATGCTTAATGCTGTAATATTTGAACTGTCTGTTTCTAATATTTTATTGATCATTTGTTCAGCAACTTCATCATAACCAACTTTTGTTACATAACCATACAGCATATCTCCCAGGCACTGTGCATATAGCTTCCTGCTTGATAGTGAATCAAGATAAGTACCTTGTTTTAATGCTGCAGCACTAACCCCGGTAGATTGCATTAACCATGCTTCAGTAATGAAGTGGCCATTCGTTGTTTCAAAATTGTATTGCCTGTCTTTTTCATCGAAGTATTGAATGTAAGAGTGACTGGGAGCCAAAGCAAGGTAGGCTTTGCCACCTAATTGCTCTGCAACGGAGAGGTAGTTTAATGGAAGTGAATGGCACTGTCCTTTTCCTTTTTGCAATAGCTTTATTACAAACATGTTTCTCCAGTCATCATCACCCATTGGATCGTTAAAATCATACTCCAGCTTTGCAATGGTCAGTTGCTTTTTAGTTATAGAATCATAATATATATTATCCTGTTTATACAGTTTCTGTATTGCGTAATTAATAGCAGCATTATTCTTCACACTAAGTCCTTCCCGTTGCAGGATTTGCTTAACCACATTGGCATATTTTTGTATGTCTGCCTGAAATTGTTGCCATGAAGGGGGATTATCATACCATGCACTTTCTGAAAGATAAATAACTTTGGAAATAGAAAAATCATCAGGATTCATTTGCAGAAACTGGCTGAGCTGTTGCTGGTATATTCCTGAACTATATCTCATGTAAGCATCTTCATCATTCAATTGAGTTTCCTTTCTGATTTCCTCCAGTTGCTTCTGCTGATTGACGCCAGGCGCGCCTAAAATAGTCATACTACCCTGTTGCATTAGTTTTAGGTTTTGTTCGCGGTACGGATCATTCGGCAGTAATGGATTATAATTAAGAGAGCGTTGTGCGGGGAAATTATTTGCCGGAATGGCACTTTTTTGAGTGTTTATTGGTTGAAACGATTTAAACACAGGTGGAGATGGTTGGGAAATGATAAATTGTAAAACACAAAGAGAAAGCAATGTACAGCACATCTTCTTTCTCATATTTGATAGGTTCAAGTGAGCGTATAAAAGGTTAAGATTTTGCATCTCAAAATGCTTTTATTCTTAAACAATTTTAACCTTTCTTTTTAAATAATACAATAAAATATTTTTATATATAAAAACACTTAGCTATTCAATACAAGATTGTAGTTATAAAAAACAATTCAAAAACATATAAGACAGGAAAGGGTTAAACCACGTTAGGTATGGATTTTGCTAAGAAAACGCGTTCCAATAATCTGCGAAAAACATCATATAAGTTTCTTGTTAATCTATATCAAAACCCTGCCAATCCGGAACACGCTGCATACTATTGCAACACACAAAAGGTTTTGATTTTAAACCAATTGAGAAATTGCCAGCTGATTGAGTGCTTTTCTTGTTAACAATATCTAAAAGCGTATGCCGTTTAATTTCAGGCTTAGAAAAAACATATCCATGAAAATCCGTATTACCCGTAAACACATAGCATACCTATTGCTATTCGCATTCCCTGTTTTTGTAGCAAGTAAGCTCAAAACAAATTTTATAGCGCCGGCTCTTCCTGGTATTACGTATTATTTACCCGCAGATATTAATGTTGAAGCAAAACAATCTTTCATAAACAGGTTATATGACAGTGCAGGTTTGAACACATCCGGACTGCAAAAAAATGTGCTTGAAATTGCAATGGAAGGGTTCAGCAAACTAATGCTGAAAGGAAGGCTCAATAAAGACAGTATACTCACTATTGTAGATTTTTCTAAATCTTCCAAAAGCAAAAGATTGTATGTAATTGATTTGAAAAATGAAGTGCTGCTGTTTAATACGCTGGTGGCACATGGCAGAAATTCCGGGATGGAATATGCCCGCAGTTTTTCGAATGCTGCCTCTTCAAATAAAAGTAGTCTTGGATTTTATATTACAGCGTCAACATACAGAGGCGAGAACGGATACTCATTGCGTTTGCAGGGTGTGGAAAGAAATATTAATGACAAAGCTTACCGCAGAGCAATTGTAATGCATGGCGCTGAATATGCTAACCCCCGGTTTTTGGCAGAAAGAGGTATGTTGGGAAGGAGTTTTGGATGCCCTGCTATTCCCATGGAAGAAAACAAAGAAATTATTGATGCCATTAAAGACGGGTCATGCCTTTTTATATATTCTCCCGATAAAAAATATTTCAAACTTTCTACGGTTCTAAACGGTTAAGGTGAATGTAAGAATGGTTAAGGTTGATGCCCGTATCCTATGGATAGCGGGCTTTTTTTATCCAAGAAACCATGCAGCTATCCACTGACTGATAAAACCTGCCATTAACCCAAGTATAATATCAGCCATATTGTGGTCAGAAACCAAAAGACGCGATGTGCAGGTAATGCCGGCTATAAGCACAGCAAATGCAAAAGGAATACTTACAATGCCGGGAGATAAATATAAAAGCACAGTAAAAAAGCCAATCAATCCTCCTACGCCGGTAGCGTGCATGCTTATCTTAAAATAAATATTTGCAAGAAATGCCATTACTGTTGCAAGAAAAATACCCAACGTAATTATTGCCATTACAGCCGGAATATCTTCTTTGTTTTTGAATACATAAAAGTTCCAGAAAAAATAAATCATGCAAATAGTATAAAGCAGTATCCTGTCTTTCCTGGTTTTAAGATATATAGAATTGATAAAACCAAGTGCTTTACACAGCAATACGGAAATGAGCGGGAAGAATATACTGTTCACTACATAAATCAATACGGTTTGCAGTTTAGCCACCTTGCTCACCCCCATAAAATAATCAGGCTGCAGGTAAACGATATACAAGCACATATACAGCCCGATAAACAAAGGATGAAATATCCAGGAAAAGAAATTTGCCAATATTTTAATAGCAGGCGATGTTTGCTCCCGGTGGGTAGTAGAAACTGAACTGATCATAATTGTTTTCTTAGCCGCGCAACAGGTATATTAAGCTGCTCACGATATTTTGCAACTGTGCGCCTTGCAATGTTATAACCTTTTTGCTGAAGTAATTCAGTCAGCCTTTCATCACTCAATGGTTTCTTTTTGCTTTCACCTTCTACCATATCACTTAATATCTTTTTTACCTCTCTTGTTGAAACCTCTTCACCACTTTCTGTGCTCAGCGATTCGCTGAAGAAAAATTTAAGCCGGTATGTTCCAAATTCTGTTTGTACGAATTTGCTATTGGCAACACGGCTTACAGTTGATATATCCAGCCCCGTGCGCTCGGCAATATCTTTTAATATCATCGGCTTAAGCGTGGTTTCATCCCCGGTTATAAAGAAATCGCGCTGGTATTCCATAATGGAATGCATGGTGGTATATAATGTGTTTTGCCGTTGCTTTATAGCATCAATAAACCATTTGGCGGCATCTATTTTTTGTTTGATGAACAACACGGCTTCTTTTTGACGACGGTCTTTTTTACTGCCTTTATCATAATCGCGCAGCATGTCTTTATATCCTTCACTTATGCGAAGGTCAGGAGCGTTTTTTGAGTTGAGCGTAAGTTCAAGAATGTTGTTATTGTTATGAATAAAGAAGTCTGGTATAATATAGCTTTCCGCTTTATTTACTTCTCCAATATTTCCCCCGGGTTTTGGATTAAGGCGGATGATCTGGTTGATTGCAGCTTTCAGATCATCATTTGTAAGACTTAATCCGCGCTGGATTTTTTCGTAATGCTTTTTGGTAAACTCATCAAAGTAATCTGTAAGAATATTAATAGTCATTTCTACTTCGCTGCCCTCCTGCCGCTTTCTTTCCAATTGAAGCAATAAACATTCACGTAACTCTCTTGCACATATTCCGGGTGGGTCAAATTGTTGAATCTGTTTTACCAGTTCGCCAATTTCTTCTTCGGTGGCTGAAATATTCTGGCGAAAAGCCAGGTCGTCGGCAATAGCGCCATAATCACGTCTTAAATAACCATCATCATCAATGCTGCCTACAATTTGCTCTGCAATTTTACGCTGTCTTTCATCAAGGGTAAGCATGGTCAGCTGGTCAAGCAAATATTCATGAAAAGAACTTTCAATTTTAAACGGAAGTGTTTGCTTTTCATCAAGCTCGGGATAATTATCGTCTTTCAGTTTGTATTCGGCTATATCATCTTCATCGCTTACGTATTCGCTTATATCAATGTTGTCGTATTCATCCTCGCTTCCATCATTCTCAAAATCTTCATCTGTCGTATTCTCAAAATCTTCCATTGTCTCCGTTTCATTCTCATCATGTGTTTCGTCTGCAGTTTCAAGCGCCGGATTTTCCTCCATTTCTTCTTTTATCCTTTCTTCCAAATTAGCCGTAGGCACCTGCAGCAACTTCATTAACTGAATTTGCTGTGGCGATAATTTTTGAAGAAGTTTTTGTTGAAGACTCTGACTTAGGGCCATAGAGATTAATTAAAAATCATTTTGATGATGGAAATTAATAAAAAAATGGCGATCGGCCACAAAAATCAGGCCGCAAATTAATTACAAATAACCAAGGAGTTTGACAATTCTTTCCCTTTATATTTATTTTAACAGCACGGGGAAAACAGGTGAGTTTATAATTTATTTATTGTCAATAACTTACGATTAAAAATGAGTAAAATTTTTTTAAAAATAAAACTTGGCGCAACAATTTTTCCACATATACAAAACAAAATGATTTTAACCAGTACAGTAAGGTTTGCAGCACTAAATTTGTCACCGGTTCGTTAACAATCAATTACTTCTACAAATTTAAAATGCCGGATAAGCCATTAAAAAATATATCAGTTTTACTGGTAGAGGATAATGAGATGAATACTTTACTTGCTTCTGCTATTTTAAGCAGAACAGGCGCAAGTATTACAGGTGTTGATAATGGCAAAGATGCTATTGCGCTTTTAAAAGAAAACAACTTTGATGTTATATTAATGGACTTGCACCTGCCGGTGATGGATGGATTTCAAACTACGAAATATATTCGCCGGGAGCTTAAGCTTGAGGTGCCGATTATAGCCATTACTGCAAATATTATTAATGATGAAGAAAATAAATGCCTGGCGGCCGGAATGAATGCTTTTATTTCTAAACCTTATACAGAAAAAAACCTTGTAGAAAAGATTTTGTCGTGCTGTTACACCGCTCAATCAGATAAAAAAAATAAAGCAGAAGAATCTGCTCCGTTATATGATTTAAGCATGCTGAAAACATTAACGCATGGAAATGAAGAACTGCTTTCCGGCATGCTAAAGGCTTTTGCAAACCAGGTACCGGTATCTATTCATCATTTAAAAACTGCATTAAAGGATAAAAATTTTAAAGCAGTATACGCAGCGGCGCATAATATCAAACCTAATATTGATACGCTGCAGATAACACCCATGAAGGCAGCTATACGACAAATAGAAATTTTAGCCACAGAAGAAAAAGATACGGAAGAGCTCGGCTTTCTGATTTGCATGCTGGAAACTACACTTGTAAAAGTAGTTAAGCAATTCGAGGTAATAGAGTCAGCCTGATTATTTTATTATATCCCATCGCTTTTTATCCTCAACCCATTGCACCTTTTGCAACATACTCAATTCACTTTCCATATTGTTGGTATCAACAGTTGTAAAGCCTACATACACTTCCTTTCCGTTTATTGTTCGCAGTAAAGATGGCAATGTTAAAGTATATATTACCGAATCACTTTTGCAGGGAATGATGAATAACGGAGTAGCGGTAGAAACATCGGTATTTTCTAAAGAAGGAAATGCATAGAGCGCAAATTTTCTTACTTTCTTTTTACTGCCAACATTGGTGATACTAACCTTAATATTTTGTATGGCTGTATTACTGTCGATATTCATATAATTGATAACCGGCGGAAATGGTTTTATACTATCAATCCAGTACATAGGAGGTAGCAACGCAGGATATTTGTAATAATGTTCTTTTAAACTATCGCTCCATCCGTTGGGGTTGCTTAAAAAAGACCGCGAACTGAAATAGACCTGCCCTTGTATGTTAGCGTATTTACGGGAATCTTCTATCTGCAATGGAATAATGGTTTTATCGCGCCAGCGTGCATTTGATTCGCCTTTATAAACGCCAAGACCAATATAGCAATGTTTATTATAGCTGTTCCTGCTCCACCAATCAACCAATACTTCATAAGGAGCTGCTTTATGCCCGTGTTCCCAATACAATTGAGGAACAACGTAGTCTATATAGCCTTCCTTCAACCACAATAATATATCCGCGTAAAGGTCATCATAATTGGTTTGCCCTGCTTTTGTATCACTGCCTAAACTATCTAAAGATTTATTTCTCCAAACACCAAAGGGGCTTATACCGAATCTGCAATAGGGTTTTTCTTCCTTAATAGCACGGCTTAATTTGGCAATTACAGAATCAACATTAGATCTGCGCCATGCGGCTTTATCCAATCCATTAGCATATAACGCATAGGTTTTATCGTCCGGAAATTCTTTACCCGCAATACGATAAGGATAAAAATAATCGTCAAAATGTATGGCATCAACTTCATACCTGTTCACAATATCTCTTATCACTTTTACCACATGTTCCTGCGCTTCTTTATTGCCGGGGTCAAAATATCTTTTACCTCCGTAAGCTAAAAACCATTGAGGATGCACTTTGGTGATATGCGTTGGAGATATAGATGATTTACCTATCAGAAATTCAGCCCTGTAAGGATTGCACCACGCATGAAACTCCATACCCCGCTTATGCGTTTCTTCAATCATAAACTGCAAAGGGTCGTAATATGGATATGGCGCCCTGCCCTGCTTGCCGGTAAGCCATTCACTCCAGGGTTCGTATGGAGACGGATAAAAAGCATCAGCAGCAGGCCGTATCTGCATAATTACTGCATTCATACCGAGGCTTTGCAGCATATCAAGCAAACGTATAAATTCAACCTTTTGTCCTTCTGAATTATAATTACCCCTGCTTGGCCAATCAATATTATCAACAGTAGCAATCCATGCTCCACGAAACTCGTATTTAGGATGCTGCGCAAAGCAATCAGAAAGAAATAAAAACAACGATATTGCAATAAGATAAAGGTTCTTCATACTGTAAAGAAAAGGAAATAGAGCAAACGATTAATCTGTGCTCCTTATTTTGTCGAGAAGTATGTTTAAAAATTT
The DNA here is from genome assembly GCA_020847395.1 of Chitinophagaceae bacterium. Lineage (GTDB taxonomy): Bacteria > Bacteroidota > Bacteroidia > Chitinophagales > Chitinophagaceae > Agriterribacter. Next base: position 8,256 of record JADLCD010000158.1, read on the forward strand.
AGCGTCTTCTTCAGAAAGTTTATCAAGAATGGCATCTATTTTATCATGCTTCTGGTCTAATCTCTCCAGTACTTCTTTTCCCAATTCAGTTATAGATATATCAACTAATCTTTTGTCGGCGGCAGAGGTTTTTTTATTGGCAAGTCCTTTTAAAACCAGGCGATCTACAATGCGGCTTGTATCACTCATTTTGTCGAGCATTCTTTCTCTTATCTGTAAGGTTGAAATAGGTTTTGGAAAAGAGCCGCGGAGTATACGAAGAATATTGAACTGTTGGGGTGTGATATTTTCCAGATCAAAAAAAGCCTTCTGGCGCTCCATCATCCAGTTATAAGTGTAAATTAAATTAATGGTTACCTTGTGGTGTTCATTTCTGAATTTAGCTTGTTTAATATCCTTTTCTAAAGACATTGCCAGATGTTTCCTGCAAAAATAAAATTTTTAAGGGTAATTTCGCGAGCTATGCAACATACTACACAAAGCCGCCAAAATGAGGCTCGTACAGCTAATACATATGATTCATTATCAAATCTTGCTGAAACATTAATTGGTTCAGAGATTATTAAACTAAGTGGAGAAATAAAGGAAAAAATAAAGCAGGGAAATAAAATTTACAATTTCACTATTGGTGATTTTGATCCTGCCATTTTTCCAATACCGGCTGAACTGGAGCATGAAATAATTGAAGCATACAAAAACCATTTCACCAATTATCCTGCGGCTGAAGGTAATGCAGACCTTCGCGAAGCAATCGCCTCTTTTTTACAAGACAGGGAAAAATTAACATATACGCCTGCTGAAATTCTTGTAGCCTCAGGCGGCAGACCGCTTATTTACGGCTTCTTCAGAACCATTGCCGATAAAGGAGATAAGATTATTTACGCCGTGCCTTCCTGGAATAATAACCACTATACGCATTTTGTTGAAGGCATTCATTGTGAAGTGCAGGCAAGCGCCGAAAATCATTTTATGCCATCTGCAAAAGATATTCAGCCTCATCTTGATGGCGCGGTAATATTAGCCCTGTGCTCACCACAAAATCCAACAGGCACAACATTTCAAAAAGAAACACTCGAAGAAATATGTGATATGGTATTGGCTGAAAATAAGAAAAGAACTGCCGGGCAAAAAAAATTATATGTGCTGTATGACCAGATGTATTGGCAGCTTACTTATGGAGATATTAAACACTATGATCCTGTATTGCTACGCCCGGAGATGAAAGCATACACGGTATATGTAGATGCGATAAGCAAATGCTTTGCTGCCACAGGTGTTAGAGTGGGATGGGCGATGGGACCTGCCAATATCATCAATAAAATGAAAGCGATATTATCGCATATAGGCGCCTGGGCGCCAATGGCTGAACAAAAAGCGGTAGCAAAGTTTTTATTGCAGAAAGAAGCCATTGATAATTATTTACGTCATTTTAAATCGGAAGTATCTTTTAGGTTGGAGAAGATTTATGAGGGATTTATGCAGTTAAGGAAAGAAGGATTACCCGTGAATGCCATTGCTCCGCAGGCTGCCATTTATCTTACCATACAGGTAAATGCGGTTGGTAAAACAACAGAAAAAGGCGCAAAGCTTGCCGAACAAAAAGATGTTACAGATTATTTACTAAATGAAGCAGGGTTGGCTGTTGTGCCATTTTATGCCTTTGGCGCTCCTAAAAATTCAAGCTGGTACCGGCTTAGCGTAGGAACTTGTAAAAAAGAGGAAATAAATAACATGCTTGCAGCGTTGAGTAATGCGTTAAAAAAGCTGAAGTAATGCCACTGTTTACAACACCATCATAAAACAATATACTATGAAAAAGATGCTGAAATTTTTATTGCCGCTCTATACGTTTTTATTTTTTACCAGTTGCGAAACAGCCCAACAGGTATTGGGTTCAATGAATACAGGAAATGGTTCATTAAGCACTGCTGAAATTGCTTCGGGCCTAAAAGAGGCATTGAGTATAGGCACACAAAATAGTACAACCCGCCTATCTGCCGTGGATGGTTTTTTCAGCAATGCCGCTATAAAAATATTATTGCCGGAAGAGGCACAAAAAGTAGAAAGCACTTTGCGCAATATTGGTTTGGGAAACCTGGTAGATAAGGCAATCCTCTCTATGAACAGGGCTGCAGAGGATGCATCTAAAGAAGCTACCCCAATTTTTGTAAATGCTATTAAAGAAATGACCATTACTGATGCGCTTGGCATTTTAAAAGGCGGAGATTATGCAGCTACCGATTATTTTAAAGGTAAAACAACCACTCCATTAACGGCTGCTTTTAAGCCTGTGATTGAAAAAGCATTGGCTAAAACAAACGCTACCAAATACTGGAGCGATGTTTTTACGGCGTATAATAAATTCACTGCTAAACCCATCAATCCAGATCTTTCGGGATATGTAACAGAAAAATCTTTGAGCGGTATTTTTTATGAAGTAAGTTTGGAAGAACAAAAAATAAGAAAAGATCCTGCAGCAAGGGTTACCGAGTTACTTAAAAAAGTATTTGGCTAAAACTACATCATCTGCTGCGGGTATAATTATAACGTATGCAACGCAGATATTTTATTCAACAAAGCACACTCGCTACAGCAGGTATTATCGCATCAGGTAAATTATACGCAGGCATGCCCGACTTTCCGGTAGTAAGAATTGCCGAAGCCGAAAGAAAATTTAAAAGTGTAGCGGTAGAAAAAACCATTGCTGAAATAAAAAAGAATATCGGCAATAAGGAAATAGCGTGGCTGTTTGAGAACTGTTTTCCCAATACACTCGACACAACAGTTGTACATAAAACCGTAGATGGCAAACCTGATACATTCGTGATTACAGGCGATATACATGCTATGTGGTTGCGCGACAGCACCGCGCAGGTTTGGCCATACATCTCTTTAATAAAAGAAGATAAGGCATTGCAGCAACTGATAGCCGGTGTAATTAACCGGCAGAACGCCTGCATTATTATTGACCCTTATGCCAATGCTTTTAATGACGGGCCAACGGGCAGTGAATGGGATAAAGACCATACTGCCATGAAGCCGGAATTGCACGAAAGAAAATGGGAAATAGATTCATTGTGTTACCCGGTAAGGCTTGCATATAATTATTGGAAAATAACAGGCGATACTTCGCCTTTTGATGATAAATGGAAACAAGCCATGCAGCTTGTAGTAAAAACTTTCAGGGAACAACAGCGTAAGAAAGACAAAGGTCCGTATACATTTGGCAGAACCACATCATGGTCTACCGATACAGTGCCTGGCAATGGTTATGGTAATCCTGTAAAACCTGTTGGGTTGATCGTATCTGTTTTCCGCCCTTCAGATGATGCGACCATATTTCCTTTTCTTGTGCCCACAAACTTTTTTGCAGTTGCTGCTTTGCGCCAGTTGGCAGAGATGAACAGTGCTATAGTCAAAGATCAGGCTTTCGCAAAAGAATGCAGCGCATTTGCCAACGAGGTAGAGAAAGCCTTGCAACAATATGCTGTTGCCACTCATTCAAACTTCGGAAAAATATACGCATACGAAGCAGATGGTTTCGGCAATCATTTATTTATGGACGACAGTAATGTGCCCAGTTTGCTGGCGCTGCCTTATTTCAGCCATGTAAAATCGAGCGATCCTGTTTACCAGAATACCCGTCGTTTTGTATTGAGTGACAGCAATCCATATTTTTTCAAAGGCGCTGCCGGAGAAGGCGTGGGTAGCCCACATACATTGGTGGATAATATCTGGCCGATTGCGGTTGTTATCCGCGGGCTTACCAGCAATAATAACGCTGAGGTAAAGCAATGCCTTTCTATTTTGCAAAAAAACCATGCGGGCACGGGCTTTATGCATGAAAGCTTTAATAAAGATGACGCCTCTAAATTTACACGCAAATGGTTTGCCTGGGCAAATACATTGTTTGGTGAGTTTGTGTTGAAGGTATACAGGGAGCGCAGGTATTTACTTAAATAAAGAAGCCGGATCTTTTTTCAAAATACCCCGCATATTAAAAGCCTGCAAAAGTATTATTCAATATACAAAAGCAATTTTCAGGAAGGTTTTCAATATACTCAGGAATTTATAGTATAAACAGCTTCCATTAATCTTTCCATCTGCTTGTAAAAAAACAGGATATTATCCCGTTGATAAGATTTATTGAAACGGGTATTGTTAGTAATGAGCGCTGTTTCTACAAGAGCCCATAAATCTTCCTTTATTTCGTGGAGGTGATTTTCGATAACAAAATCTTTTATTATTTCTTCAGCCGTTTTTTCCCTGTTTTCGGGTAATTGAAAAGGGGGCGTTTTCTGATGGTATAATTTCATAGTGTGTATGTATATTTTATTTATTATGATAAAACGCTTTTAGCCGCGATTTACCAAATTTTCAATGGTTTCAGTTTTTCACTTTATTTTCGTTTAGGTATAAATAGCAATATTAGTAAATATTCTATTTATTCTCAATAAAATTTAGAAAATTTTCTTTTTACTATTAGACTTTAGGCTATTGCAGTAAAAGTATTATATTTGAGACCAATAGATAGACTATATAAATATCTGGATTATAGTAAATTAACCCCATATGCCTTTGAGCAGACCTGCGGTATTTCAAATGGTTATTTGAAGAAGCAGTTTTTAGGGAAAGGCTCAATCGGGTCAGATATTTTAGAAAAAATTCATAAAGTATATAAAGACTTTAGTCTAAAATGGGTTCTCACCGGGCAGGGAGAAATGATACTTAAAACTGATGTGCTTATGCAGGAAAACATCCAGGAAGAAGGAACAAACTACCTTTCTGCAAGGGAAGAAGTTATACTTTTACTGAGAAAACAAATAGAAGTGCTGGAGGCTTCTATAGCAGATAAGGACAAAATAATTTCATTGCTTGAAAACCAGCTCCAACCGGAAAAAACTTCTGCAAAAAAAGATAAGAAGAAAGAATATTAGCGTTTTATTTAAGTATGAAGAAGGGTATTTTTTTGATGGCAGTTGTTTTTTTACAGCTCGCGGCCGTTTCACAAACAGGTTATCAAATTACTGTTACGCTTAAACCGTTTACAAAAGGGTATTTATACCTGGGGCATCATTTTGGCAGCAAGCAATATATTATTGACTCTGTAGCGCTGAATGATAAAAGCCAGGTAGTTTTTGCTGGAAAAGATAAACTTCCCGGCGGTGTATATATGGTTATTTTCCCTGCAAAAAACGGATGGTTTGAAATGTTGATAGACAGGCAGCAGCAGTTTTCAGTTGTTGCAGATACCAGTGATATAATTGGTAAAATCAGGTTTACTAATTCTTCTGATAATGATTTGTTTGTAACGTATCAGAAAATGGCTCAGGAAAAAGGGAAAGCGATCGTTAGCCTGCAAAAGCAATTGAAGGATAATCCGGGAGGCAATCCTGACTCTGTAAAAATTAAAACTCAAATAACAAAGCTAAATACGGAGATGACGGAATACCGGGAGCAGTTTGTAAAATTACACCCTGCTCATTTGTTATCTGCTATTTTTAATGTATTGCAGGAGCCAAAAGTGCCTGATGCCGCAAAACATCCGGGTGGTAAGTTTGATTCATCTTTTGCATACCAGTATTATAAAAAACACTATTGGGATGGTGTTTCGTTTACCGATGACCGGTTGATGCGAACACCGGTTTTTGACCCAAAATTTCAACGATATTTTAATAGTGTGTTAATACAACAGCCAGATACTTTAAGCAAGGCTGCCAATAGTATTCTTGATATTTCTTCCTCCAATAAAGAAATGTTTAAATACCTGCTTTCAACACTTACTGAAAAGTATATTAACCCAACATACATGGGGCAGGACGCTGTATTTATAAACCTTTTTGAAAGATATTATGCGCCTGGAAAAGCTGATTACTGGATGAGTGAGAAATATAAAAAGGCTGTATTTGACCGGGCATATAGTGTAATGGCAAATTTGATTGGAGAAAAAGCTGCTGATATGGATATGGTAGACACACTAAAAAAACCAAAGCCACTGTATAATGTTAACGCACCATATATTGTATTATGTTTTTGGGACCCTACATGCGGGCATTGCCAGGTTGAAGTGCCGAAGCTTGATTCTCTTTTTCAGCATAAATGGAAAAAGCTGGGTATACAGGTTTATGGTGTAATGACCGACGGAGGAAATGAAGCCTGGATGAAATTTATACATGATTACCAGTTAAAAGACTGGCTGCATGTATACCAACTGCCAGAAGTGAGGGAAGCAGAATATAATGCAGGAAAACCCGGCTACAAACAACTGTTTGATGTATACCAGACACCAATGCTTTACCTGCTTGATAAAGACAAGCATATTATTGCCAAAAAACTGAATTACGAACAGTTGGATGAAATGATAGAAGTGAAGATAAGAGACAATAAAAAATAGGTTTTTTCCGTATTCTAATTAGCTGGTCCCGGTTATTTTAAATTTTTTGCAAGCAGAAAAAATGAAAAGTGTATTAATCTCAGCCTGTTTTATGGTATGTGGTATTTTACTGCATGCGCAAACATTGTTTACTTATAAAGGGGAAAAAGTAGAAAAAGAAGAATTTTTGCGTGCTTTTTATAAGAATAATACCGGTGATAGAAGTGAGCAGGCTATGCGCGATTATCTTAACCTGTTTATTGCTTTTAAGTTAAAAGTAAAGGCTGCTAAAGATATGCGCCTTGATACATTGCCGGGCCAAAAAAATGATTTACAAAATTTTCGTGCACAACTGGAAGAAGATTACACCAATGACGAGAAAGTGATTCTCCGTTTAACCAGGGAGGCTTTTGAAAGAAGCCAAAAAGATATTCGCCTGTCACATATTTTTATTCCTTTTGATAAGAACGCTACCAGGAGAGCAGCTTCCTACAGTAATGGTGTATTTGTAGATACGGCTGTTGCATTTGATGCAATACAACAGGCTTATTCGGCACTAAACAATAAAGAAAATTTTGCAGACGTTGCGGTTAAATATTCGCAGGATCCATCAGTAGAAACGAATAAAGGCAACATAGGGTATATAACCGTTTTTACACTTCCCTATGTACTGGAAAATATAGCCTACAATTTAAATACCGGCACTTACTCATCACCTTATAAAAGCAATCTGGGATATCATATTATTATGAAAACAGGTGAACGTGCTGCCTATGGAAAGATGAGAGCCGCACAAATATTATTGGTATATTCTGCCAAACCAACTGCAGAGGAAAAAACCACACAATTACATTTGGCTGATTCGTTATATTCGGTAATAGTAAAGGGAGGAGATTTTGAGGCGTTAGCACGGCAGTACAGCGGAGAAAGAAATGCAGCTGCTACGGGCGGATTAATGCCTGAATTTGGTGTAGGGCGATACGAGCCTGAATTTGAAAATGCCGTATTTTCTTTGCAGAAGGATGCTGATGTTACAAAACCTTTTGAAACATCATTTGGAATTCATATTGTAAAACGAATTAAGTATTTGCCTGTTGCAACAGATACCCTGCAGATGAATGCCTTATTTAAAGACCAGGTATTGCAGGACAGCCGGGAGAAAATTGCAAAGGAACAATTTGCAAAAGAGGTTCTTAATAAAACGGGGTACAAAAAAATATTTGAGAACGATGATTTATTATGGACTGCTACTGATAGCTTTTTAAATAATAACCGCATTATCCCTTCAAAAAAAATAAACGGGAAAACTGTTTTGTTTTCTGTTGACACCATACAGGTAACAATGAACGATTGGGCGGCATATGCGCAGGAAAGCAGAAGAACCACTGTATTGCCTTACAATGAAATGATGAAGCAGTTTGTTTCAGTAAGCGCAAATAATTACTACCGAAATCATCTGGAAAAATACGATAGCCGTTTTCGTGACCAGGTAACAGAATTTTCTGATGGTAATTTGTTGTTTGAAGTAATGGAGAGAAAAGTATGGAACAAAGCCGGGGAAGATAAGGTTGCGTTAAAAAAATATTATGAAGAACATAAGAGTAAATATATGTGGGGAGAAAGTGCCGGCGTAATCTTTTTTACAGTTGCAGATAAATTAACTGCGGAAGAAATGCGAAAAGATATTCAAACCTATCTTAAAAAATGGAAAGGCTTAGCTGAAAGCACATCCGGAAAAATTATTGCTGATTCTGCAAGGTTTGATTTATCCCAGATTCCCGGCAATGGCGCTGATATACAACCCGGCAAACTAACGGAAATGGTTACCGACAGTGCTGACGGCACTGTGAATTTTGCATATATTATCAATACCTATAAAGGCCCCGACCAAAAGAGTTTTGAAGAAGCCCGGGGTTTGGTGATAAACGATTACCAGGCTGTGCTGGAAGAAAAATGGTTGGCAGAACTAAAGAAGAAATACCCTGTTAAAGTAAATGAAAAGGTATTTAAGTCGTTGGTGGAATAAGGTGTGAGCTATAGGCGTTAGCAGACAGCTATGGGCTCTGAGCTAACCTATAAGGTTTGCAGCGCTGCAATGCCGCCCGGCAAACCTTATAGGTTTTCACGCAACGACGATAATGTGGTCAAAAAAATACATAAAGATTGCCTCTACATAACTCCCTATCCTCCATGCCTCCTTTAAAGCACGTTCAAAAACATTTTCAAATTTTCAAATTAGCTTATTTTCAAATTAGCTTTATACAATCTCCTTCACCACATTTGCAATCATCTTCGGTTTACTTAATGTATAATAATGCAGTATAGGCACGCCCCACTTTTTCAGCTCTATGGATTGCTGCTTCAACCATTCTGTTCCCACCAGTTCAACATCAGCATCAGTTTTGCATTTCAGTATTTCAGTGCTCAGGTCGGTAGGTATATCAACATGAAATGTGCGTGGTATAACGCTCAATTGTTTTTTTGAGGAAATAGGCTTAAGCCCTGGTATAATTGGAACGGTAATGCCATTTGCACGGCAATTATCTACAAACTCAAAAAATTTTTTATTATCGAAGAACATTTGTGTAACAATATATTCTGCCCCTGCATTCACCTTAGCTTTAAGATAATTCAGGTCTGTTGCAAGATTTGGCGCTTCATAATGTTTTTCCGGGTAGCCGGCCACACCCATACAAAAATTAGTGCGAAAACCATTGCGGATATCATCTTCAAGATAGATACCATTATTCAGGTTGGCCGTTTGTTTTAAAAGATCAATCGCATAACGGTGACCTTCGGGCTCCGGCTCAAAAAAAGCTTCATTTTTAGCAGCATCACCGCGAAGCAATAAAACATTATCAATACCAAGAAAATACAGGTCAATCAGCGCATCTTCCGTTTCACGTATGGTAAAACCTCCGCAAATAAGGTGCGGCACGGCATCTATTTTATAATGGTTCATAATAGCAGCGCAAATGCCAACAGTACCAGGTCTTTTTCTTACTTCCACTTTTTCAAAATTACCATCAACCTTTTTTTTAAAAATATGTTCTGCCCTGTGGTAAGTAACATTTATAAAGGAAGGATTAAATTCCATTAAAGGATCAAGGTGATCATAAATAGAGTTAATGGTTTTTCCTTTTAACGGAGGAAGTATTTCAAATGATACTAATGTTTTATTAGCCTGTTTTAAATGATCTGTAACTTTCATTGCCTGTGCTTTCAAAATAATTTGCAAACATAACTCAAACGCAGCATACCAAAAATACCTGTTAAAACAGCAGGGTACCCGCAATCAATGCCTTGTATACTGTATTTTTGCGCAAATTCTTATACTTGAGTTTAACTATACACACCAGCAATTTAGTAAAGCAATACAGCAGCCGTACTGTTGTAAATCATGTATCTGTAGAGGTAAAACAGGGAGAGATTGTAGGACTGCTTGGTCCCAATGGCGCCGGCAAAACCACTACTTTTTATATGGTGGTAGGATTAATAAAGCCTGATGAAGGAGAGGTTTTTTTGGATGATAAGAATATTACAAAGCTGCCTATGTATAAGAGGGCGCAGATGGGAATTGGCTATCTTCCGCAGGAAGCTTCTGTATTCAGAAAGCTTACGGTAGAAGATAATATTGCCGCGGTGCTTGAAATAACAAAGCTCAGTAAAGCAGAACAAAAGGATAAGCTGGAAGCCCTGCTTGATGAATTCCGTTTGCACCATGTACGCAAAAACAATGGAGATTCATTAAGCGGTGGCGAACGAAGAAGAACAGAAATAGCCCGTGCTTTAGCTGTTGATCCTAAGTTTATTTTGCTGGACGAACCTTTTGCAGGTGTTGATCCGATTGCGGTAGAAGATATACAATCTGTTGTAGCAAGATTAAAATATAAAAACATTGGTATCCTGATTACCGACCATAATGTGAACGAAACACTTTCTATTTGCGATAGGGCCTATCTCCTGATTGATGGAAAAATATTTAAACACGGTACCGCAGAAGAGCTCGCGGCAGATGACCAGGTTAAACGACTTTACCTTGGCAGAAACTTTGAACTTAAACGTAAAGATTACCTGCACGAAGAAGCAATGAAAGGCATGAGTGAAATTCCATCTATGGATAAGGAAATATAAACGGCATTGCGATAGATAATTTGTTGTTTGTTGTTTATAGTTTCAAACCATAAACAATTCCATACCTCGTATAATTCAAAAATGTATTTCGCTTAAATTCTTTATTTTGCCGCTTACCAATGGGTATACTAAGCTCAACAATATCACAACTGGCACGCATGCGCTTGTGGCGCATTGAAGCGTGGATTGAAAATCCGGTAGCCTCTCAAAGAGAAGTGTTGCAGGATTTGGTTACTTCCGCACAATACACCGAGTTTGGCAGAAAATATAATTTCTCTTCATTATTCTCTACCCGCGATTTTAAAAAAGAAATCCCGATTCATGAATATGATGACCTCAAGCCTTATATACAAAGAATGATGGATGGTGAGGAAAATATTTTATGGAACACCCCTATACAATGGTATGCAAAAAGCAGTGGCACTACCAGCGATAAAAGTAAGTTCATACCGGTAAGTAAGGAAAGCCTGGAAGAGTGCCATTATAAAGGCGCAAAGGATACGCTTACCATGTATTACAACTTTAATCCTGATTCGGAACTGCTTACGGGCAAAGGGCTTGTAATAGGTGGAAGCCATACCATTAACCAGATTAATGAAGACGTGCATTTTGGTGATTTAAGTGCTGTATTGTTGCAGAACTCCCCGGTATGGGGGCAGTGGATAAGAACACCTGAATTATCAATTGCGCTTATGGATGAGTGGGAGTCTAAAATTGAACGGCTGGCAGAGAGTACTATTCGCGAAAACGTAACTTCTATATCCGGCGTACCTACCTGGACGTTGGTTTTATTTAAAAGAATTCTTGAAATAACCGGTAAAAAAACAATGGCTGAGGTTTGGCCTTCGCTGGAATTGTATATTCATGGCGGTGTTTCGTTTACGCCTTACCGTGAGCAGTTCAGGAAGTTAATTGGTAAAGACATTTATTATATTGATTCCTATAATGCCAGTGAAGGATTTTTTGCAGCGCAGGATAACCCCGGCGCAGATGGCATGTTGCTCTTTGTAGACCACGGTATATTTATGGAGTTTATGCCTTTTGAAGAATATGGAAAGAAAGATCCCCAAACTATTGGATTAAAAGATGTGGAGATTGGCAAAAATTATGCTCCCGTAATAAGTACCAATGGAGGGCTTTGGCGTTACCTGCTTGGCGATACTATTCAGTTTACCAGTTTGCGCCCGTTTCGTATAAAAGTGAGCGGCAGGTTAAAACATTTTATTAATGCCTTTGGTGAAGAAGTGATTGTAGATAATACCGACAAAGCTGTATCTGTGGCATGTGAAAAAACCGGGGCTATAGTAAATGATTATACAGCGGCACCCGTGTATTTCGGCGATGCATCAAACGGCGCTCATGAATGGTTAATAGAATTTGAGAAACAACCTGTTGATGTTAATGCATTTAAAAATGAGCTGGATAAAGCATTGCAATCCATCAACAGTGATTATGAAGCTAAGCGTTATAAAAATATTGCGTTGAGAGAACCTGTAATGCATATGATGAACAAAGGTTTTTTTAATGAATGGCTGAAAAGTAAAGGAAAACTTGGTGGTCAGCATAAAGTGCCCAGGTTAAGCAATGAACGTAGCCTGGTTGAAGAAATGCTTCAGTTTAAACCATGATATGTAAATACCCTGAAGAATAAAGGTGATATGTTCATTGTATAACTCCTTTTATTCCGGACTGGTAAACATGAATAACGAGGTGCTCATTTCTTAAAAGATCGTTCATCGGGTTCTTTATTTATCTTGCAAACTATATATCATACTTAAACCAGAAAACAATTCATGAAATTGCTGAATAATAAAGTTGCCATAGTAACAGGTGCCTCAAGAGGAATAGGTGAAGCCATTGCATTAAAACTTGCAGAACATGGCGCCAGTATAGCTTTCACCTATGTGAGCAACAGTAGCGCACCTAAAGCTGTGGCGCTCGAAGAAAAATTAAAAGCGCTTGGTGTAAAAGCAAAGGCTTACCAAAGCAATGCCGGCGATTTTGCGCAATGCGAAGCATTAGTGAACGATGTGGTTAAGGAATTTGGTACAGTAGATATTTGTGTAAACAATGCCGGTATTTCCAAAGATAATTTGCTGCTCCGCCTCTCAAGCGAGCAATGGGATGATGTAATAAATACCAATCTTAAAAGTGTGTATAACATGACCAAGCAGGTTATACGTCCCATGATGAAAGCGAAATCCGGAAGTATTATTAATATGAGTTCAATCATTGGTATATCAGGCAATGCAGGGCAAAGCAGTTATGCGGCCAGCAAAGCCGGTATTATAGGGTTTACAAAAAGTATAGCTAAAGAATTAGGCAGCAGGAATATACGTTGCAATGCCATCGCCCCGGGATTTATTGAAACCGATATGACCGGCTATCTTAAAGATGGTGATGCCGCAGGTAAATACAAGGCTGATATTCCATTAGGTCGTTTTGGCTCAGGTGAGGATATTGCCGATACGGTTTTGTTCCTGGCATCTGACTGGAGCAATTATATTACCGGGCAAACCATAAGTGTTTGCGGGGGATTAAACATGTAATTTTCATTTTTTATATTTTCGGAAAGTCACATCAGCGCGATGTGGGTTTCTTTTTAGATATTAATTTTCTGTTATGCAACTACCTTAACAGAATTGCCGTCTCTTGCTGCTATACCCACAACCCTGCACTTTTATTAATACTTAAACAAAAACTTATGAGATTTTATTTTTTGCAGGCAGAAGAGTTGGTAAATAAAGGAAGCGTTGTTGCTTCAAAATTTATTGATTCCGCTACAGCATATGCTCCTAAAGTAATTGGGGCTATTGTATTTTACATTATAGGAAGCTGGATAATCGGCCGCCTGGGTCTTTTGTTGAAAAAAACATTAAAGAAATTCGATCCGTCTTTACAAACCTTTCTCATTTCATTTTTTAAAATCATTTGCCTTGTTTTATTGATCATCACCATCTTTGGTATTCTTGGTGTAGATACCTCCTCTTTTGCAGCACTTATTGTTGGTGCTGGTGTGGCAATAGGCTCTGCATTAAACGGCACGCTGGGTAATTTTGCAGGCGGAGTTATGATGCTCATCTTCAAGCCATTTAAAATAGGTGATATTATTGAAGCGCAGGGCGTGGCAGGTACGGTTACCGAACAGGGTGTATTTAATACAACTTTACTTACTCCGGATAATAAAACAGTTATTTTACCTAACGGACCACTTTCAACCGGGGTAATTACCAATTTTAATACACATGGCAACCTTCGTGTTGATATAAGTATGGCAATAGCACCAGAGGTATCTATCGATAAAGCACGTACGGTAGCAGTGCAAGCCATGTTATCTCACCCTAAGGTATTAAAAGATCCGGCGCCTGAAGTAAGTGTAATGAAAGTAGGAGATGGTATGACAACCTTAGCCATTCGTCCTTATACCACACAAGGTGATTACTGGGAGGTGTTTTTCGGCGTGCAGGAAGCTGTGAAAACCGCATTTGATTTAAACGGTATTGCAGCACCTGTTCCACATCGTGTAATCATTCAAAAATAAGTAAACAGTATTGCTGATTTGATAAAGGGTTGTCTTAAAACGTTAAGACAACCCTTACATATTGGCGTGACTTTATAAAAAGGGAATTTTTAATGACCTATTTATTCTTCATATCATTGATCAGTGTAACCAATTCCGCTTCGGTAACTTCCGTAAGATTAAAATTTATACCAAAATAATTTTTACCGGACTCAGGGCTGGCGATAGTTACATCTTTAACCTGCGCATAAAATTTTCCATTGGCGTCTTGTAATTATGATACGGTAAATTAAATAAAAAACCGCCCCTTAGTGGGGCGGTTTTTTATTTGCTGTATTTCAGATATGTTAATATCCGTCGTTCTGGGTCAATTTACTGTTTACCAGAATTTCAGTTGCAGGTATCGGTAAAATAGCTTCTTTAGCTTCATATACATAATCCAGCTGGTTAAACGCAACGCCACCTCTGTTTACTGTCGGGTGCGCTTTTTCTTCTGCGCCGTGTGCATTCATAAATGTTGCCAGTTGTTCAGGTGTCATAGTTCTTTTCAGATCGAACCAGCGATGGTTTTCGAAAGCCAGCTCAACCCTTCTTTCCTCTAATACTGCCGCTCTGAAATCATCTTTGCTTAAGCCGGTTTTTGCAGCAAGCCCTGCCCTTGTGCGCACCTGGTTGAGATAACCTTCTGCTTCTGAAGAAGGTCCTGTAGCTTCGTTGATGGCCTCGGCCAGCATCAGCAATACATCGGCATACCTGTAAATCGGCCAGTTGTCATTGGTGCGGCCTGCAATGGTATGCGGGTGATTGTATTTGTTTACGTAAGGAATAGCGTATGTTACACCATCTAGTGTAAAGCTTGTTTTTAAAGAAACATCTTTTCGAAGATCCCCGGTTTCGTAGGCGGCAATCATATTATTGGTAGGTATATTACGACCGCCTAAACCCTGGCCTTTAAATCCAACAATAGCATTACTGGAAGTTCTTGGTGCAAATGTGTACATAAAGCTGCTCCACTCGCCCAGGTCATTGTTACCCTGGTATTGGATTTCAAAAACGGACTCAGCGTTGTTTTTCTTGGTTATATCAAAAACATCAGCATAATTAGGCAGCAGGCTATATCCTAAAGGCAATATTTGCTGCAATGTTGATACGGCTTCAGGGTATTTTTTTAAAGTGAGGTACATTTCACCTAAAGTTGCCAATGCAGTTCCTTTAGTTGCACGGCCGATTTGAGTTTTAAATTGTGTTGCCTGATCAGCCTTGGTAGGTAATCCGGCAATTGCTTCTTTTAAATCAGTCTCAATAAATGAATACACTTCCTCGATTGAAGTGGTTCTTACCAATTCAAATGCTTCTGCTGGAGTAACTACCGGTTTTGTAACGATTACAACATTCCCGAAAAAACGAACCAGGTCAAAATACAAAAACCCTCTCAGGAACTTTAATTCAGCATTTAATCGTGTTTTCACGGCATCATCAATAGCAGATGCTGCTAATCTTTCAATTGCTACGTTAACATTATAAACAGTAGCATAATACCTAACCCACAAGTTGGTTATTTCTCCATTACCGGAGTTAACGGTAGAATATTCAAATGCTTCCCAACCGGCTGCACCACCACGGTCAGATGGATTAAGATCAATAGTGGTATTGTCGGAGGTCATTTCCTTAAAAATATAATTAACATTAGTGATGCCTTGCAATTGCCCGTAAATACCATTAATAGCGCGGTTTACCTGCGCTTCATCCTGGTAAAAAACACCCGTTCCTATTCTGGTGGAGTCTGTTTTGTCGAGAAAGCCTTTCTTGCAGGAGTTTAAGCAAAAGCAAACAAATAAAGTTGTTATCGTGATTATATATTTCATGTGTAATAGCTTTAAAAGTTAAATTTAGCACCAACAAAAAATGTTCTTGGAACCGGGTAAGCTTCATCATCATTGCCTAATTGGGTACCAGCCCGCTGGCTAACATCTGGATTGTTGCCAGGATAATTGGTGATAATAAAAAGATTATTAGCGCCAACAAAAACACGAATATTATTAAAGTATTTGGTTTTTGAAAAAGTATAACCAAACGTTGCCGCTTTCACCCAACCATAGCTTGCATCATATACATACCTGTTGCTGCTTTCCCGTGACCACTTGAAGTAGTTGGTGCCTCCCTGCGCGTGTACATCAGTAGGATTAGTGCCAGGATTTTCAGCAGATCTCCACCTGTCTTTTGCTTTATCAAGAACATTGAATACACCATCCATATTCATTGTAGATGCTTCAATGTTTCTGTATACATCAAAATCCTGTGCACCCATGAACAGTACATTAAAATCGAAACCTTTATAATCCATATCAATAGTTAAGCCCCATGTAAACTTGGGATTAGGATTGCCTATTTCTACCATGTCTTTGGTATCATAAGTAATTTCTCCATTGCTGTCTGCATCACGGAATTTCATGCCGCCGGGTATTACACCATCCTGCTTTGGCGCATGATCAATTTCATCCTGTGTGTTAAAAATGCCGAGCTTATCATAACCATAAATCATACCTATAGGTCTGCCAACCTTATTTACGTTATAGCCGCCATAAAAGCTACCATACCAAAGTATATCATTACCCCCGTTTATCGACATTACCCTGCTCCTGTTAAAAGCAATATTTCCGCTGGTTCTTACATTCAGTTTTCCAATACGCTCGTTATAACCAACAGCAATTTCAACACCCCTGTTTCTAACCTGCCCAACATTAGCATAGCTTGATGTGAAACCTGAAACTGCAGGGATGCTTACTGGTAATAACATGTCGTTGGTGAGTTTGTTATAATATTCTGCAGTTAATGTTACCTTATTGTTTATGATGGCCATATCTAAACCAATATTGGTTTGATCTGATTTTTCCCATTGTAAGGAACTATTGGCAAATGAAGACACAATTACGCCTGGCGCAAAATTATCGTTGAGGATATAACCACTCGTAGTTAAGAAAGGGAAACTGGCATAATTACCGGACTGACCGCCTAATATACTTGGAATATCACTGTTACCGGTTTTACCATAGCTGGCTCTTAGTTTCAGATCTGTAAGCCAGCTTACATTCGACATAAAATCTTCACCACTTACTCTCCATCCTATAGAAGCAGAAGGGAAATCACCATATTTATAACCTGGCGAAAAACGTGAACTTCCTTCCTTGCGGTATGAAGCAGAAAGCAGGTATTTATCTCTATAAGAATAACTGGCGCGTGCTATATAAGCCAGTAAGCTCCAGCCATATTCTGTTGAACTGGAAGAACGGATAGCTCCGGCACCAAGATATGGTGTTAAATCGTCCGGAAATGTATTAGCTGTTCCAACGATATTTTTATACACTTCATTCTGAGCCGTAAAACCTGCAAGGAAGTCGAGTTTATGATCATCGCCAATATTAGGTGTATAGGTTAATAACTGATCTGCAGAATAGTTCAATAATCTTTCATTAGATTCAGATGCAGTTGCAATCTGTGGCGGTGCACCTGTTGTTCCTGTTGTTAAGCCTCTGCCTATAGTAGAGGGTTTGTATTCATTGTATGTATTATAGTTCAATTTTACATTAAATGAAGAACGGAATTTTAAATTTTTGAGAATAGATATCTCAGCATACACATTTGATAACACATCGGCTATATCTCTATGTTTTTTATAATTATATAAAAGAAAGAGTGGGCTCGGATAGGCAAATACCCCATCTTTACCCCCTATGAAAGCCCGTATTGTACCGTCTTCATTATATGCTGGTTCTCTGGGGTCAATCAGCAGGCTTGACCCGACTATCGCGTCGCGACCATCGGTAGAACCAACGTTCTGGCGTGTATAACTTCCATTAAGATTTAAGCCGATTGTAATAAATTCCCTCACCTTACCTGAGAGATTAGCCCTGGCCGAAAAGCGGTCGTAACCGGTCTGCCTGAGTGCACCATCTTCTTTGTAATACCCGAAAGATAAAAGGGAGTTTACATTTCCTTTACCTGACGATAAGGTAAGGTTTACATCTGTATATGGTGCGTTGTTATGCAATATTTCGTTAAACCAGTCTGTGGAATATTTTGTTTGCTCAGGGTAACGATATCCTATAGGCACAGAATCTATAGGAGCTTCATATCCTTTAAAATACTTCCAGTTATCCATGAAAACTTCTTTTTTGAATTGAGCAAATTCAACGCCGTTAAGCACTTTAACCCGTCTGCTTTTGGGAATGTTTTGTACTCCGTAGTCTACTGATAAGTTTAAACTTGTTTGCCCTTCTTTGGCAGATTTTGTAGTAATCAGCACAACGCCATTAGAACCACGTGCACCATAAATTGCTGTGGCTGCGGCATCTTTTAAAATAGAAATGCTCTGGATGTCATTGGGGTTTAAGTTTTGACCAACGCTGGTACCTACTGCAAATCCATCAATAACATATAAAGGATTGCTACCTGCACCTATTGAACCAATACCCCTGATCCTAACTTCAAATTCAGCACCAGGAGTACCGGTTCTCTGTGTAGCAATAACACCCGGAGCTTGCCCTTGTATCATTTGTGTAGCATTCCTTGATGGCAATTCTCCCTGGTCGTCAAGATTAATATTAGATATAGCAGCGGTAATATCCCTTTTTCTTTTTGAACCGTAACCAATCACCACCACTTCCTCAAGCCCTTTGTCTGCCGCAATAAGCTGGATAGTAAGGTTGCTGCTGTTTGCCGTTACTTCCGTTTTTTGAAAACCCACGGAGCTGAAAACCAGTATTGCTCCCCGCGGCGCGGTAATAGTAAAATGACCTTCCCCATCTGTAGCGGTTCCGTTTGGTGTACCTTTAACCGTAACGGTTACACCCGATAAGGCGTTTCCGTTTGATGCCGCAACCACCGTACCGGAAATGGTGAGATTTTGCTGGGCATAAAGAGCCGCACTGAAGAGCACAGCCATAAAAAAAGCCACAATGTGCTTACCTCCCGAGGAGGCCGGATAATCCTTTTTGATCATAAAAGTTGTTTTGATGTTTAGAAATCTGTAGAAAAATAGAACCGGTAAGTACCCCCGGTAATAAATATGCAGTGTAATAAAAAAAGCAATGTTGCCAGGGTATCAGCGGCTGAGAAGCCGGGGTAAATATTTTAATGCGCCTGCCTGAATATATAACATGTAGCATCAACCTGTATACAACCGGCAGGCAGAAATAATACCATTTAAACATATAATAGCATATTGCAACCGACGATATGCTTATTAAGCTTTTTCTCATTTGGCAGTTTTCGTTCCTTTTGTGTTACCGGTTACCCGGTAAAAATTTATTACTGATAAGGAAGATAATTGCTGAAGGCAGGCAGCTCATCCTGTACTATCCTGTAGAAGTAATGCTGAAAAAAGGGAAAAATATAGTTTTAGAACTTCATCATTTTAACAATAGAAAAGCGGCTTTGCGATATGCCGGCGTTAAAAAAAGATCATTTTTTATGATCCATTTTTTTTCTGAACTCCGCAGGTGAGCTTCCGGTTTTTTCTTTGAACAGTTTTGAAAAATAAAATGAGGACTTAAAATTCAGGCTGAAAGAAATTTCTTTTACCTGCATGGAAGGATCCGATAAAAGCTCTTTTGCTTTTTCAATTTTCAATTGTAAAAGGTATTGGTGCGGCGCAATACCTGAATATGCTTTAAAAGCTTTGCGAAACCACGCATAGCTTACATTCAGCTCTTCCGCAACATTTTCGATAGTGATATCCTCGTCTATATGTGTTCTGAAAATAATCCTTGCCCTGTTGATAATAGATTCGGTAATGTCTTCCGCTTTGAAATTGCTTTGCCTCACGAGCGTATGGATCTGCCCGAGCAGGTGCATTACAATGCCCGCCACCATTGGCTGGTAGCCCGTTTTCTCATTTTTTGTTTTTTCAATGATCTCCAGCATTAAATTAATAATGCTTTCGTGAATGCCGATATGCAATATGGGTTTACGTTGATGAAAAAATTTTTGCTGCGCAAGATTTTCCATGATTGGCCCCTTAAATCCTACCCAGTACTCATCCCAGCCTGTTTTCACATTAGGTTTAAAACGATGCCATTCACCGGGAAACAACAGCAGGATAGTCCCTTCCCTTATAATGCTTTTTCTGGAGCCTGCCGATTCAAAAATACCCTCGCCTTTTGCAATATATATTACCTGGAATTCATCCAGTACCCTCCCTTTGTTCCAGGTAAAATAATGATGTGCGGGATGTTGTACGGAAGGATAAATTTCATTTTTAAATATCCTGTTACACCCGGCATTTAAAATATGCAATCCCCAGCTTTCATCTTCATCACTGGTAGGTAAGTATTTATAATAATTGGTCATCTGTGCGATAATTATATATCAGGATGTATATATGAAATATCAAATTGTGTATCTTATCAGGATTTACATCCGAAATATCAAATTGTGTATTTTCTTTTTATCTTTTTCATGATACTTTCATACCGGTAAATAATTTTATCTCCTGCGGCTCCACTTTGAATCACTGTTATTGCGCATGATCCGGCATTGATAGAATTAAATTAATGATTTTATTTCTACTAAAATATATAAACAACCTCACCTTAATAAACTGATTATGAAAAAAAAACCAAAAAATAATCCCTCCTGTTTTTTTAACTCCCTGAAGATTTTTATAATTTTTATGCTTGTGATCAACACCTGCTTTCCGGGGCTTTCACAAACCAGGCAACCAGGTCTTAAAGTAGTATGGGATAACGTAACCTTCGTTTCAAAAACGACTCCTACTCTGCAGGTGGTTGAAAATCCAATGGTAAGACCATCTTCTCCCATTCATGAAAAAACATTCAAAGCATTAAAGGATCTCGGTGCGGATTTTGTACGATACGTGCCCTGGTTTCCTTATCCTAAAATGGCGGTTGCAGCGCTTAAGCCACCCACTGCAACGGAGACCTTTTGGGATTTTACCTACCTCGACAGCACTATGGAAGCTATTATGGAGGCAACCAAAGGACATTCGGTAGTCATCAATTTCAGCACAACGCCTGCATGGATGTGGGAAACGGATAAGCCGGTGATCTATCCTGAAGATCCATACCAGCCTTTCTGGGATTATAATCCCGGAACAGAGCTCCGGGATTCTACCGGTAAAGAGCTGGCCGACTATTATGCCAGGTTGTTCAGTTGGTATACCAGAGGCGGGTTTACAGATGAATTGGGCAGGTTCCACAAATCAGGGCATTTCTACAAGATCCCATACTGGGAAGTGCTGAATGAGCCCGACCTGGAGCACAATATTTCACCGCAGCTCTATACTAAAATCTATGATGTTATAGTAAGAGCATTAAAGAAGCTTTCGCCGCAAACAAAATTCATCGGGCTTTCGCTGGCAAGGGTTTCCGACCCCGAATACTTTGAATATTTTTTAAACCCGAAAAATCACCGTTTCGGAATTGTGCCGGAGGGCATATCTTACCATCATTATTCTTCTCCTTCCTGGTCCGACCAGGAGATCTCAGCTTACCCGTACACTTTTTTTGAAAAGGCCGATGCTTTTCTTGATAAGGTGAGATATATTGAGAATATCAGGAAAAGGCTTGCCCCTAAAACTTTTACTACTATCAATGAGATAGGCGTTATTCTTCGTTCGCCTTCTGTGATAAAACCCATTGAAGAAGATTACTGGAATGTTGCATCCACTTTATATGCCTATATTTTTCTTGAACTGACAAAGCTTGGCATTGATGTAGCCGGGGAATCCCAGCTTGTAGGCTATCCCACACAATTCCCCGACGTGAGCATGATGAACTGGGAAACCGGTAATCCCAACGCAAGATACTGGGTGCTGAGGTTGCTGCATGATAATTTTGGACCCGGAGACAGCTTTGTGCAAACCCACTTTGAAAACGCCACTCCCGACGGCGTATCGGCACAGGGATTTATTACCAAAAAAGGAAAGAAGATATTATTAATAAACCGGAGAAATGTGCCTGCAGAATTTGAGCTGCCCGGAGAAATGAGCGGAGGAACAGTATCTGCCGTTGATATTACTACTGACGACAACCCTCCTTCTATGGCGACACTGAATGGAGCAACAATAAAAATGGAGCCATATGCTGTGGTGGTCGTTCAGAAGAAATAGCGCTGGGTTAGTTAGTGAACAGGCAATAGTGAATGGGCAATAGTGAATAAATCCATTATTCACCATTCACCAGCACTACTTTAAAACACATTATTATGCATAGATTTCAACCCGTTGCAGTTATACTGCTCATGAGCCTGCTGTTAGGAGCCGGCCCCGTTTTTTCACAAACAGATAAAAATAATGCAACGCCCGCCACGCTGGAGCATCTGCAAAGCAAATTTGCATCTCCCGGCAAAGCTTATGGCAGCGCGCCATTATGGGTGTGGCATACTAAAGTGACCAAAACCATTATTGACTCCATGATGCAGGAGTTTAAACAAAATGCATTTGGCGGTGTAATGGTACATCCGCGGCCGGGGCTTATTACTGAATATCTGTCTCCTGACTGGTTCAATCTGTACCAGTATACTATACAAAAAGGAAAAACTTTAGGGCTGGATGTATGGATATACGATGAGAACTCTTATCCTTCGGGCTTTGCCGGGGGCAATGTGCCCGACCAGATGCCGGAATCATACAACCAGGGGCAGATGCTGCACATGATAAAAGCAGAGACATTGCCTGCACAAACCGGTGATATTTTCATTGCCCTGAAAGAAGACAACGGAAGCCTGATTGATATCAGCAGCAGCCTGAATGCTGAAAAAGACAGGCCGGGAAAATACTACCTGTTTAAAAAAGAATTTTATCACAAGCAGGCGGGCACCGTAGGCCCGCCTGAATTTCCTTATGTTGACCTGATGGTAAAGGGAGTTACTGAAAAGTTCCTTGACGTAACGATGAAGGGATACGAAAAGATAGCGGGAAGCGAATTTGGAAAAACCGTTCCCGGTTTGTTTTCGGATGAGCCCAGCATTCCTTCACATGGTGCAGGCAATATACGCTGGACGCCCGATCTTTTCAATGCCTTTCAACAAAAATGGGGTTACGATCTGCGGACTTACCTGCCTTCTCTTTTTGAAGAAACAGGCGACTGGAAAAAAATAAGGCATAACTACCGGCAAACCCTTTTGCAGTTATTTATTGACCGCTGGTCGAAGCCTATGCACGCATATACGGAAGAGCATCACCTGAAATGGACCGGCCATTACTGGGAACATGGATGGCCCGACCCGGGAGAAGGTCCCGACAACATGGCCATGTACGCCTGGCACCAGCAGCCGGGTATTGATATGTTGTTCAACCAGTTTGATGAAGAAAGCCCTAACGCACAATTCGGGAATATCCGTTCGGTAAAAGAATTATCCAGCGTGGCTAATCAGTTGGGAAAGCAGAGAACGCTTAGTGAAACTTATGGCGGCGGCGGCTGGGAGCTTACTTTTAAAGATATGAAAAGGCTGGGCGACTGGGAATATGTGCTGGGCGTGAATTTCTTAAACCAGCATCTTTCTATGATGACGCTTACCGGCGCAAGAAAGTACGATTATCCGCAGAGCTTTTCTTATCATGCCCCCTGGTGGCCTTATTACAAAACGCTGAACGAATATTTTAAGCGGTTGTCATTCGTACTATCGCAGGGTAAGCAGCAAAATCATATCCTGGTCATCGAGCCTACAGGATCTGCATGGATGTATGCCGCCCCTGGCAACAAACAGGAAGGGTTACGCGCCATAGGAAACCGCTTTCAGCAGTTCATCACCACGCTTGAAAAAGCGCAGGTGGAATATGACCTGGGATCAGAAAATATTATTAAAGACCATGGAAAAACGAGCGATAAAAGCTTTGTTGTTGGTGAGCGGTCATACAGTACCGTAGTGATCCCACCCGGAATGGAAAATATAGACAAGGCTACTTACGAGCTCCTGAAAGCATATGCAGATGCAGGAGGGAAAGTGATATTGTTCGATCAATTGCAGCGGATAGATGGTGAGCTGAAAAACGAGCTGCAGTATTTTAATGCACCCAACGATCACATCCTGCAGTTTGCCGGACTGGATCCATCCGTTATAGCGCAGCAGTTCAGGCAGGATGATTTCCAGATCAGTGCAGACGGAGGAGATGCTATCGGAGGTGATCTGTATCACCACCGCAGGATAATGAACGACGGGCAGGTGCTTTTTCTGTCCAACGCCAGCATGGTATCGTCTGCAAAAGGAATAGTATACAGCAAAGGGAAAGATGCTTTGCTGATGGATCTGACTACGGGACAAATAACAGATTACCCCGAGCAGGAGCAGGGCGATAAAATATCGTTACAGTTTACCATTCCGCCGGCCGGTAGCGTGTTGTTTTTTATTGCTGATAAAAAACAACAGGGCCTGAAAAAATATGTAGCCGCAGCAAATGGATCTGTCGTTAAGGGAACAGTTGTTCAAACCATTCGTCCCGCCGAAAATACGCTGATGGTAGATTTCTGCGATCTGCAATTGGGCGACAGCCTGTTAAAAGATACGCATGTGGGCGCTGCATCGAGGACAGTGTTCACGCATTACGGTTTTAACAGGAACCCCTGGAATCACCAGGTGCAATTCAAAGATCATATTATAGCAAGAGATACTTTTTCTGTAGGGACTGGTTTTACAACGACTTATCATTTCATTATTGACAAACAGGTGAGCTTTGAAAAATTCCGCGCTGTTATAGAACAGGGCAACTTGTGGAAGGAAATCAAAGTGAACGGCAAACCCATAAAACCCGTTGCAGGAAAATGGTGGCTTGACCAGTCGTTCGCTGTGCTGCAATTAGGCTCTTATCTGAAAGCCGGTGATAATACCTTATCCGTTACGGCTAACCCCATGAGTGTATATGCGGAAATTGAACCTGTATATATTCTGGGAGACTTTAACCTGCAGCCGGCAGACAAAGGATGGCAAATCGTGCCTCCAAAACCATTACAGCCGGGAAGCTGGAAGAACCAGGGTTTGCCTTTGTATGGTTTTGGCGTCAGGTACGTTAAAAACTTTAACCTGGAAAAAACCGGTAACCGGTTTGAGCTTCAGCTCGGAGACTGGAAGGGAACCGTGGCTGCCGTAAAAGTAAATGGCCGCGATGCAGGCATTATATTTTCAGAGCCAAACACCTTAGATATTACAAAATACCTGAGGAAAGGAAATAACCGGGTAGAAGTGGAAGTGACCGGCAGCCTAAAAAACCTGTTAGGCCCGCATCATAATTCCCCCAAACCGGGAATGGTTGGACCTGGGCATTGGTGGAACATTAAATCTTATCCCCCGGGGAGTGCTTATGATACATATGATTATGGCTTAATGAGCGATTTTGAATTGTTGAGGTATGAAGAATAGTGCAACATCCAACGGATACCCATTATATATTTATACAATGAAAAGAAGTTTAATTTTTTTTATTTCCATCCTATTTTATTGCCCGCTGTCCGCGCAACAAATAGTAGTGTCTGATCTGCAATGTCAATACCAGGAATTCCCGTTAGGCGTTGACGACGCTTCTCCCCGCATGAGCTGGCAGCTTAGTGCTTCACGAAGAAATACCATGCAGAAAGCATACCGCGTGCTGGTAGCAGATGATAAGGCGCTCCTTCAAAAAAATACAGGCAATGTATGGGATTCAAAAAAAGTGATTTCAGATCAGTCCATACAGGTAGCTTATGCAGGGAAAAAGCTACAGCCGGGGAAACTATATTACTGGAAGGTGATGGTATGGGACGATCAGAATATCAGTTCGCAGTGGAGCAGGCCTGCTGCATGGCAAATGGGCTTGCTGAGCCGTGAAGACTGGAAGGGAGCGCAATGGATCGCTTATGAAAAACTACCCGACAGCCTTCGTATTGTGCCGGGCATTCATGGAGGAAGCGATCCCAAATTAGGGCCTGGTAAAGACATTTTGCCCCTGCTTCGAAAAGAATTTGTTATAAAGAAAACGGTTAAGAGAGCTACAGCTTTTATTGCAGGACTGGGACATTTTGATCTGAGGATCAATGGTAAAAAAACGGGCGATCATTTTCTTGATGCCGGCTGGACGCAATATAGTAATAATGCACTGTATGTAACTTTCGACATCACCGGTCAGTTAAGAAAAGGCGGGAATGCATTGGGTGTCATGCTTGGCAATGGTTTTTATTATACTCCCCGGGAGCGTTACCGGAAGATCACGATAGCATACGGTTACCCGAAAATGATCTGCAGGATAGCCGTGGAATATACTGATGGCTCTGTAGAAAATCTTATAAGTGATGACACATGGAAAACATCTCCCGGCCCCATAACTTTTTCAAGCATTTATGGCGGTGAAGATTACAATGCAAACCTGGAACAAACCGGGTGGGACGGCCCTTCGTTTAATGACCAGTCATGGAAAAAAGCTATTACCGTGGATGGACCGCCGGTATTGAGCGCTCAAACGGCGGATCCGCTTAAAATTGCAGATTTATTTTCCGTGAAAAAAATATCACAGCCCAAACCATCTGTTTGGGTGTACGATTTCGGGCAAAATGCTTCAGGCATATTCAGGATAAAAGTGAAAGGTAAAAAGCAGGATCAGATCATGTTCCGTCCCGCAGAGCTGATCACGGATGATGGGCTGATCACTCAGAATGCGGTAGGATCACCCGTTTATTTCAGTTACACTTTGAAAGGGAAAACACCGGAAACATGGCAGCCTCAGTTTACCTATTATGGTTTCCGTTATATACAGGTGGAAGGCGCGGTACCTGACGGAGAACCTAACCCACAGGATCTGCCGGTGATTATGGAAATAGAAAGTTTGCATACGCGTAATGCAGCGGCAAAAGCAGGTAGCTTTTCCTGCTCAAACGAGCTCTTTAATCGTACCAACACGCTCATAGACTGGGCTATCAGGAGCAATATGGCCAGTGTGCTTACAGACTGCCCGCACCGTGAAAAATTAGGATGGCTTGAAGAAGCGCATTTAATGGGATCTTCCGTACAATACAATTATAATATTGCAAGCCTGGGCAGGAAAGTAGTGAAAGACATGATAGATGCGCAAACCGCGGATGGGCTTGTACCTGACATCGCGCCTGAATATGTTCATTTTGAAAGCGGTTTCAGGGATTCTCCCGAATGGGGAAGCAATTGTGTCATCCTTCCCTGGTATTTATATCGATGGTATGGCGATGAGCAGGCGTTAAAAGAAGCCTACCCGATGATGCAGCGTTATGCTGACTATCTTCAAAAAAAATCTGTAAATGGCATTTTATCATACGGGCTGGGAGATTGGTTTGATATCGGACCTAAAAGCCCCGGTGAATCACAACTGACGCCTAAAGGGATAACTGCTACCGCTATTTTTTATTATGATCTGAGTATTTTAAATAAAGCTGCCACGCTGCTTGGCAAGACAAAGGATGCCCAGGATTATAAAGCAATGGCTGAAAAAGTAAGAGCAGCGTTCAATGACGCTTTCTTTAATAAAGATACCAGGCAATATGTAACAGGCAGCCAGACTGCCAATGCAATGGCTGTGTATATGGGGCTGGTGGAGCCGCAGTATAAAGATGCTGTGGTCGAAAATATTGTAGCGGATATCCGCGGACGAAAGAACAGTCTCACTGCCGGGGATATAGGGTATCGTTATCTGCTGAGGGTACTGGAAGATAACGGCCGCTCAGATGTGGTCTTTGATATGAACAACCGGTCGGACGTACCGGGCTATGGTTTTCAACTGGCGCATGGCGCAACATCTCTCACTGAATCCTGGCAGGCTTACCGCTTTGTATCCAATAATCATTTCATGCTGGGACATTTAATGGAATGGTTTTACAGCGGGCTGGGCGGAATACGGCAGGCTAAACATTCCATTGGTTTCAAACACATTGATATCCGTCCCGGGCCCGTTGGTGATGTAACCGGCGCCGGAGCAAGCTATCTTTCTCCTTATGGTGTCATTGCTTCCAAATGGGAAAAGGGAAATGATGATTTTGAATTAAATGTAATAATACCGGTCAATACAACGGCTACCGTTTATCTTCCGGCATCGCAAATAGCTGAAATTACAGAAAGTGGTACACCTGTTAACGGAAGGAATGATGTAAAGATCCTGAAATATGAAAATGAAAAAGCATTAGTCGCTGTCGGATCGGGGCAATACCGGTTTCATGTAACCACAAAAAAATGATTCTTAATTGAGCAGAAAATTATTATAAATAAATGAAATGTCACCAAACAATTTTCCATTAAAAATAGGGCTCTTTGGAATTGGCCTTGAAGCATACTGGGAGCAATTTGAAGGATTGCAAAAAAGGCTGGCAGGTTATGTGGATATAGTAGCCGGCAGGTTAAAAACCTATGGCGCCGAAGTAGTTAACCTTGGGCTGATAGACACACCAGAAAAAGCCTTTGAGGCGGGTCATCACTTCCGTACGGAAGATGTTGACCTGATATTCCTCTATGTCACTACCTATGCACTGTCGTCTACCGTGCTGCCGGTGGTGAAGCGCGCTAAAGTACCTGTGATCGTGCTCAACCTGTCGCCTGAGGCGGCGATCAGTTATGAGTGGTTTAATCAACTGAATGACCGTACCCGGATGACCGGTGAATGGCTGGCTTATTGTTCAGCCTGTCCTGTACCGGAAATTGCCAGCGTATTCAAACGTTCCGGTATCCCCTTTTACCAGGTTACCGGTATGCTGCATGATGATCCTGTAGTATGGAAAGAAATAGAGGACTGGATAGCAGCGGCGAGGGTAGCGCATATCATGTACCATAATAACCTGGGGGTGATGGGTAATTATTATGGCGGCATGCTGGATATTTATTCCAATTTCACTTTGCATTGCGCGGTACTGGGAGGGCATATACAGATCATCGAAGTGGACGAGCTTTCTTCCATTCGCCAGCAGGTAACCGCAGAGCAGATACAGGATAAGCTAAGCGTATTTGAAGAAGCATTTGATGTGCAGCCTGATTGCTCTGCTTTTGAGCTGGAGCGTGCGGCCCGCACGTCGGTAGCGCTTGATCAACTGGTGCATGAATACCATCTGGGTTCCATGGCCTATTATCATAAAGGAACAGGTAACCCTGAAAATGAAGATACCATGAGTTCGGTTATACTGGGAAATTCACTGCTTACCGCCAATGCTGTGCCGGTAGCAGGGGAATATGAGGTCAAGAATGTACAGGCTATGAAGATCATGGACAGCTTTGGTGTTGGCGGATCATTTACCGAATACTATGCTATGGATTTTAATGATGATGTAGTGCTGATGGGGCATGATGGTCCCGGTCACCTGGCAATTGCGGAAGGAAAAATAAAAGTAAAACCATTGAGGGTGTATCATGGTAAAGTAGGCAACGGGCTATCGGTGGAAATGTCGGTGCGCTATGGAAAAGTGACACTGCTGTCGGTAGTGGAAACCATGGATGGAAAGCTACTGTTCCTTGTGGCAGAGGCGGAATCGGTTCCGGGACCTATACTGGAAATAGGGAATACCAACAGCAGGTACCGGTTTCCCATTGGCGCCCGCCGGTTTGTAGAGGAGTGGAATGCGCAGGGCCCTGCGCATCATTGTGCAATTGGCATTGGTCATATCGCATCGAAGATCAAAAAGCTCGGCGAGCTGCTGGGTGTTGAGACTGTGCAGGTGTGCTGATGGAGAGGCGGTGGGCGGTGAGCTATGGGCTATGAGCTGTCAGCTTTCAGCAATCAGCCTGAGATCAGGGTTCCGAACCCTGATCTCCGTTAAAATATTTTTATATTCAGCAAAAACTATATTAATGAACGACTGTAATGATTGCAGAAGCATATTCCAAAGCGTCAAATCAGTAGTTGTTTTTACTTTGATGATCGCATTGCTGTGGAGTGGTTGCACTAAAAAAACGACGGCTCCGTCGCAAACGGATATTTCCGGGATAGCGGCACTCAGGGCAGGATTTTTAAATCCGCCGGAATGGGCCAGGCCTGGCGTATACTGGTATTTCATGGATGGGAATTTATCGGAAGAAGGGATGACGAAAGACCTGGAATCTATGGCTAGGTCGGGTATCGGTAATGTGATATTCCTGGAAGTAAACGTTGGAGTACCCCGCGGCAAGATTGACTTTTTAAGCGACCGCTGGCTGGAATTATTTGCCCATGCCGAAAAAGAATGCCGGCGGCTGCATATTGCTATGACGTTGGGCATAGGCCCGGGATGGTCAGGGAGCGGAGGCCCGTGGGTGAAGCCTGCACAGTCAATGCAGCACCTGGTATCGGCAACTGTCACCGTGCAGGGAAATGAAAATAAAAAAATAAAGCTCCCTGTGCCGCTTCCTAAAAAACCTTTCTTTGGAGAAGGGGCATTTACACCCGGCTTAAAAAAACAATGGCAGGATTTTTATGAAGATGTTGCTGTCCTGGCATTTCCGCAACCTTCGGATACAGGCAAAATAAAAGATACAGATGAGAAGGCGTTGTATTACCGTGCACCTTATTCATCGGTTGCCGGCGTAAAACCTTTCCTGTCTCCCGGTGATGATGAAAACCTCCCGACCGGTGCAGCCGTTTCAAAAAATACCATACTCGATCTTACGGACAAGCTTCAGCCTGACGGAACAGTAGACTGGGAAGCGCCTCCGGGCAACTGGATCGTTATGCGGTTTGGTGCGCGCAATAATGGCGCTATTACCCGTCCTGCTCCTTTCCCCGGGCTGGGTTTTGAAGCGGATAAGCTGGATACGGTAGCGCTAAATGCACATCTCGATGCATATACAGGAAGGATATTCAGGAAGATCGGGAAGCCTGTTAAGCAATCGGAAGGGGGACTGAAATTCCTGCACATGGACAGTTGGGAAATGGGCGCGCAAAACTGGACAAAAAATATGCGGGCAGAATTTATGAAAAGGAGAGGGTATGATCCCCTGCCTTTTTATCCCGTGTATAATGGTGTTATTGTAGAAAGTCCTGGGATCAGCGAAAGGTTTTTATGGGATCTCCGTCAAACCGCGCAGGAGCTTGTTTTGGAATACCATGCAGGGCAGGTTAAGAAATACGCTCATCGCCACGGATTGAAATTATCCATAGAACCTTATGATATGAACCCCACGGCAGACCTTGAGCTGGGAGCGGTGGGGGATGTACCTATGTGTGAATTCTGGAGCAAAGATTTTGGCTTTAATACTTCATTCAGTTGTATTGAAGCGGTATCTATTGCTCACGTCAATGGGCAGTCGCTTGTTCCTGCAGAAGCATTTACCGCCGAAAAAAATGAAGGGTGGAAACAATATCCGGGCTCTATGAAGTCTCAGGGCGACTGGGCTTTTGCAGCCGGCATTAACCGGCTGGTATACCATACTTTTCAGAGCCAGCCATTGCCCGACAGCTTACGCCCGGGAATGACGATGGGTCCCTATGGCATACATTGGGACAGGAACCAGACCTGGTGGCCAAT
Organism: Chitinophagaceae bacterium; assembly: GCA_020847395.1. Taxonomy (GTDB): domain Bacteria; phylum Bacteroidota; class Bacteroidia; order Chitinophagales; family Chitinophagaceae; genus Agriterribacter. The sequence goes on from JADLCD010000158.1 coordinate 39,715, forward strand.
GGTAGCGGATTATCATAGGTATATTTCACGCTGCCAGTTTATGTTGCAGCAGGGAAGAACAGTGGCGGATGTATTGTATCTAACGCCGGAAGGCGCCCCACATGTTTTTCGCGCACCTTCATCAGCGCTTAGCGGCGAAGAGCCGGTACGCGACAGGAGGGGGTATAATTTTGACGGCTGCTCGCCGGGTCAACTGCTTACTGCAGGTGTTAAGGATAACCAAGTTGTATTTCCCGGAGGAGCAGCATATAAACTACTGGTGTTGCCGGATGTAAAAACAATGACTCCGCGTTTGCTGGAAAAGATCGGGGAATTAGTGCGCGAAGGTGCGGTGATAATAGGCAGCCCTCCTGTTCAGTCGCCGGGACTTACAGGATACCCCGGCTGTGATGAGCAGGTAAAGACCCTCTCCCGTACCATATGGGGCGCACTGGAAGTTCCGCCCGGTTATACAGAGCGTATATATGGCAAAGGGAAGATCATCTGGGGCGCCGGCATAAGCACGAAATCAGATGGGCTTTATCCTTTATACAGTATAACTGCTGCGATATTAAAGAACATGGAAGTGCCCGAAGACTTTGAATGGGCCGGCGATCTGCGGTACACGCACCGCACCGCTCCTGGCTGGGATATGTATTTTGTAGCCAATAAAACAAGTGAGCCTTTGAATGCGGATTGTGTATTCCGGTGCGATAGCGGCAGCCCCGAGCTTTGGGATCCTGTTACCGGAGAAATGAGGCCATTGCCGGCATTTACACAGCAGAACGGACAGACCGGTATTCCATTGCAATTTGAGCCGAACCAAAGCTTTTTTATTTTTTTCAGGAAAGGAAAAACAGCCGCCCCGTTACAGGCAAAAGAAAACTTCCCGGACTACAACAATATAGCAACGTTGAACGGTTCTTGGACAATATCTTTTGATCCCAAATGGGGAGGCCCGGAGAAAGTAGTATTTGATCAGTTGCAGGACTGGACCACCCGACCCGAAGAAGGAATAAAATACTATTCGGGAACAGCCGTTTACAGGCAAAGCTTTGACCTTCCCGGAACGGATAGCAGCAATAAAAGCCGGCGCCTCTTTCTTGACCTGGGAGAAGTGAACAATATTGCACAGGTAAAATTGAACGGGAAAGATATGGGCGTGGTATGGACTGCTCCCTGGCGGGTAGATATAACCGGTGGCGTACAACCGGAAGGGAACCAACTGGAAATAACAGTGATCAACTTATGGACTAACCGTTTAATTGGTGACGAGCAGTTGCCGGATGACGGAATAAAGAACGGGCAGTGGCCCGAATGGCTGCTGCAGGGGAAAGCGCGGACAAGCGGGAGGTTTACATTTACTACTTTTAAGCATTATAAAAAAGATGCACCATTATTGCGATCAGGTCTTATAGGACCGGTAACCATAATTATTCAAAAATAATAGAGCGGATCCCCGTATGCTGTTAAAAAGGGGCTGCCCTGAACTACAGGACAACCCCTTTTTTTAAATAAAGTGCTTACAAATAATCTATTTATTCTTCATATCATTGATCAGTGTAACCAATTCCGCTTCGGTAACTTCCGTAAGATTAAAATTTATACCAAAATAATTTTTACCGGACTCAGGGCTGGCGATAGTAACATCTTTAACCTGCGCATAAAATTTTCCATTTAAGGTGCTGATGGCTAAAAACGATCCTTCGCCTCCTATTGGCATTGTATTCTGATAACTTAAAAATCCCTGCTTACCTGCAACAGGGTTTAATATTACATTATACAACTTGATCAGCGTATTTTCATTTTTCAATTTAAAATACACTGAGCTTGGTTCTATACCGGAATAGTTTGTTGATGTTTCATTATTAAAGAAATCTCCTAAGTAACAAAGTACAGTTGTTTTTGTACGGGGATCATTAACCAGGATATCGCAATTTCTCCATGTGCCAAGGTTATCTAAAAAAAAGCTTGTTTCTTCTGTAGTGGCTGAACCATAGCCTGAGAGGCTTTGCCAACTGATCCCCGGATAAATATAATGTGACTGGCTGACTGTTGTTGACTGGTTTTCATGATTATAACCGGATACATCGTAAGTAGATACCTCCGGCTCAACACCATTCCATAAAGGGATTTCTTTTATATTTTGCCCTGCCCGTTGCCCTCCACCAATAGGAAAAATTACCTGCACCCTGTTATTGTCAGTAGCATTTAATAAAAGTGCATTACCGCCCTGCTCAGCATCTACTCTTATTTCACCAAAAGAAATCAATTGTTCACCAGATGTGGTGATAGTAGGTTTGTGATTCAGGATCATATCACCAGCTTCAAATACGTCAAGCACTTTTACGGTTACAGACCCGGTAACTGCTGCACCAGCGCTGGTCTTGAAAATATTTGCCGGGAATTTCACTTTTGTTCCTTTTGATGTAGTTATTGTTCCACCTGTGGCTACATCAATCGTAAAACTTTCCTGCTTGCGGGCATGATCTTCAAAAAACTGCGTAATTTTTTCTGCATCTTTTACATTCGAAAATTGATCAGTTTGTTGATTACTGTCGTTTTTTTTGCAGGAAGTTGCAAGTATAAATACACCTGCCGCTGCAACAAATAAAAGTTTTTTCATAAAATTTAAATTTTGGTACGCCTTGCGTATCCGGGTTTGTATGAATGCTGAATCTTTGAAACAGCCTTGTATAAAATGTAGTTGTTATAACGGGGAATTGTAGTATGTAGTGCCAATCAATGTATAAATTGATTAATATGGCTTCTTGTATATACAATGCATTGCTATAAGATAAATAATTTCAAAGCTTGTTTTCTATAAATTGATGCTGTAGTTAATTTATCATTGTTTCCTTATTACACTTTCCTTTCTTTGCGTTAAAATAGTTTACATGCCCAGGTATCATAATGTAATGACCTTAGATGAATTTACTATTCAGCAGTTGAGATTATTTCCCCACGCAACGGGAGAGTTGTCGGGGTTATTGCGTGGAATAGGATTAGCGGCAAAGCATGTTAATATTGAAATTAATAAGGCAGGCATTGCCGATATACTTGGTGCAGCCGGTAATATAAATGTACAGGGTGAAGTGGTACAAAAGCTGGATATATACGCCAACAATGTATTCATTGATGTATTGCGTTCTGGTATTAACTGCGCAGGTATTGTATCTGAAGAAAATGAGGATATGGTAATTTTTGATGACGCTAAAAGCAATCAGTCAAAATATGTATTGCTGATAGACCCGATTGATGGCTCCGGAAACATCGATATTAATATTTCGATAGGAAGTATATTCAGTGTATATAAACGTGTGTCTGAATTAGGAAAGCCTGCAACCATCGAAGATTTTTTACAGCCAGGAGCGAACCAGGTAGCAGCGGGTTATGTTATTTATGGTTCGTCTACTATTCTGGTATATGCTACTAAACGGGGTGTTAATGGTTTTACATTGGATACTTCAATCGGCGAGTTTTATTTAAGCCATCCTGATATTAAAATTCCGCATCACGGGCAGTTCTATTCATTTGATCATCGCTATTATCATCATATAGCACCGAAACTGAAACAATATGTTGATTTCTGCATGTCGCCGGAAAATAAAAACGGCCCGTATTCCAGCAGGTATTATGGTTGTATGGTTGCTGATGCGCACAGGAATTTGTTAAAAGGCGGGTTATTTTTCTATCCCGCGGTTGATGGTAAACCCAATGGTAAATTGAGGCTTTGTTATGAATGTAATCCAATGGCTTTCTTAACGGAAGTTGCCGGTGGAAAAGCTACCAATGGCAGGCAACGTATTTTAGAAATACAGCCTACACATATACACCAGCGTAGTCCGCTGTTTGTTGGTTCTGCAGGTATGATGGATGAGCTGGAAACTTATTTAAAATAATTTTGAAAAACACAAAAAAGGCTGCCTTCGGCAGCCTTGAGTACAAATTAAAAATCTGCTATTTCCTTATTTGTGCATCGTGTTTTTGACGATAGATAGCACGGCTTGAGCGTTTTTGTTCTCTATGTAATTTTGCTCTTTCTTGTTTTGTTACCACACCATCTGCCTTTGCTTCTTTTTTATCATTTTGAATTTTTGCCTGCCGTGTTTCCAGTTTCACTGTTTCACGTTTGGTAAGCTCTCCATCTTTCACGCCTCCGGCTATACGTTTCTGTTGGTTAACCTGCCTTTTATGTACATGCGGTGTTTTTGTTTGTGAAAACCCTGCTGATGCAAATGCTATTAATGCTATGATAAATCCTGATGTGATAAAAAACTTTTTCATAAATGAGTATTTAAATTGTTTGTGGTAATACAGACCCCGGAAGATGTACAAGGTTTAAACGCTTCCGGTATTTTTTTAAAAGTATAAACCTGATTTAGCATTTGTTAAACGATGGCGGTATATAAATTCAAAAAATTGAATGCGCCCGGTACGAGTAACGCAGTTTAGTAATAACTTATTATCTTTAGCTGTAATAAACAGTATAATGCTTATCTATAGTAAAACAACTGCTTTTCGCTTTTTATGTTTGTTGCCATTTATAATATTATTACCTGCAATTTCATTTTCACAAAAAGAATCTCCAAAATGTGCCGATTTAAAATCAGGAGTGTTTCACTTTTATCCCAAAAACACCAATGACCATTTTATTATTTATGCTGAGCCTTCCCGGCACAAAGAAATTAATAGCAATACCGGAGATACGATTATTTGGGATATTCAATGGACGGAGCAATGCAGCTTTACTGAAAAGCTCATTTCAACTAATACTGTTTTAGATAAGAAAACAGCAAAGTTTTATAAGGGGCATTCTATTGCTTATAAAATTGAGAATATTACCGATGATTATTTTACATTTAAAGGATATATTGATAAACTTTCCGGCGTATTAATTCAAAGTGATACCTTATGGTTTTCAGAAAAGGTTCACCTGCCTGCAAATCCATTTATACAGCCCATCACTTCTGTTGAAGCTGAACGACTTCATTTTAATGATACGTCAAAATATGCACTTTTGTATATCTATCGCCCGGGAAAGATTACAAACTCACTTTCTAACTATCCTGTTTATCTTAACGACGATATGATTTGTATCGCTAAAAATAAATCAGGATATGTTTTTAAAATTTTGAAAGAAGGAAATTTTGAATGCAAAAGCCGTTTGTTGAAAGATGAATCAAAGGTTCAGGTAAATATTCAGTTCGGGAAAAAGTATTTTATTAAATCGATGGTACACTGGGGCATGTACAAGGGATTAAATAATTATAAACTTGAAATGGCTATTATGCCTGATGATACAGGAAGCGCTGAATTTTCTGAGGTAAGAAAATTTTGAATTTTTCCGGATAATTGAATCATGATTTTATGGGTGTGTTTCTAATTTTTCCAGCCTTTTAGCAGCTTTTCTCCTCGCCTTTCTCGCTTTACTTTTTATCTAAGGCATCATTATTAAGTTTAGATGCCGCTCTCTCATTTTCATCTGCTGAAACTTCTGCTTCTTTCTCCTTTTTTCCCGCATTTCTTTAATGAATTAAATAACATTTGTAACTTGATGTATAATATATTTAAATTGAATAAGAGGCGACAATTTTTAAAAACAGCTGGTTTACTTAGTGTAGCGGCTGGCAGTTTTACGAAAGTATTTCCATTTATTTCATCCGTTACGGATACTGCAAATAAAAATAATATGTTACCAGGAGAAAATTCAACCAGTCTTATAGGTCAATATGGTTCGTGGGCAGCCGGACTGATAGAAAAGCAATTGCCGGCATTTTCTTTCAGAAATAATACATGGAAAGATGTAGAAGAATGGAGGTTGGCAGCAAAACAAAGATTAATAGAACGGTTATCTGTACCCGAAGTTAAAACTCCGGCGTATACAGTTACCAGGGCGTATGAGTATGACGGACTAAAAATTGAAGAGATGCAATGGCAATTACCTTATGGACGTGCTACAGATGCCATACTGTTAAAGCCTGTTGCTGCAAAAGGAAAATTACCCGCCATTCTTGCTTTTCATGATCATGGCGGGAATAAATATTTTGGAACGAGAAAAATCACCAAAACTTCAGATACACAGCATCCGCTAATGGTTGAGCATCAGAAAGAATATTACGAAGGATTGGCTTGGGCGAATGAAATAGCCAAACTTGGTTATGTAGTGCTGGTGTCTGATGCATTTCCATTTGCAAGCCGGAGAGTGATGTTGCAGGACGTTCCGGAGCATCTTCGCAATGGATTAACAGACAATGATCCGGAGAATACTGAACATATTCAGGCGTATAATAAATGGGCCGGTGAACATGAGCATATTATGGCAAAATCCTTATTCAGTGCAGGCACCACGTGGCCTGGTGTTTTTTTTGCTGAGGACAAGGTTGCGCTTGATGTTTTGTCGTCAAGAGCAGATGTAAATAGCAACAGAATTGGTTGTTGCGGTTTATCAGGAGGAGGAATGCGCACTGCGTTTATGGGAGGTTTGGATAAAAGAATTAAATGCGCGGTATGCGTTGGCTTTATGACAACATGGAAAGATTTTATTCTTAACAAATCTTATACGCATACATGGATGACATATGTACCACTATTGCCAAATGAACTGGATTTTCCTGAAATATTAGGATTACGCGTACCCTTACCAACATTGGTATTAAATGATAGTGAAGATGAGTTGTATACACTTGCTGAAATGAAACAGGCTGATCATATTTTACAGCAGTTATTTAAAAAAGCCGGTGCAGCCGATAAATACAATTGCTCATTTTACAACGGACCTCACAAGTTTGACCGATCTATGCAAAAAGAAGCTTTTGAGTGGTTTGATAAATGGTTAAAATAGATATTTAAACGATCCTGAAGTGAAATAGTGCCTTTTATATCTTGTTACAATGAGCTATATAACAAACCATTTACAAAAATTACAGTATAGAACAGGATGGTTACCCCCTGAATTTTGAGTATTTTGTACTCTTAAACGATACGATTTTTCGCTTCAATATTTTGTGAAGAAGTAAAAGTACAGCAGTCATATGAAGTTACCCGGAAAGATATATTATGCTTTTGGTGCTGTTGCAGTATTAATGTTATTGATTGAATCGTGTGGCAACAGAGATTCAAGCCAAATCGCTTCTGTAAAACTACCAGAAACAGTTAGCTATAATTTTGATATTCGTCCAATTTTTTCAGATAAATGTTTTGCATGTCACGGCCCTGATGCCAACAAGCGTAAAGCAGGTTTACGGTTAGACATTGCCGATAGTGCATTTAATGCTTTAAAAGAGCATCCCGGTGCACATGCGCTGGTAGCAGGTAAACCGGATTTGTCACAGGCTTATTTGAAGCTGGTTACTACAGATTCAACGGAGTTAATGCCGCCGGCTGAATCTAATTTAAAACTTACAACAAGGGAAATTGAGCTTATAGAAAAATGGATAAAGCAGGGGGCTAAATATGAAAAGCACTGGGCTTTTGTTCCACCCAAAAAATCTCCTTTACCCAAAGTAGACAATGGCAAATGGCCAAGAAACGAGATTGATTATTTCATACTTGCCCAGCAGGAACAACGAGGTTTACAACCAAACGGAGAAGCAGATAAGGAAAGATTATTGAAGCGTTTGAGCCTTGATCTTACAGGCTTACCGCCAACTATTGAAATGATGGACGCATTTCTTGCTGATAATAGCAGTGATGCTTATGAAAAGATGGTAGATAAGCTGATGGCAGCACCGCAATACGGAGAAAAAATGTCGCTGCACTGGCTTGATTTGGCCCGGTATGCTGATTCTCATGGCTACCAGGACGATGGTTACCGCACACAGTGGCCATGGAGAGATTGGGTGATACATGCCTTTAATGAAAACATGCATTATGATGAGTTTGTAACATGGCAGCTTGCAGGCGATTTATTACCTGATTCCAGCAAAGAAAAATTACTGGCTACAGGGTTCAACAGGAATCATAAAATAACAGAAGAAGGCGGTGTTATTCCTGAAGAATACAGAACCATGTATGTTACTGATCGTACTGATTTGCTGGGCAAGGGGCTGTTGGGCATAACACTTGAGTGTGCGCATTGCCACGATCATAAATATGATCCTTTTTCTATGAAGGATTATTACAGCATTTTCGCTTTCTTCAATAATGTGAAAGAGGTAGGTATTGAATCGGTGATTGGCGGCCCTGAAACCTATGCAAAAAAACCGTTGATGGAAATAACCAATGAAGATGCAAAAACGGTTTTGAACTTTATTAATAAGCAGGATACAAACAGGCTCATTGTATCAGTTATGGGCGACCTTGATACTGTTCGTAAAACACATGTTTTGATCCGCGGTAATTATGATGCCCCGGGTGACGAAGTACAGCCCGGAACACCTGAATCTATTTTGAAGTTTAATAATGAATATCCTAAAAACAGGCTGGGGCTTTCCAAATGGCTGTTTGATAAAAACAACCCCCTTACATCAAGAGTATATGTAAATATTTTATGGCAGGAATTTTTTGGGAGAGGTATTGTAAAAACTGCCGGTGATTTTGGAATGCAGGGAGAATTGCCTACACATCCTGCGTTGCTGGATTGGCTGGCGGTAGATTTCAGGGAGCATAACTGGGATATTAAGCGCCTCGTTAAGCAAATGGTTACTTCTGCAACATACCGGCAATCTGCCGTAACTACCAAAGACAAACAGGCGACTGATCCGGAGAATATTTATTTATCGCATGGGCCACGGTATCGTATACACGCTGAATTTATACGTGATGTTGTTTTGGCAAGCAGTGGTTTATTAAACAAAGAAATTGGAGGTCCAAGTGTTAAGCCTTATCAGCCTGCCGGCTTATGGGAAGGTGCTACTTCAGGAAGAGGGTTATTATCTGTATATAAGCAGGATCATGGAAAGGAATTGTACCGCCGTGGTATGTATACTTTAATAAAACGTACGGTTCCTCCCCCATCGATGGCTATTTTTGATGCAAGCAACAGGGATATGTGTGAAGTAAGAAGACTGAGAACCAATACACCGCTACAGGCATTGGTGATGATGAATGATCCAACAGTGCTGGAAGCATCAAAAGTGCTTGCAGGAAAATTACTCGCAGAAAATACAAATGTAAAAGATAAGGTTACCAAAGCATTTCGTTTAATTGTTTGCAGAAAGCCTACAGAAAAAGAAGTGCAGGTATTAGAGCGTTACTTTGATAAAGAAGTAAATACAATTGCTGATTCAACTGCTAAGCGGGTGCTTGCTGTTGGTGAGGCTGGCGTGCCGGATGATGAGGATAAGAAAAAGCTTGCCGCAATGATGCGTGTGGTATCTACTATTTATAATCTTGAAGAAACAATTACAAAATCTTAATTGATGTGTTATGGGTAAAGAAATTATAGAGCATGGTTTTACATGGAACAGGCGCAGGTTTCTTTCAGCTATGAGTCTTGGCGTGGGAAGTGTTGCCTTGGGCTCATTGCTGATGCCTGATCTGTTTAAAAGTGGTGGAATTGAAGACGAAGCATTTACGCCCGGCATTCCTCATTTTGCACCTAAGGCAAAACGTGTTATCTATTTATTTCAAAACGGAGCGCCATCGCAGCAGGAATTGTTTGATTATAAGCCAAAGCTTCGCGAAATGAACGGGCAGGAAATTCCGCCTTCTGTTCGCGGAAATCAACGCCTTACCGGCATGACGGCTAACCAGGCGTCTTTTCCTCTGGTTGGATCATTTGTAGATTTTAAACAATACGGTAACTCACGGGCATGGGTAAGCGATTTGATGCCGTACACTGCTAAAGTGGTGGATGATCTTTGCATTGTAAGATCAATGTATACAGAAGCCATTAATCATGATCCTGCATTAACTTTTTTGCAAACCGGTTCGCAGCAGGGCAACCGCCCAAGTATGGGTTCATGGTTGAGCTATGGCTTAGGTAATGAAAATAAAAATCTGCCGGCATTCACTGTATTGCTTTCTCGCGGTATTGGTAACGGGCAGGGTGTATATTCCAAATTATGGTCTAACGGATTTTTAGATTCCGTGCACCAGGGTGTGCAGTTCAGTAAAGGAGAAGATCCTGTATTGTATCTTAAAGATCCTGATGGTATGAGCAGGAAAGACCGCAGGGAGATGCTGGATAATCTTTCTGAACTTAATGAACTTTCGTATAAAGAATTTGGTGACCCGGAAATTGCAACGCGCATCAGGCAATATGAAATGGCTTACCGTATGCAAACCGCGGTGCCTGAAGTAATGGATTTATCAAAAGAGCCTGATGATATTGTAAAATTATATGGTCCTGATTGTTTGGTGCCGGGTACATTTGCTGCCAATTGTTTGCTTGCACGCAAACTTTCTGAAAACGGCGTACGTTTTGTGCAATTGTATCACCAGGGTTGGGATCAGCATGGTAATCTTCCTTTTGAAATTGCCAAACAGGCTAAAGATGTTGATCAGGCTTCAGCCGCATTGGTAACAGACTTAAAGCAACGTGGTCTACTCGACGAAACACTGGTGATATGGGGTGGAGAATTTGGACGTACCAGTTATACGCAGGGAAAACTTACCGCGGATAATTATGGGCGCGACCATCACCCAAGATGTTTCAGCATATGGATGGCGGGTGGTGGTATTAAGTCCGGAATAGTATATGGTGAAACTGATGAACTCGGGTATAATATTGCGAGAGATCCGGTGCATGTACATGATTTTCAGGCAACCGTTTTGAATCAGTTGGGGCTTGATCATGAAAAGCTTATCTTTAAACACCTCGGTCGCCGGTATAGATTAACAGATGTATCCGGTAAGGTGATAAAAGATTTGATTGCATAAATTTTATTATAGAAATCACATTCAATAGTATCATTAATATTTTATAGTAACCCTGTTTTAAACGATAGCTCCATTTAATGAAGAATAAACTCAGAATCCTTGCAGAACAGGTATTGGTTGCGCTTAATATACTCATTGTATTTCTATTGATATTTACCGGCAAACTTGCCGTGCCTTTTTGGTTGCAGCCCATCGGGCGTATGCATCCATTAATATTACATTTCCCTATTGTATTATTGATGCTGGCTGTTGCTATGGATATTTATCGTGCTGCCAACCGCAACATAAACAGCTCAACGCTCTATAATAATTTTTCAGGTTTCTTGTTGTTGTCTGGCGCATTGCTAACCGGTATAACGGTTATTATGGGATTATTCCTGTCGCGGGAAGAAGGTTATGAAGGCGACACACTATCCTGGCATAAATGGACCGGGGCTTCAGTTTTCTTTTTAGCATCTCTTATATATTTTATACGTAATAAGGCCTGGTATAAAACGCCTGCTACATGGATATCTGCAGGCTTGGTTGCACTAACGTTAATGGCTACCGGCCATTATGGTGCAGTACTTACACACGGCGAGGATTTTATTATGCAGCCTGTTTACGCCAATATACAAAAGCCTTCTGTTCCTGTTGAGCAGGCAATAGTATATGAGCATATAGTGCACCCGATACTTGAAAAAAAATGCACAAGCTGTCATAATCCCAATAAATTAAAAGGGGAATTGGCTTTAACAGATTCAATGGCTTTAGCCAAAGGGGGAAAAACGGGGAAACTTTTTGTGCCGGGCAACCCCGATATAAGTTTATTGCTTGAGCGTGTGCATTTGCCATTGGAAGAAAAAAAACATATGCCACCTGATGGTAAACCACAGCTTACCAAAGAAGAAATAATGCTGTTGACTTTATGGATAAGAGAAGATGCTAAGTTTTCGCAAAAGCTAATTGACTTGCCTGAAGATGACTCATTGCGTATTGTAGCTACTGCAGTGTTAAAACCGGAAACCAATGAAGAGAAATATGATTTCTCCCCGGCAGATGAAAAAACTGTTGCTAAGCTCAATAACGATTACCGTACTATTGCGCCTGTGGCAAAAGGTTCGCCTGCATTGGATGTAAGCATATACAATCGCGATGTATACAGTACAAAGCAATTGGATGAACTGGGAGAAATTAAAAAGCAGGTTGTATCTGTTAACCTGAATAAATTACCTGTTAAAGATGCCGATTTGAAATCTGTAAGCCAGTTTGAAAACCTGCGAAGACTTGATTTGAATTTTACTGATGTAACAGAAAAAGGATTAGATGCATTAACCTTTTTGAAACATTTGCATACACTTACCTTATCCGGAACTAAACTTTCTTTTAACGGGCTGAAAGAAAAAGTGGCTACCCTGAAAAATTTAAAAACATTGTATGTTTGGAATACAGGACTAACACCTGGTGAAATAGCGCAATTGAAAAAAGATTATAAAGGCATCAGCTTTATTGAAGGATTTAAAGATGATGGAAAGGATACATTGAAATTAAATCCGCCACAGGTAAAAAATAGTGAAATGGTATTTGCCAGTACAACGCCTGTACAATTATTTCACCCGGTACGTGGCGTGGAGATACGTTTTACATTAGACGGAACGGAGCCGGATAGTATACATTCACCGGTATTTGATAATACAACGGTTATAGATAAACGAACAACGGTTAAGGCTAAAGCTTTTAAAAACGGATGGTATAGCAGCGATGTAATAACCTTTGACTTTTTGAGAAATTCATTTGTGCCGGATAGCGCTGTGCTGTTGAAACCACTTAACAGCGTACACCTGGCGGAGGGCGCTAAAACTTTCTTTAATAAAAAGCTTGGCGCTATTGGCGCCAATAACCCGGCATGGGCAAATTTTTGGGCCGGTGTTAGAAATAATGATATGGATCTGGTAGCGCTGTTTTACAAACCCATAACCATATCTTCTTTTGGTTTGCATTATATGCTTGAAGAAACAACCGGCATCTATCCTCCCGAACTTGTTGAAATTTGGGGTGGTGAAAATGAAAGTAAGTTGAAATTACTCGCTACAATAAAACCTCCATTACCCGAAAAAGGCGGTAAGCCATCTCTTGAAACTTTAGAAACTTTGTTTAAGCCTCAAATAGTTTCTCATCTTAAAATAATTGTAAAACCGCACGTAGAAAAAGAGCGCCGCTTTTTAGTGTTGGTAGATGAAATGTTTTTGAATTAGTGGGATTTATTTCAGCGCTACTTAAACATCTTCCAGTTTGCAAGTAATATACCACTGAACACCAGCACCATACCCACTATATGTATCCAGGTAAAAGCTTCATGCAAAATAAGGGTAGCTTCAATACTGCTAAATATAATCAATAGGTTTCCAAAAATTGCCGTTCTTCCTGCACCCAATCTTTCTATAGCGCTATTCCAAAGTAAATATGAAATAAATGATGACCCTATACCAAGAAATAAAATGATATATACCATATTGGCATTCCATTGCACCGGCGGTTTATGTTTTATATCCCATATAAAAAATGGTACCAGCAATATTGTGCCAATGCTGAATATTACAGCAAGAAAACTATTGGCAGATATACCTGCCGGTTTTTTACGGGTAAGTATATTATATACTGCGAAGCATGAAGCGCCTAATAGCACCCATTTATCACCTGTGCTGAAATGAAAATTAACGAGGTTTCTCCAGTCACCCTTGCTTAATAAAAACAATACTCCGGAAATACAAAATGCTACTCCAGCAAACTTCAGCAATCCAATTTCTTCTTTTAAAAAAATGCGGGCCAGTATTATAGCAATGATTGGAGAGGAAGTTGTACCTATAAGTGCCAGGTTAATGGCTGTAGTATAGTGCCCCCCTATATACACAAATGTGTTGAAAAGTGTAATACCAAATAAAGCAGTCCAGAAAAGATATTTCCACGACGAAATAATTATATAGCGCTCCTGGTATATTTTTCTGGCAGCAAATGGCAGTATAAACAGCGCAGCGCATAACCACCTGAAAAAGGAAAGGCTGAAAGGAGAAATATCATGTATTACCGCCCGGGCAATAATAAAATTACCCGACCAGATCATTACGGCTAATAATGCTAAACCTGCTCCTGCTAACTGATTTTTTCCGGATGTGTTCATATTTCCGGAGGCAAATATAACATGCGCCACTATTTTGTGGTATCAACAGGCTTTGCTTTTCCTTTTCTATACGAAGCGGTGTCAGTTGAGGGATATATGGTGTCCTTTGGTTTGATAGAATCGGTTTTCATTGTAGTGTCAGTGCTATCAGGTATTGTATGCTTATTACTATATTTATCAGAAGATGTATTGCCACTGCAAGCCATTAATGCTATTACTGTAGCGGCGGCTAAGAACTTATTCATAATTACTTTTCTTATATGGTATCAAGAATGCTGCCATTAAGCATACCTGCTGCAATGAAATATTAACGGGGAAAAATTAACACAGTTCCGGAAAGGATAAAAACAATCCTATTTTTTCAACAATTTGCTGAATCGTTGCAGATCTCCAATTTCAGAAGCACTAAGCGTTTCGTTATTGTTATATTTTGCCTTTAAAAATAATACCATTTTATGTTGGGGGTATTTTGACAGTATATCATCAATCATTTTACCGGTAGCCTCATCTTTTGTATATAATGGTGTTGGTTTGGGCGGAGCAGATTTAAACTTTGTTGGCTTCTTTTTAATAATTGCCTCAAGTGTTGTTAATTTACTGTCAGGTATTGTGTTAATTTTAGAAGCTTTGTGAAACAGGCCTTCCAATTGTTTTTTGCTTAAGCTGCCACGTTCTTCATATTGAAACGCAAGGCTTTTTACAAACGTCGAATCCGGCCGTGCTTCCAGCGCAGCTTTGAGTATATCGCTAACAATATCTACATCTGGTTTTTTTCTTTGCAACATAATTATTTGGTTCATCAAATCTCTTATTTTTAAAGATAAGTTTTAATTTTTCTCCCGATAACTTTAAGAACTCTTTAATAAAACAAGACCTCTGTTCTCATTCGGAACTTTATCTTTGCTTCTTCAAAACAAAACCCATTATGGTAAGGAAAAAAATTATTATAGCTATTATTTTACTATCAGGCTTTACAGGAGTATTTGCCCAGACTAATGACGATAAGCTCGTTAGGTTCGGTATTCGCGCCGGAGCCGGGCTTCAAACTATTTATGGCGACGCTATTAACGGTGATAAATTAAAAAACGATTTCAGAATTGGTTACCACGCAGGCGTAACTGCTGATTTGCTCGTTGCTCCTGGTTTTTATCTCCAGCCTGCATTGATTTATTCAGTAAAGGGGGCAAAAAGGAGTGTTGCTAATACCGATGTTACAGAAAATATTTCATATGTTGAATTACCTGTAAATATTCTCCTAAAGCCAGAGCTTGGTAATGGAAGATTATTGCTTGGTGCAGGACCATATATAGCCTATGGTATAGATGGTTTTCAAAAGAGCGAAGCAGCAAATTTATCCGGTAAACTAAACGCAAAGTTTAAGAATACTATTACGGCGGATGATATTTCAGCAGCAGATGTGCTTAATAATAATTATTATTTTTTAAAGCCTTTTGATTTTGGAGCAAATGTGCTGGCGGGATATGACTTTAATAGTGGATTTAATATTCAAATAAATGGACAATTTGGATTAACCAATATGCAACCTAAAATTGAAGGTGTTACAACTGCTAATAAGGCAAATGCAAAGCATCTCGGTTTTGGAATTTCTGTTGGCTATAAATTCTAAAAAATAAATAGGGCTTGCTGTTTAACTCAGTCCAAAATTTAATTTGCCAAAATTTCTGATATTTTGATTAAGTGATCTTGTTTGATGTATGATATCCTGTATGATACGTTTAAGGCAACAGAGGCTCAGC
>JADLCD010000159.1 GCA_020847395.1 Chitinophagaceae bacterium
AAAAATAAATCCTTCCGATAACAGTTCCTGTAAAGCAGCATCAAATTGAAAATTGTTAGCTACTTTATTCATAAGTAGAAACAACATTTTAATATTCAAAACGTTACTCATAAAACAATACATTTTTGCTGCCGTTGTTGGTGTTGTGCGTGGCTTATTGTGTTCAGGCCTCACCAACAACATTCCACAGCACAGTTTGTGCTAATATAACAGCCTCTAACTCCTGTTGTTGGTATGCTACCCACATTAGCTATGCTGCATACCAACAACGGCACTTGAGCCCTGCAAAAATTCATTTTTTATATTCAGGATAACTTTCCAAAAATTCCTCATATCTTTTATTAAACCATTCTCTCAACCCAAGTACCTCAATATTATCAAGTAAGTTTTTATAGGCTTCTTTAATATCCTTATCATGATTAAGCTGCAACGGCACATTATGCAATATATCTGCTAAATAGAAAGATTTTTTATCACCATTTTCATAACTTCTTTCTCTTATGTCAATTAAAGCTATATATAGTAGATACTGCAAAAATTGTTTTTCCATTTTATTATAATTTTATGGCAAATCCCTGAAAGCTGAGTCATCGGGTGTATATTTTTTTACAGGAACATCCACGTCCAACCCCCTCCTTTGAATCTCAAATATCCGTGTATTGCCATCAATTACTTTTCCTGTTTTTGTATTAATCCTAACTGGATCATATTTTTTCCTGCCGTTGTTGGTGTTGTGCGTGGCTTATTGTGTTCAGGCCTCACCAACAACAACATTCCACAGCACAGTTTGTATTAATATACCAGCCTCTATAACTCCTGTTGTTGGTACGCCACCCACATTAGCTGTGCTGCATACCAATTTATCTGCCGGAGGCATGACAACGGCGCTTACGAACACCAACAACTATATAAGCAGCCCTTATTGTATTAATGCATATGCTTGCGCTATATGGTGGGGCGCACGGATATTGGCCAGCGCCTGCGGCGGGGTGTATTAGCCATTGATATTTAACCGGCACAAGCGGACGCTTGCGCCTGATACCTGATTATTTTTAACAGCCTTTATTGCATTGGGGCATATGCTTGGACTATATGGTGCCTGATACCTGATTATTTTTAACAGCCTTTATTGCATTGGGGCATATGCTTGGACTATATGGTGGCTTGCGAACACCAACAACTATAAAATCTTAGCTTAACGACTATGGTAGAACGCGAACCACGGCAAAAGAAATTTACTTTTCTATTAATTGAAATTTACCAGACCCCGAATAAAACATTCCAATTGTTTTACCCCCTGAATATATAAAGCTATATGGCTTTATATATTTGTCGTATTGAAAATTTATATGTTCTATAATTTTCCCATCATTACTAATAGTTAAAAGCTGATTAACAACCTCAGATCTCTTTCGTTCAGCTAATACATACCAATCCTGCTTAGCATCACTATAGAAACCTTGCAGGAAGGAGGTGTTTTCTTTAGGAATTGAATATTTAAACTTGATTTCTCCTTCTTCAAATGAATATTTAATTATTTCATCATTATTCAAACCCGTCAAAACAATATGGTTATCGTAGCCTGTAAGAAACGAGCAGTTAAAATTATTGGGTAGTCTAATAATATTTTCCTTTTGGTTAGTCAATTCATACTGTATTAATATATTTTTCTTACCCTTAGCTTCATCAGATGACAGAAAAAAGATATTATTATTATTTATAACCACATCAAATATATTAAATGATGGAGAAAGGTTTTTCCATGTATTCCCTCCATCGTTAGAGGTATATAAATTAGTTTTCATTTCACCAAATTCAAGGGATGTTACAATAAAGGTTCCATTAATAAAAAAAATATTATTGATGCCTTCTGGAAATGTTTTTTCCATTCTCCAGTTTTGGCCTGAATCTGAAGAGGAATATAGAAATTGACGATGTACTTCATCACTTATTTTAGTTATAAAAAACCTATTATTAACTTGGAGGACTTTTTGGATACTCCCTTCTCCCAGTTCTTTCTTTTCCCACGTTTTTCCTTTATCTAATGTTCTATAGACCACTGCCGTTCTATGTACAAAAGCAAAAGTATCACTCTTTATATCTCTATTTGAAAAAACAGAATCGCTACTACCAGCAATAAAAGCCGCATCTTTAGCAAATAACAACAGTGAATTAAGCCTTAGATTAGGCCCAGACAAACCGGAAGACTGAATTAACGAAACTTTGACTGAATCTTCATTGCATGAATAATTAACAGCAAATAATAGGTATATGTATATATAATATATATTCATAAACTAAAAAATAAACGATGGATATATCATGTCTCGAATCAGTCCCATAATTTTTGCTTCAGGATTTGACCAGTGCTGCGGATTTTGCTTCCTCACCTCATTAAAAAACTTTTGATTTTCTCGGATATATTTCCGTACTAACCCCTGAATTTCACCCCACTTGTTATCCAACTCAGATAATTGGCTGCCAGCAAACAATGGATTTTTTAAATAGTACCAAGCCTGATCTTTTGCTATAGCTGCAGCCTGTGCCAACCCTCTATCACTAAATAAGTCTTCAGGTTTCGGGGTGAGTAGTACTTGAACTTTATCCATTACTGATAATCCTAAAACGCCTGCATCTTCATATGCTTTAACATGGCTATCAAAAGCAAAATCAGTAAATTTTTTATTGTCACTCTCAAGCATCCTATCCTCTAAATTGGGGGAATTTACGAGTTTATCTTCAATTGCTTGTTGCAAATTGACTAAGGCTTTCTCTAACCATTCTCTCCCTTCAGGCGATAATCTTTTTATTGTTTTTGATTTAAACTTATGTATGTATATATTTCCATAATTTAAGTAATATGTCGGTGGACTTTTCCCAGGATTTCTTTTACAAAATCATTTGCTCGCTCTATATAATAACTCATTGTTCCAACCTTAACAGGACTAGGCCCCATTTGTTGTGTGAAACTACTGTTAAGAATATCCACAACAGTATTAGCTGTAGAGAGGGTTATACTTGTTATAGTTGCTACAATATTAAAAGTTGAAATCCCACTAAATATTGAACCAGAAGTCCCAGCAGCTTTGCCTATTCCCTCAGCCACTCTGACAAAAGTAGTATATGGCAACACTACCCCACCACTCGGGTCAATCAAATTAACCGGATCATTCCCCATACCTACATAAGGGCTGGCAAATTGCTGGTAGGGATCCTGTTGTATCCACCTGCCTGTTTGCGGGTCATAATTACGTAGTGGAAAATCGTTTAAGCCAATATCCTCATCCATCTCACTAAATGTACCCTGGTACTGGTAATTATTTTGCAGCACTCCCTCATTCACGTTCCCCAGCTTCTTACTGCTTATCGCAGCTATCTTCATACCAAAAGCGTAGTAGTGATTCTCCTCAATAATATTGCCGGCAGTAGCAGATACTTTAAAATCATCAAAATACACATGCTGGTCGCTGCGGTTGCTTACATATGCATATACATACCCGTTGCGGGGCACGCGGATATTGGCCAGCGCCAGCGGCGCCGTGGAGGTGCTCCAGGTGGAAGCTACCTGCTGCTGCACCAATCTGGCGCAGGTTTGGTAGCATAGCCTTTTGTTTAGCGAGACCTGCTGCCCTGCAATTACGTATCTTAATTTCTGAAACGGATGAATAATAATATGCCTATTATTATGGCGAAACAAGTAATGCTTAGGCAGCATGTCAATCATCACACGACGCCTACGCTACAGATATGGATATTACGCACCATAGTTTACCAGATATTTCGGAGTAAAGTTTACCACCGTTTCGGAGTAAAGTTTACCACTTTGGATAGGAAGCAGTAGCTGATTTCGGAGTAAAGTTTACCAGTGTTGTTGG
>JADLCD010000160.1 GCA_020847395.1 Chitinophagaceae bacterium
CACTTTAATTATTTTCCTGATTTATAGCTGGTTCTTCATACTAATTTGCCAAAGGTGCCGTTAATCAAAAAACAACAGGAATATTACCTGGTAATTTTATTACACAACCAAAAAACGAAAGCCATGACTACGATTATGAGCCTGCAACAGATACTTCTTCTTTCCGCTACCCTTACAAAAGAAAACTACACCGATAATATAAACGCATTAAAAATTACCGTGCCGGCAAAACTTAGAAAGCTTATAGCTATTTCAGAGCAGGCTCCTTTAGACACTGAAATGCGTAATCTTGTAGAAGAAAATGTAATTTCTTCATATAAGGAATTACTTATGGAAATTGCGAGGTTTAACCGCACTCCAAACCAGCCTAAAGCAAAAGAGCTGATGAATTGGGTTCGTTGTGAAATTGAGATGGGAATGTTATTTATGGAAGGTATTTACAAGTATACTTCCCGTTGCAGAAATTAAACAGAAATGTCCTGTTGTGCGCTGCATTGATCGTTGCTTCTTTATTAATATAGCTCCTGCAAGCCGGAATATTATAGAAAGAATACCGATTATTGTAAATAAGCTGATTGTTTTTTTACTCATAGAGAATCTCTAAAATATCATATCCCCTTCACCCTCTTTATAAAACCGGAAATCCTTTCCCTGTTCATATTTTTAAACCTTCCTCTTTGTATTATCAGCTGGTTGCCTTCCGGCTTATTAAGCAAATAATAAAAAGCAAATTTTGCAGGAGGGTTCTGCCAGCCTGTTTGGCCAAACCTTAATATATTCAATACCAATGTATCGTTCCATTTTTCCATTGTATAATACCCCGATGAAAAACGAATAAGTTTTAAAGCATCTGCTTTGTCATCAAGTTGATTTATCAAACTGGCGTTTCGTTTCACTTCTTCAAACGCAATTTCATTGGTTTTATCAAACACCGACCTGTAACCGATTTTATAACCATCAGCCTGCTTAACCACTATATACCATAACCAACTGTTTAAAATGGTTGGCGTAGTAAAATAACTTTCAGATGCAATATGCTGTTGCTCCAGGTTATAGGCTACAGCACGTTCAATATTCATTTTATTGGTAAAGGCATAGCCCGCATATATAACGCTCATAGCAATGGCATATGCAGCAATTTTTTTTCTATACGCGTACCTGCTTTTTGCCACTAACAACCAAACAAAGGCAATTAATGGCCAAATGGAAAATAATGGATCGGCTACAAAAACCAGGTTGAAAGAAAACCTCGTATCATTAAACGGGTAAAGCAATTCTGTGCCATATGCATTGAAGGTATCAATAAAAATATGTACAAAAATATTTACTGAAAATAAAAGCAGGTACTTTTTCATCGCCACATTATTGCGATGAAATATTTTATGTGAAACCCATGCCAGCAACCAGCTTACCATCAGCGCAAATAAAATAGAATGCGTAAGCGAACGATGAGTCACGATATCATCTGCTTCATTCATCCAAAAACTCCCTACAGCATCTATATCAGGTATGCTTTGAGCAATAGCGCCCAACAGCATTGCTTTTTTGCCAAGCTGTTTTCCGGCAATTACTTCGCCAATACAAGCGCCTAATACAATATGCGTAAGTGAATCCAAAATAAAAAAATTACTGTCAAATATAAGTGTCGTTTGCTTTGTAAAAGATAAAAGGTCAAAGGTTTTCACCGTTGACCTTTCAAAATATGAAATCAAAATCTATAATACCGTTGCTGTCCTTCTCTCTTTACTGCATCTGCATACCATTTTGCATACCTTCCTGCTGGCTCTTCATATTCTGACGTTTAAAGAGCGACATATCTATTTTACCAAAGCGGTAGCTAACGGTTAAACGCACCATCTGTGGGTTATTCAGCCTGTAATAATATTGCTCAAAACCTACACCTTTTGAATACTGGTCAGTTTTACGGCTGCGGAAAATATCATTAAAGCTTAGCGTGGCCGATGCTTTATTATCTTTCAGGAAGGTTTTTTTGATAGCTATGTCAACGCCATAAAACGCTTTGATATAACCCTGTGATGCACTTTGCGCCTGCGACATTGGAGGTCCAAATTGCTGTGCTGTACTTATAGGAAGATTTGTTTTACCCTGGTAATCGGCAGAAAGCTGCACACTGAAATTTGAAGGCAGTTTAAAGTTATTATTAAACTTACCAAACACGCTCCACATAGCATCCTGCGATGTGCCTGAAATATTATCTGTATTAATTTTTGAATTATAAAGATTCACATTCAGGGTTATATCCCACCAGGCAGTAAGTTTATTGATAGAAGTGACTTCAGCACCATAAGAAACAGCGGAATTAGCATTTACATAAGTGCTGATATAATCCTGCTTGCCGGATATTTCATTTATTGCAGTATCATAATACCTTGTAATAAGGTTGGTAGTATGTTTGTAATAAAGGGTAGCAAGCAAAGAATTGCTTCCTTTAAAAGTTTTACTGTAAGAAAATTCAGCAGAATACGTAAACTCAGGCACAAGATCAGGATTACCTTTTGTAATATTTAAACTATCCGTATAATCAGTATATGGAATTAACTGGAAGAAATTAGGACGATTAATACGGCGTGTTACGCTGAATTGTAATTCCTGTTTATTGTTCAGCTTCTGACTGAGAAATAATGAAGGAAACAAACTGACAGGATAATTATTTTTGAACTTCTGACCAGTATTCAGTAAGTCGCCTTTATAGTTTGAGCTCTCTGCACGCAAACCAATTTTATATCCAAAATTTGATTTTATACTGCTGGCAAAAGAAACATAAGCCGCATACACGCTGCTGGTATTTTTATAATTGGTGCTGGCATTTGATAATTTTATATAATCCGTTGCGCCAGGATATTTAATGAGGTTTTCATTATTATTCTCTGTGTTGTTGATTTGCGCCCTCAACCCGGTTTCCAGTTTTGTTGAACCTGTAAATGGTCTTACATAATCTGTTTGAATAGTCATAAAGCCCAATTTACCGTCGCCAAGGTTTTTCTGAACTTGTGTTCCGGCAATTGTTTTGTCGCTGCTGTAGTAATTAGTAGTATATAATCCATCTCCTTCACTTTTTCCGTTGAATATATTAAAATCGGCTGTCCATTCTTCGCCCTGCCTTTTAAAGTTGTGCTTCATACCGCCCTGGAAACCCAACGCATTAAACTCCCTGTTTGATTGAGATACTCTTTCAGACAACCTGCTTACAGTTCCTCCCTGCAAAAGGCTGTCTGTTGTGATATCAATTGTTTCGCCGGGTTTAAATTTACCATGCACCCTTATAACATTTAATGAAAGTGTGGTGCGGTTTGAAACAAAGTAATCTAATCCCACTTTTCCAAACAGGAATCCACCTTTTGTTTTATTAAGATTATCCTGGAAAATATTAACCGGAATATCACCTGAATTATAACGGTCAACGGTTCCGGTAGTTCTGTTTCTCATCTGGTTGCTCATAAGTGCAGCCGAAAAATTAAACTTATCCTGGCGTAGATTTATATTGCCGCCTACATTCCAACCTCCTCTCCTATCAATACCTGCCATTATATTTCCGTTATAACCAGATTTTTTATTCTTCTTCAATACAATATTTAATATACCCGCATTACCACCTGATGCATCGTATTTTGCAGAAGGATTCGTAATTACTTCCACACTTTCAATAGCATCGGCAGGTATCTGGTCGAGTGATAAAGTAGTAGGGCGACCATCCACATAAATCTGCGGAGCGGCGTTTCTCAATTTTACGTTACCATCAATATCAACCTGCACAGATGGTACATTGCGCATTACATCTACCGCGGTGCCGCCTGCGGTAACAATATTTTTTTCTACATTAAATGTTTTCTTATCAATATCCATTTGCATCATTGGCTTGGTAGCTGTTACCACCACTGCTTCCAATTGTTTTGCATCTGATGTTAATTTGATATTGCCAAGGTCTTTATCAAAACCGCCACCCATTGCCAGGTTATTAAACTCCTGCTCAAATACTTTATATCCTACCGCAGAAATTTTCAATTTTAATTTCCCCATTACCGGCAATTCTTCCAGGCTGAACTCACCATTGTTTTTTGTGGTCATACCTTTCAATAAAACTTCTTTGTTCTTTTTTGATGCGGTATCCATTTTGTTTATCAACACCAAAACAGAAGCTTCAGCAATGCCTTTACCTTCTTCATCTACAATTTTACCATACAAATGACCAATATTAGCCGGGGGTTTTTTGCCTGCAGGCATTTGTGCCACCGCAAATAATCCATTCATCAATAAAACCAGGAGTAATAACTTTTTCATGTA
Organism: Chitinophagaceae bacterium; assembly: GCA_020847395.1. GTDB lineage: Bacteria > Bacteroidota > Bacteroidia > Chitinophagales > Chitinophagaceae > Agriterribacter. The sequence continues at coordinate 4,303 of JADLCD010000160.1, forward strand.
ATTAAACTTTAACTGAGTGCAAAGTAAACCTGCAAAAACATTTCTATTATATAAATGAGATGAGATTGAAAAAAACAGCGACAAACGGAAAAATCAGCTTATGGGACCGGTAATTGCGGTAACCGCATCGCGGTAATTGCTGCTTATGGGTAACTCAACCTGACCAAGAAATATAGAGTTTTTACGAACGGCTGTTATATAGTTTTTTGATACAATATAAGAGCGGTGAATGCGGATAAACTGCGCTTCGGGAAGCATATCTTCAATATTCTTCATGCCCAATCTTACAATAAGCGGCTTACTGGTGCTATGCAGGTTAATTTTCAGATAATCTTTAAGCCCTTCAATCCAGGTGATATCAGATAAAACAATTTTTATAAGGCTATAATCCGCATTTACAAAAATATAATCGGGTTGTGTGGCAGTAGCCGATTTCGCTTTTTCCTTAAGCTGATGCAGCTCCCACGCTTTGTTACATGATTTTATAAACCGGTCTAATGATACGGGTTTTACCAAATAATCCACCACGTCAAGATTAAATCCTTCCAATGCATACTTTTCATAAGCCGTAATCATAATTACCATCGGCTTTTGCACAAGGCTTTGTAAAAATTGTAATCCGGTAAGCCTCGGCATTTGTATATCAAGAAATATAAGGTCAACCTGCTGTTCCTGTAAAATTTTCATTGCTTCCACAGGATTATTGCAGGTGGCAGCCAATGTTAAAAAAGGCACTTTGCTGATATTATCTTCCAATAATTCAAGCGCCAGTGGTTCATCATCTATTGCAAGGCAACGCAGCATAGTTTAATATATAGAGGTGTGGGGTGTAGGGTATAGGGCGGAAGGTGTACATACATTTTTTAATGCAAATTCAACGTAAGCAATACTGAAAACCATCCGTCTTTTTTTTCAATCTGCAAAACATGATTTTTATTGTACAATAAATTCAGGCGTCTTTGCACATTCGCCAGTCCTATTCCTGATGTTTTATCTTTTACTTCTTCCGTTAGTTCACTGTACTTATTCTTCACAATAAAAAATAAAGTATTATTCTCCACTTTTAAATCTACAATAATATGCGCATTTTCTACAAAACCCGTTCCGTGTTTAATAGCGTTTTCAACAAAAGGAATCAATAGCATGGGTTCAATAGCATAACTCTGTTGCGGTTCCTTTAAAGCAATATCGAATATAAGGTTATTTCCAAACCTTTGCCGCTGAAGGTCAATATAGCTTTCGAGATATTCAATTTCTTTATCCAACTGCACCGTTTCTTCATCTGCTTCGTACACAGTATATCGTATTAGAGAAGAAAGTTTGATGAGCGAAGGCTCTAATAAATCAGATTTTTTTCTTGCCAGCGCCACCATATTATTCAATACGTTAAACATAAAATGCGGGCTTGCCTGCGAACGCAGAAGTGATAATTCGGTTTTAAGGTTTTCGTTTTCGCGGTCTTTGGCGAGGCTGTCCGCTCTTGTTTTATCTACAATCAGGCGGTATGCCATACTGCTGGCTGCAAAAAAAAGATATAGCAAAAACGTGAAAATAACATGCGGGCGCCATTGAATAGTTTTACCAGGATATAAATAATGATATAAAATTGCCTGTGTAATCACAATTATTCCGTAGGAAACAATTAATCCTGCCATATACCTGCCATATAAATTTTTATTTAAAAGGCGGGGAATTAAGAGCAAAGCATTAAAATAAAAAAACGATATCCAAACCGCATTGCTGATAATATAAGAGAGTATATCTTTTGATGAAGTATCTTTAGTTGTATCAGCTTTATCATGCCGCAATAAAAAAGGAAGTGAAAACAGTCCAATCCAGATGACGGCATGTATCAACACAATCCACCCTTTTTTAGTATACCAAACTGATTTCATGGTGGAAAAGTAGCAACTAATTTGTATGTGCAGGCCTACGGGTAAAAATACTGCGATAAACAAGGGTTTTTCTGATACGAAAGCTGGTATTGTTGATGAAATAAAAAACCATTTTAAAAATTATTTTGATGCGTGGCTGTTTTGCACCTTCAGTATTTCTTCATTCACCTGCCTGCCTTTTAATATTTTGAGATAACCAAGTGCAAGCCTGTTGCTATATTGTTCGTACGACTTTTGCGCCCATTCAATAGCGCCATTTAAGTCTCCATTAATTTCACTGATAATCGCCATATTATAACATGCCCTCCCTGCAATCTTTTCATCAGGATTATTTACCTCCTGGTTCCAATGCACAGCAGCACCATCCCAGTTACCTGTTTGCGCTTTGCGTTTCGCTATCTTAAAATTATTTGTTCCGCTCACATAATAATCGCGGGCTACCCTAAGCGAATAAGGAAATATACGTAGCGCATATTGATCAGCAGCTTGTCTTGCAGCCTGCTTAACCGCATCCTTACGACTGGTAAGCGCTGCCGCTGCCGTAGCAGGGTTAATGCCCTTGCCGTAAAAATCCAATGTTGTTTGATAAGGATACTCATCTAATATATCCATGTGTGCAGGATCATATAACCGCCATCCCATTTTAATAAATGTTGCCATATGGGCAGTATGTTCAAGCAGTGTTACTTTACCAAGCGGTGTATTTTTTGTTACAGGGCTTGTAGTGTAAGATATTTTGGAATCAGTATCAAATAACTCAAGTACAAATATGGCATCTACCTGTAGCGCATTGCAAAGTTTCGTTACATCATTCCACAATATAGGAGCGGGAAAAATGCCAGGACCTACATTATTGCTAACACGGTTTTCCTGCAATATCACTTCACTGAAACGATCATATTTTAAAAAGGCTTCTCTAAGTCCGGTTACGCCAGAAGAAGAACCTTCCTTATCGAGGTTTTTTCCTTCTAATGAAAAAATTTTATCTACAACTTCAATTACTTCATTTTGTTTATTTATCTCACTCCGGTTTATGATAGCAATCTTTTTTATATCAGGTGGAACAGTTACCGGTGCAGGTTGAGTAACCGTAAGCCTGAGTGAATTAGTAGATGAACAGGAGCAAAAAATAATACCTGCTGCTGAAATAATATAAATGTACTTTTTCATAAGAAATCGGGATTTGAACAACAGTATTTATAACGAAGTAAAAACCAATATAGTATCAATTTTATTTTCATGCCAGCCATTACATAATAAATACTGCATACGTATGAGCCTCAAATGCTCAAGGAATCTTGCGTATTTGTGTTTCTAAAATCTCTCTTAACGCAAAGTTCAATTTATTCAACAATAAACTATATTTATCATTCAGGCATTTGATATAAACTAAAACATATGAAAAATTTGCACTTTAACCGTCGCAGGTTTATAAAAAATAGTTCTAAAGTTGCTGCAAGCATTACTTTATTATCAGCTTTTCCTCAAAGTTCAACCGCGGCAAAAAATAATGCTTCAAGAATTAAGTTTTCTGTAATTAATATTAACCATTCGCATATTTACGGTATGGTTGAAGCGGTAACCAGGGGTGGTGGTGAGTTGGTTTCATTTTATGCAAAAGAACCAGAGCTTGTGCAGGCTTTTTCAAAAAAGTATCCCCAGGCAAAACTTGCCGGCAATCAAAATGAGATACTTGAAGATAAAACAATTCAGCTTATTCTTAGTTCGGGCATACCTGTTGAGCGTGCGCCTTTAGGTATTGAGGTAATGAAACATGGCAAGGACTATTTGGTTGACAAACCAGGTATTACTTCACTTGAGCAACTGGCAGAAGTACGTCGTGTGCAGAAAGACACAAAACAGATTTATGCCATCATGTACAGTGAACGGCTGGAAAATAAAGCCACAGTTAAAGCAGGCGAATTGATTAAAGCAGGCGCCATTGGCAATGTAATTCAAACAATTGGCATGGGTCCACACCGCATAAACATTCAATCACGCCCGGCATGGTTTTTTGATAAAAAATATTTTGGGGGAATTATTACAGATATTGGTTCGCACCAATTTGATCAATTTCTTTTCTTCACCGGCTCCGCCAAAGCAGATATTGTTTGTTCGCAGGTTGGCAATGTACATTATCCGCAATATCCCGGATTTGAAGATTTTGGAGATGTAACCGTGAGGGGCGATAAAGGAACAGGGTATATTCGGGTTGACTGGTTTACTCCTGACGGATTAAAATCATGGGGTGATGGAAGACTTACTATACTGGGCACGGATGGGTATATTGAGTTACGCAAGAATATTGATATTGCCGGGCGCGAAGGAGGCAATCATCTTTTCCTGGTAAATCAAAAAGAAACCATTTATATGGACTGCAATAAAGAAGCATTGCCCTTTGGTGAACAGTTTGTAAAAGATATTATCAATCGCACCGAAACCGCTATAACACAGGAACATTGTTTTCTTGCAACTGAACTGGCATTGAAGGCACAGAAAAACGCGCAGAAACTCGAGTTGAAAAAATGATTCTGCTTATATGGTATGCATCTAATTTTTTTTAGTTTTGGCTTTTTTAGAAGATACAGCTCTATGATTAAAATCGAGGCAAAGTTTTATCCAATACTCAAATTCTTTTTTTGTTTTAAACCCGTTCGGGTTAACATAGCAATAACCGGCAAGCGCTTTCCCCTTCATTATCATAGGTTCGTACCCTCTTTTTTCTGCAATTTCTTCCTGCAATTCCGGGTCAACACGACACATTAAATTATCGCCGCTTACATTTATACACATCTTCCCATTCACCATAAAAGCAAGCCCGCTGAACATTTTCTTTTCTTCAATTTCTAATCCGGAAATATTGCTGAGATATGCTCTTATCCTGTCGGCGGGTTTTATATCATAAGCCATGTGCTTTTTTGTGTAAAGTTAATGGCTGAACCGGCAGTATTTATCAGTTCAACACTTCACCCAATTTCTTAATCAGATCCTCTCCTCTTAAACTTTTTGCGATAATCTTTCCTTCTTTATCTAATAGAAAATTCATGGGTATACCTTTAACACCATATAATGCCGCAACATCACTTTGCCATCCTTTTAAATCAGAAACCTGTGCCCATGCAAGTTTATCATCTTTAACAGCCTTCTGCCAGCTTTCTTTTTTCTCATCTAAAGAAACGCCTAATATTTCAAAGCCTTTTGCTTTGTACATATTATAAGCTTTAACTACCAAAGGATTTTCCTGGCGGCATGGCCTGCACCAGCTTGCCCAAAAATCAATTAAAGTATATTTTCCTTTAAATGAAGAAAGCGATATTTGTTTACCTGAAACATCTGTTAATGTAAATTCAGGCGCAATGCCCCCAATGGCAGTTTTCTTTGCTGATTCCAATACCTCTTTAACTTGTTTTCCCAAATGAGAGTTTTTTATTTTTTCATCAAGACCAGTATATAATGGTTCAAGTTCTTTGGGGTCTGCATCATAAGCAAATGTTTGCGCTAACTGCAACACGCTTACATATGAAGCAGGATTTTCTTTCACAAATTTTACAACAAGCGCTTTGTTTTCTTCTCCAAGCGCTTCATAATTTTTTTGAATTTCACCTACTTTCTCTGCATTGCCAGTTGCAACAGCCTGCTGATAATCTGCCATTAATTTCTTTTGCTTTTCTTCAAGCGGCTTTAAAGAAGCTACAAATTTTTCCAATTCCTGCTGGCTTGTACCGCCATTTACTTTACCTTTTCCTACAGAATCAACAGAAGCCTGGATGGTTATAGTGCCTGGTTCAAGAAATACATATAGTGGAGATTGTCTTCCATCTTCACGACCTAAAATGCCAAATACGGCAAACTGTGGTTCAGCAGCAAATCCTTTAAACTCAAAATTGCCTTTATCCAGTTTCACAGAATCTGGCTTTTCAGCCTGCTTCTGCACATTATACAGAAAAACCCAACCGCTATCAAGCCCGGTTATTTTCCCTTTTACAATATAGCTGGAATCACCAGCCGGGGCTTTTGTAAATTTATCGGCGTTTTTATTGTTACCGCAGGAAGCTAATGCAGCCAGTAATACTGCGCTTACCATCAATTTATGCATGAAAATAATTTTAAGCCGCGAAAGTACATATTATATATGGTTGATTACAATTGATCAACTGAAAGCGGTTAAAACAATATTATTTTAACAGATGTATAAGCAATAACAAGCTGTTGCACTTTGATGAACAGGGCAATCCTGAAAATAAACATTTCCTGATGCCCTGTATATGTTTAAATTAAGCTGCTTATTGATACTGTATGTAAATCGGCCGGGGTTTTAAATTCAATACTTCTTCGGGTGTCATAGTGCGGCTGCCTTTTTCACGAAAATCATTTTTGTAAAATATTTTAAAGCCTGTAAACTGAACCGGCTCTTTGTAAACATATTGCCGATAAGTATTGATTTTACGAGCCTGTAATCCCCAGCCATCCATATCTATTACTATCTGTACTTCCGGTCTTGTTTTAATTTGCTTATACCCTGTCATCATTCCCTGTGTAAAGCGATGCACGATCAATATTTTGGGAGGAAGATTATATTTTTTTACAAGATCAGCAAGATAACCGGTCACATAATTGATGTCATCTGCATTAAATGTTCCGATTACTGTTCCGGGGCGGGCGCCTGTTTTCATGGAAAACTCGGGATCTATACCGAAATGTACATCAGGGCGCATAAGATATTTTTCGAGTAAAGGAACTTCTTGTTGCAGCGTGCTGTGGGCCACCTGTATATCAATAAAAGTAAGCGCGCCAATTTCTTTAGACATGCTCAATACAGAATCTACCTGGTGAAAAGGCATACGCAAGCGGTATTTACCATCTTTGCCAGAACTACCCTGCGCGGTTACCGCTATATAATGTAAAGCCGGTATTACTTCAGTAGTTGAATCAGCCGCCTCCCATTTCTTTATTTCTTCTTTTAACTTCGCAAGCATTTCAGCGCGTGGAAGCTCGCCAAGAATACCCATCCGCTTTGAATATAAATTACCGTAATAGGAAACTACACGCTTAAACGGCAGTATAGCGCCGGGCAATGGATAAGGTGCCTGCACCGGCCATAAGCCTGAACTATCCCCGTTGGCCAACTGAATATTTTTTTGATTATACAGTGCTGTATCAAGTACAGCAGCGGATTTAACTGCTTCCTGTGCCGAAACAGCAACATCTTTTTTATCAGTAGTATCTGCATTACCCTTTTTTTCTTCTGAAAAAGACTGACCGCAACTTGAAAAACCGGTAAGCAAAATCAATAGTACAGAAATGCTAAAAAAGCGTGATGGCGCAAGAGTTAGCACACGGATAGTAGCAAAGTGCATAGAGTGGTTGTAATCGGTTATTAATTTTTTTTGCAAAGTAACAGGTTAAATGTTGTAAAAACGTGACGTTCAGATAAATATTATCAACAGTTTATAATAATTTTTTAGCTTTAATGTATCTGTTTTATTACACAAAAAGAGCTAAATAATAGGTAACCTATATTGTTATTTACATGGGCTTTACCCGCCATTTTGACCTGTCTCCTACATTGGCAAACTTGTTGTTTATTTAAGTAGCTTCAATAATAATCGATGAATTATGAAAGATTTTTTAAAAAAAGATGCTGATAATCAAGAAAATATAGCACAGGAAGCAGATGCTGATATGAAAGCTGACGCGAATGTGGCAGATAATGAAAGATTTCCTGAGGATGTGGCAGATGAAACTACAGAAAAGTTGCAGCAGGGGCTGGCTGAACAAAAAGAAAAATATCTCCGTTTATATGCTGAGTTCGACAATTTTAAACGCAGAAGCGCGAAAGAACGGATAGACGTTATGCAAACTGCCGGCAAGGAGGTAATTATTTCTTTGCTTGATGTATTGGATGATTGCGACAGGGCTGAAAAACAAATACAGGACAGTGGTCAGAAGGATGCCGTAACAGAAGGTGTGCAATTGGTTTTTAATAAGCTTCGTTCTGTTTTGCAGGCCCGCGGACTAAAATCAATGGATGTAAAAGGAGAGGATTTTGATCCTGATAAAGAAGAAGCGATTACACAGATGCCGGTAGCTGATCCAAAATTGAAAGGCAAAGTAGTGGATGAAGTGGTTAAAGGATATTTACTCAATGATAAGATTATCCGTTTTGCTAAAGTAGTGGTGGGACAATAATTTGAAATAAGAGCATTTCTTGCCTACCGGCAGGCAGAAAAAATTTGAAAATTGTTCAATCCTGAGATTTTTAAATCACAAATTTTCAAATTACTATAAGTACATTTATGAAAAGAGATTATTACGAGATACTCGGCATTTCCAAAAGCGCTTCCGCAGATGAAATCAAGAAAGCTTACAGGAAAGTTGCCATGCAGCATCACCCCGATCGTAACCCCGGCGATAAAGCAGCAGAAGAAAAATTTAAAGAAGCAGCAGAAGCATACGAAGTATTAAGCGATTCAAATAAAAAAGCACAGTATGATCGTTTTGGTCATGCAGGTGTGGGTAATAACCGCGGAGGCTTTGGCGGCGGTGCCGGCATGAATATGGATGATATATTCAGCCAGTTTGGTGATGTTTTTGGCGATGATATTTTTGGTAGCTTTTTTGGTGGTGGAAGAAGCGGTGGCGGCGGAAGGCATCGTGGTACAAAAGGTAGTAATCTCCGTGTAAAAATCAAACTCAACTATGAGGAGATTGCCAATGGCGCCACCAAAAACATCAAGGTAAAAAAATATGTAAACTGTAATACCTGTAGCGGAAGCGGTGCAAAAGATAAGGGTTCTATGCAAACCTGTTCAACCTGCGGAGGCAGCGGGCAGGTGCGCAAAGTAACCAATACTTTTTTGGGTCAGATGCAAACAGTTACCACCTGCACTGCTTGTAATGGTGAAGGAACAACCATTACCAATAAATGCACAAGCTGTAAAGGTGAAGGACGGGTATACGGCGAAGAAACAGTTAATATAGAAATACCGGCAGGCGTTCAGGAAGGTATGCAGCTCAGTATGAGTGGTAAAGGTAATGCCGGTGAAAGAGGAGGAGCGCCGGGCGATTTAATTATTCTTGTTGAGGAAGAAGCACATGCAGAATTACAACGGGAAGGGCTAAACGTAGTTTACGATCTCCATATATCTTTTACTGATGCGGTATTTGGAACACAGGCAGAAGTGCCAACAATAGATGGTAAGGCAAAAATTAAAATACCACCTGGCACACAAAGCGGTAAAATATTCAGGTTAAAAGGAAAGGGGTTTCCTGCCATCAATTCTTACGAACGCGGCGACCAGATGATTCATGTAAACGTGTGGACGCCCCAGAATGTAAGCAGTGAAGAAAAAGAAATGCTTGAAAAATTACATCAATCTCCAAACTTTAAACCACAACCGGCAAAAGGCGATAAGAGTTTTTTTGAAAGAGTGAAAGAAATGTTTTCGTAAGCGGTTGTCGCAAATACGGGATAGTAGTGCAGTATGTTTTGTAAATCATATCTGCGTATTTGCATCAAATCTATTATTCAAATTCACTTTATTTTCATCTGTGCAAAATATGGATGATCCGGGTTAACAATCAGTTCCTGCCGTTGAGGATGAATAAGCACGTCCATATCTTCCAAAGGGATAGCGCCAAGCAATACTTCAGCATTTCCGGGTAATACAATTGCCTGGCAACTGGTTCTCCTGTTTTTAAATCTCAATTCTACCGGCGCCACCACCTCATATTCAACAATTGCGCCATTAGCCATTTGTGCCTTCCTGGTTTCAACTACCGGCAATTGCAGTTGTTCCTGGATGTTTTCATTTATGCACAACATGATAGAACCGGTATCCACCAGTGCAGATACCGTCATCCGCTTTACATCATCTTCATCCATCAGTTTACGGCGCACCATTGCCAAATCATCACCATTTATAAGTTCTATTTCTGCATATACTAATCCCATATTCATAGATTTTTTTAAAGTTAGCATTTTTCATTTTAATAATATAATATTACGCCGTGCTGCGAAGTACATTTCAAATTTTTTACCACAAAGTGACACAAAGATTTATACAAAGAACCACAAAGGGAATCATTGGTTCTGCTATATACTTAGCAAGCTTCGCGGTTTCAAGGTTGTATATATAATTGCCGCTTTTTATTGCGTTTGTCCTCACTCCGGGTGTAAGTAACAATCCCTTAAAACTGACGGCTGATAGCTGAGACCGCACAGTTATCAGCTACCCATTATTCAGCACTATTCTAAACGTAGTTCCTTTACCAACTTCCGAATGTTTTACAAACAATTGTCCGCCGTGGTATTGTTCAATCACGCGTTTTGATAATGTTAGTCCAAGCCCCCAGCCTCTTTTTTTTGTTGTAAAACCCGGCTTGAATAATTTATTGATATTCGATGCGGTAATACCTTTTCCGGTATCCGTAACATCAATAAAAATTTCGTTCTGCGTTTTTGTTATATCAACAGTAATTTTTCCTTTTCCTCCCATGGCATCCAATGCATTTTTTAACAGGTTTTCTATCACCCAATCAAACAGTGAAGCAGAAATTTTTACAGGCATTGTTGTGTTATCATGCGTATTGATTTCGAATTGCACTTTTTCAGGAGCACGGCGTTTTATATAATCTACCATATTGCTAATCTGCAGCAAAAGGTCTTTTTCTTCCATAGTAGGTGTGCTGCCTATTTTACTGAACCGGTCAGATACGAGTTGCAACCTGTCTACATCCTTTGCCAGTTCAACAGCAATTTGCTCACTGCCCGGTGTTTCGCGCAGCATTTCCACCCAGCCTTTTAATGAAGTAACAGGCGTACCCAATTGGTGAGCCGTTTCTTTTGCCATACCTGCCCACAATTGATTTTGCATAGATTTATTTCGGGTATTAATAGCATACAGCGTAATTATAATAAACAGGGCAACAATCAGCAATTGAACAAGCGGGTAATACCTCACTTCCTGCAATAATTTCGACTCACCATAATAATACAAATCCTTCTTACCATTCAATGGGTCGGTATATATTATAGGGTTATGCTGACTTTTAAATTGTTTCAGCTTTTTGTTAAGATAATCAGGGTTTGCTTTTATTTTATTGGAATCAAGATTAATATACTCTATTATTTTTTGCCCCTCCTCTGCCATGCGAATAATGGGTATATCATCGTTATTGGTAATAATGGCAGAAACAAGTTTGGTATCAATATCCTGCGGTGAATTGATAAGAAATTTACCTGCTTCAACCCAGGTTTCCACTCTTAGTCTTTCTTCCTTTGCAATTTTATCAGCAAGGTAGCGTGAATAAAAAATGGTAGCAATAACAATAATTACTGCTATCGACGTTAATGCCGTACGCCAGTTCAAAAAACGCTGAAATGAGCCTAAAACATTTTGCATACCGGGGTAGTAAATTCCTTGTGTTGTGTAGTAACCATACCAAACATATTTTAAAAATAGGGAAACGGTAACAATGCATCCGTTATTTTTGAAAAATAATTCTTTAGCATTGAGTCAATTACCAACGGTAGCTGTAGTTATTTTAAATTGGAACGGCAAAAGGTTTTTGGAAAAATTTCTTCCATCTGTTATGCAAACAACATATCCCGCTGCCAAAATTATTGTGGCAGATAATGCGTCAACAGATGATTCTATTGCATTTCTCAATCAATATTATCCCTCTATAACACAAATACACAACTCATCAAACGAGGGGTTTGCCAAAGGGTATAATACTGCTTTAAAACAGGTAGATGCCAAATATTATGTATTGCTTAATTCAGATGTGGAGGTAACGCCAGGTTGGATTGAACCTGTAATTGAGCTGATGGAGAAAGACGATACGGTTGCTGCCTGTCAGCCCAAAATACTTTCTTATAACGATAAAAAAACTTTTGAATATGCCGGCGCTGCCGGTGGCTGGATAGATGCTTATGGCTATGCTTTTTGTCGCGGCAGGTTATTTAACGATTGTGAAGAAGACCAGGGACAATATGATACTGTTGAACCCATTTTCTGGGCAAGCGGTTGCGCGTTATTCATCAGGGCGGCAATATACCATGCAATAAATGGTATGGACGAATTGTTTTTTGCCCACCAGGAAGAAATTGATATGTGCTGGCGCATACAATTGTCAGGGTATAAAATTATGGCTTGTCCTTCATCGGTAGTATATCATGTTGGCGGCGGCACTTTACCACAAGGTAATCCCCGTAAAATATTTCTCAATTACCGCAACAACCTGATTATGATGTATAAGAATTATCCTTTTTTTGAACGGTTGTGGAAGCTTCCGTTCAGGTTGATTTTAGACGGCATAAGTGTACTGGAAAAATTATCTTCCGGCGATACCAGTTACCTGCCACCAGTGTTTAAAGCACATATGTCATTTTATAAATGGGTATTCAGCAAAAAACAAAAGCAATATTTCCCTTCTTGTAAAGCAGGCATACCGCAGGGCGTATATAAAGGCAGTATAGTATGGCAGTATTTTGCAAAGGGCAGGAAAAAATTTTCCGAAATAATTGATAATAAAGCATGAATGTTTGTGACGTAACTGTTATTTTTGCACAGCAAACGCAAATACATGCAACAAGAAATCACAGAAAGTAATAAAAAAGATTTTGCCTGGAGTTGGGTTAAATCATCTCGTTTTTTATTTTATATGCAGGTTGTAGGCATAGTAGCTTTTTTAATTGGCAGTAGCTGGGGTTTATACAAGCATCGTTATAAAGGCAAACCCAAAGTGGTAGTTCCTGAAAACACACTTTATACGCCTAAATACAAATAAGGCAGGGAATTATCCAGAAAAATTTTGCTGTTTAAAATCAATCCTTAATTTTGCAGCCCCTTCCAAGGCTATCCTGCCAAGGGAAAGGAAAAGTTCTTTAAAAATAAACTATGCGGAAGTAGCTCATTTGGTAGAGCACGACCTTGCCAAGGTCGGGGTGGCCGGTTCGAGCCCGGTCTTCCGCTCAGTAATCCTCTCGTAGTGCGAGGGGATTTTTTTTGACCTTAGCTGTTGTACTACTATCACCTGTTGTTGCGTCGCACACTTGTACAGTAGTAATACTATTCAGCAAAATTTATTGCCCCGGTGGTGGAACCTGCCTGCCGGTAGGCAGGTTGGTAGACACGCTCCGATTTAAATCGGAGTGACCAGCAAGACCAAACGGGTTCAACAAAAAGTTCTTTTATAATTTATTGCCCCGGTGGTGGAATTGGTAGACACGCAGGACTTAAAATCCTGTTCGCCGCAACGCGAGTAACGGTTCAACTCCGTTCCGGGGCACACATCCAAGCCAATCGTAGTTTGCGATTGGCTTTTTTATTGCTGCCTATGTATTACGTATACATCCTCTACTCACAAAAATGCGATAGATATTACATCGGCTATTGTGCCGATATACAAGCAAGACTTCAACGCCACAATTCCGGAATGGTAACCGCAACTCGAAATTGCAGGCCTTATACCCTCCGTGGTTCTAAATCTTTTGAAACAGAAACAGAAGCCCGAAAAGAAGAAGCACGTATCAAGAAACAAAAGAGCAGAAAGTATATTGAATGGCTTTTGAATAGGAATTGGTAGATACGCTCCGATTTAAATCGGAGTGACCCGCAACGGTCGTACTCCGATTCATATCGGAGTCCGGGGCACGCTGAATCAATCAGTTATAAAGGCTTACGAAAGTGAACCTTTTAATTCTCCGCAGAGTCTCAACGCCAAGCCTTTTGTGCGTGAGCTGGACTCTGCGAGTCATTATTGTCGTCTCTGCCTTATCAAATCTACATCATCTTTACACAGCAGGAGTTTTAATTACAAACTTTGATTCTCCGCCTACCGCAGAGTCCAGCCAACATACATAGCCCCGCATTGAGACGCTTCGGAGAAACTCACTCTGGGCAGGGAAAAAAAGCATGAAACTCTGCGAGGAAAGAATGGTTTAATGCCAAATTTTGCAAAATGGAAAAAGACTTTTTTGAAATTTTTAAATCAATAATTCAGGGAACACTGAATGGTGAATCAATTGGAACATTATTTCTGGTAATAGCGATCTCATTAGGAGGCATTTTATTAAAATTAATTTTAGTAAAGCGTAATCAAACTAAAGAAGCCCAAAACTATCAAGATGCCATCAGTTCAAGTAAACCCTTAAGTTCAAAAGACATTGTAAGAATAAAAAAAATGAAAGGATAATTGTTGTTATAGCAGTCATATTATGTTCTTTTTACGCCATTATTATACTTTCCATAGTTATTTCTATTATATCGTACGTTATCTCAAAATTTTAATAAGATAATTACTTTTTTCAGAATAGAATTATTTAGTGCCAATCAACCTTTCATTAAAATTGGGTGGTAGTAGTCCATAAAATCACTTTGTTCGACTCTTTCATTCCCTCAATAAGATTCACTATATTAACTTTTGTGCAACGTTTTGCACGCACAATTCCGTCCTTATCTAAAGTTTCTTCCTCCAGGAAATATTTTTTCCTCTTCATTTTTCCTCACCTGCGATCTGTTATTTTGTCCTGACGGAGCAGATATTTCATCAGGGCGAGCGGGCGCGGGTACAGGTAAATTTTCTTTTTATGTTGGCGTAAGACTGCGCTAAAGCTGTTACAGGTCATAACAGCGTTTTACAATTACATGTATCACCTCACCTTCGATTTGCAGATTACTTTCCCTAAATATTAAAATATCAATCAATATTGATCCGGATTAATAATTCTTCTTTCGAGAGCATACTTTATTATTCCGACAGTTGATTTAGACCCCGTCTTTTCTTTCAATTGATGCTTGATTTTTTCTATAGCGCTAACGCTCATATGCAAAACACGGGCAATCTCTTCATTGGTTTTTTCCATCCATATTAATTCCAAAACTCTTATTTCTATTGGAGTAAAAGTGCTATTATGATGTAAATGATAAAACTTGTTTTTAAATACTTTGCCCTCTGCAACAGATAGAATAGCTTCGTACAACTCCTCTGGTTCGGCAGTTTTCGAAACAAATCCCAATGCGCCTAATTCAAGTGTAGCACTAATGATTTTCTGATCTGTAGATGCAGACAAGATCAGAACATGAATACCAGGATAATATTTTGAGATGATTTTTAATGTTTCTCGACCATCCATTTTGGGCGAGAAGATATCAAGTAACAGTACATCTATCTGTATATTCCCGTTCTGCAAAATTCTTAATAGCTTTCCGCCATCCTCAGTTTCAACGAGAACTTCAAATTCCGGGTATTTGTTTAGATGATCTCTAAACGCCTGCCTAACCAAACTGTGATCATCGGCAATAGCAATTTTTATTGAACGTGTTTTATCATGATAAGGCATATGGCAAAGAGTGTCTAAAAAAAAATACGGAAACCCATAAATAGTATACGGTTAACATCTTGTCGAAAACATATCAAAGTTATTAATTTTATTCAACAAGGTCACTTATTAAAGCAAGTGATGCTCCTAAAAACTGTGAGATTGAAAACCTGATAAATCCCAATAGAAAAAACAATTTATTCCAACTAAGAGTGACTGTTTAAAACAGGAACCATGGCTTCTTTGTGTGTTGTAAACCTCACTCAAAAGAATTCATATTGGCAATAGAGTAGTGTTTAAGCCTTAAACTGCAATGAGAAAGCTGTTAACCTTGCCTCTTATATGTTGCGTTTTATTCGCAAAATCCTCGGTACCGCCTAACGAGGTTAACAGTACTTCGTTTCAGTATTTAAGCAATGATTTATTACCAATTGAAATATTTTCTGACACCCTTCCTACAATAAAACGCAAGGAGGTTATACTGATACAACGGTCAACCAAATTATTTGGTGTTATATATATTGTATTACCCGAGGAAAATGCAGAGTTGAAATCTGTAGAGGGCATAAAACCTATTATTGCTCCTGCTGCTAACCATAAGCCTTTGCTTAAGATCAACGGTAATATATTATATGATGTGAACTATCGTTCAAGAATAGATACTCCTTATGCGGAAAAGGACGTATACCAGCACACACTTCAAACACGGATAGATATATTATACAAAGATAAATATCCGCTTAAGCTATATGTAACTTCCAGGTTTAGTAATACTCCCCTTTTTAGAAATTATACAGATTTTAATCTCCGTTTCAATCCGGCTGACTTCAAAAGAATCGCAAAACAACAATTATTGGAAGCTGCAAAACAGTGGTTAGCTAAGAAAGTTACCAACCTGGATTCAATAAGTTCATTGATTGAGTCGAAAAAAGCAGCGATTGCATCCCTGCGGCAATCGCTGGAAAATCCAGATCTAAAACAAAAAATTGTTGAGGATAGGGAAAAAGAATTTTATAGTAAAAAGCACCAACTCATTGCCCCTGATTTAAACGATTTGAAAGATGCCGTAATTGATTCGGCAAGCGCTTTACTTGAGAATAAACTCACAAATAGGCTTTCAAAATCAGGAGATAGCTTAAAAACGAAAATTGATTCATTAACTGAAAAATACACTTACTATAAAGACAGTTTGGAGAAGAAAAAGGAAAAGCTCGACAGTCTTGAGCGTGAATTACAAAAACTTGAAAGTCAATACAGGAAAGCGAAATCAATAAGCGAGCAAAATATTGCAGATTTTAATCGGCAAATAGAAAACGAAAAAGATATCAATAAACTTATTGATAGATTAAATCTTCCCGACACTATTCTTCCAAAAGGATATAAAACATTATCGGGTATCCAATCATTTAATATTGGCAGAAGCATTGCAGACTACTCTGAATTATCAGTTAAAAATATCAGCATCACAGGTATTCAGGCGGAATACAATACCGGGTATTATTATGCAATCGCAGCAGGTAAGGTTGATTACAGGTTCAGGGATTATATAGTACCAAATCACACAAGGTCCAACCAGTATGTAGCGCTTGTAAGATTTGGAAAAGGTACTAAAAGTGGCAACCACATCTTTCTCACGTATTATACCGGAAAGCGCCAGTTATATAATGCTTCTGTCTCTACCCAGCCCAATAATTCTATACCAGGTTATCACCTTGCAGGTATAACTATAGAAGGGTTATACAAGTTAAACAAAAACATCACAGTTGTTGGAGAGATTGCAAAATCTACTATTCCTTCTTATAGCCTTGACAGTATCGGTAAAAAAACATGGATGAGTTCTATAGGCAAGATGAATAGCAGGCGCAATGAAGCATATTCAATGCGTTTGAATTCCTACTTTCCCAAAACGCTTACCCGATTTAACGGATACGTGGCATATATTGGGGCAAACTTTCAATCCTTCAGCACTTTTACTACCGGTGCGGCGCAATTAAGATGGATGGCTAGACTGGAACAGGCTTTCTTTAAAAAACAACTCACCATAATATCTACAGTTCAGAAAAATAATTATTCTAATCCATTTGTGGCAACATCTTATAAGAGCTCTTCTTTGCTTACGAGCATTCAAGCTAACCTTCATATAAAAAAATACCCGGTTGTTTCTTTGGGTTATTTCCCGGCATACCAGTTAACTAAAACTGCGGACGATTATTATTCAGAAAGCAGGTACTATACGCTAACAGGAAGCATTGGACATTCCTACAAATTGCAGCAGGTACAACTCACCAGCTATGCCGTTTATAGCAGGTTCTATAACGAAGCTATTGACTCAGGGTTTGTTTACTACAATTCAAAGAATATCCTGCTTAGCCAAAGCCTGAACTTCAGCCGCTTTTCCGTATTGGTCAATGGTTCACTTAGTACAGGAAATGAATACAAACTCCGCATGCTGGAAAACTCACTACTGGTCGCTATAAATAAAATGATATCGGTTGGGGCAGGGTTAAAAATGATTGATTACAGCTTGCTGACAAATATGCAATGGGGGTATAGCGGAAATATTTCTCTTTCTATTCCAAAGGTTGGTGATATACAGTTCATGGCAGATAAAGGATTTATTCCGGGCGTCAATAAACAACTCGCCGATAATAAAACCGGCAGGCTGATTTTTTATAAAACATTTTAAACACGACATATGTACAAAGTATTCATTTCTCTGGTCTTTCTGCTTTTACCATTTGTGCATTTAAATGCGCAGGTTAGCATTTCGGTGCAGGAGCCGCCGCCGGGCATAGTGCAGAAAACACAACTTTGGAACCTGTCTCTTATCAATTCAGGTAATAACACCATTAATGTAACAATCGGCATTACCATTGTTGATATAAATGACAATCAACCACTACTAACAGCATTCAGTCGATCCATCTCCGTAGCAAAAGGTGTAAAATTGATAAGAATTGCTGATGTTTCTCCAATTGACTATACATATGTTTCAGCCGGATTCAATCGTTTAGCGGATGCATTTCTTCCTGTTGGTAATTACAGGGTTTGTTACGCTGCTTATACTATAGAAAAAGAAACCGAGGAAGTCTTGGCAGAAAATTGTATAAGTATAGAAGTACAGCCACTGAGTCCGCCACAACTTACCATGCCTCAGGATTCAGCGAGCCTTCAAAACCCTTATCCCCAATTTAGCTGGTTGCCACCTGCGCCGCTTACATTGTTTTCAGATCTTAATTACGAGTTGCTGGTAACCGAAGTTAGAAGTGATCAAACCGCCGGAGCTGCTATTCAGGAAAACATACCCATCTACAATGCAAGGAGGTTAAATACTGTTGCAAATAATTATCCGTCTTCCTGGAAAAGCCTTGACACAGGAAAGGTGTATGCGTGGAGAATTATAGCAAAAAACGGCGAGAATTTCGCTGCTCAAAGCGATGTATGGACTTTTCGAATCACGAAAGAAAAGCAAGATAAATTAACACCAGCCAGAAATGCATACATAGAACTAAAAGGAAATAACCCCAATATCAGTACAGGAGTTATCCCTGATAATATTCTTGGTATAAAATATTACTCCTACGATAAATCCCATGAAACCCTCATCAGGTTTCTGAATGGCCGTGGAGAAACAGTAAAGGAAATCAAGAAGATGATAGACTACGGAAACAACTTCCTGGTATTTCGCCTGGATAATGCATTTGCCAAAGAGACGACCTATTTCATAGAGATTACGGACTTGCAAACAACCATACATAGGGCTTCATTCAGAATGTCAAACTAAACAACCATCCACTTTACACCAGTACCATGATATTACAATTAGCGCTTAGTCATAGCAAGAAAATAGCCTGCTTTTTTTCAGTAGTATTTTACTCCTCCATTGTATTGTCTGTAAGAGGTGCAGTATATCATGCGCATCTATTTGCATCAAGAGAATCTTATGGAAATTTTTCCAACAATATTCCATTTAAGCCGGCGAAACATAAAAATGATGGCACAGAAAAGCCACACCTGAACCGGGAGCAAGGAAATATCTCCAACAACCATAAAAATATAGACAGGATAGCAACCCTTTCCAACAAAAAACAATTTATTGGCGGCCCCACCCAACCAGAAATGGCTTCTTTTCAATCGGTGAGTTCCGACAAACTGGTAAACCTGTTCACAGGTGATTTTAATTATAATATACCATTGCTGAGTGTTGGGGACTACCCGGTGAATATATACTATACAGGTGATGTTAACCCCGACCAGGAAGCAAGTTGGTGCGGTCTTGGCTGGAACATTAACCCCGGAAACATAAACAGGAATACACGTGGCGTTCCGGATGATTTTAATGGAAACGATACACTAAAACAGGTTCAGGTAATGAAGCCCAATAATACATGGGGGCTTGGTGTTGGAGCAGATTTTGAATATCTGGGAGCAAAAGCATCTGTTGAAGCAAACATTGGAGTAGCTTTTAATAACTATCTGGGCCCATCTCTGGATTTATCAGTGAGGGGAAATGCTTCACTTAATATGGGAAAATCAGCGGGAAGTGAAAAATTTTCTGCCGGTTTAAAACCGAGTATAGGTATTGATATTAATTCAAGGAGCGGTACATCATTTTCAGGGGGTGTCTCATTACTTGCCAATTCAAAAGGACAAGACAATAGGACAACATTTGGGATTGGACTTTCAACCGGTTATAACTCCCGCAGCGGCATTAAAGCATTGCAGATCAGTGAACAATTTTCGTTCAGCTCAACTAAGGAAAAGGAAGGCACAAAGAAAAAATCAAATGGTGAGGAACAGAAGTACAAATACATCCGCGGCGGAGCAATCAACCAGAGTATTTATTCCACCTCAATAACCTTTACCAAGCCAAGCTATATTCCTGCTATGCGTATGCCTTTAACCAATTCAGCATGGTCAGGTCATTTTCAATTGGGATTAGGAAGCTACGGTGCGGCAGTGGATGTGGAAGCAGAGGTATATGGGCAAAAATCGGAAGTAGTGGCAGAAGATACAATGCTTAAAAAACCGATGGTTGGGTACTTGTATTATCAAAATGCAGTGAATAATCCAAACCATGTAATGGATTTTACAAGGTATAATGACAGGGAAGTAACACCAAATACTCCTGTTATTTCAGTGCCGCAATATAGTTATGATGTTTTTTCCATACAGGGAGAAGGAACCGGAGGCAGTATCAGGGCTTACAGGAATGATCTCGGATACGTAAGAGACAATATCACTATTTCAAAAGAAAAAAGTTTTGGTATTGGAGGAGATGTGGATCCCCCGGGACATTATGGCGGAAATTTTAACCAGGTAAAGACACCTTCAACAATTGGGGAGTGGAACAAAGGAAATAAATTACGCAATAGCATTCCATTCACAAAAGCAAATGGCACATTTGAAAATGTATACTTCCGTAATCCCGGAGAAACTTCCGTAATTGATCCTGATCGGTTTAACCAGGTAGGAGGAATTGACCTGGTTAGGTTTGTACTCGGTGGAACGGGGCAGTCTCCCACTATTGAACCCCGGTTAGAATCATTTAGTAAGATAGGTAAACCGGGTACTAATTATATTGAGTTAAGCACAAATGCAGTAATTCCTACACGCAACAAACGTACACAGGTAACAAACTTTCTAACGGCTGAGGAAGCATCCCTTGCCGGATTGGACAAATACATAAAGAGCTATAATAACCAAACATTCCTGGATGCCGCTACAGACACTTTGATTTATGAGAATATTGCGAGGGTAGATGGGGTGATAAGAAAATCTCATCATATCTCGCAAATAAATGTTACTGAAAATAATGGCAAGCGTTACATATATGGTGTGCCCGTGTATAATTTAGCCCAAAAGGATTTTACTTTTTCTGTTGACGATGATTATACAGAAATCCCAGACAAGATAAAAGTGGGCACTAATCAACGTTCGGCAAACTCACCGTTGGTACAGGAGAATAATAAAACAAGAGATGGCTATGTGCAGAGTACCATTACGCCTGCGTATGCACACTCTTTTCTCTTGTCTGGCATACTTTCTCCAGATTATGTAGATGTTACAGGTAACGGAATTACTGAAGATGATTTGGGTGATGCGGTTAAATTCAATTACTCACGGATTAAATCGGGTGGTGCCATAAACTATAAATGGCGCACACCGCTTAGTTTAAATGATTCAGCAAATTTCAATCCAGGTAACAGGTCTGAGAAAAAGGACGATAAGGGAATCATTTCCTATGGCGAGCGTGAATCATGGTATTTGCAGTCAGTGGAATCAAAAACAATGATTGCGCTGTTTTATGTTTCTGCCCGCCTGGATGGCAAGGGCGCTAGCGGTGAGTTTGGCGGGGTAAACAGCAGTGATGACTTCATAAAAAAGCTTGACAGCATAGCCTTGTTCAGCAAAGCTGATTTAAAGAAAAACAAAATGGCAAAAGCTAAACCTATAAAAACTGTTCATTTTACATACAACTATCAGCTATGCCAATCTACTCCTGATAATCGTGAGAGTACTAGTGGCAATAAAGGAAAACTTACGCTCCAAAGTATCTATTTTACCTATAACGGAAAAACAAAGGCGTTTAAAAACAAATACAAATTTTCGTACGTATCCGGAGAAGATAATGATGGCAATCCAGATTATGCATTTGCTGCAACGGATAGATGGGGAACGTATAAGCCACGCTCACAAAACCCAGGCGGGTTAAAAAACAGTGACTATCCCTACAGTTTACAGTCAGTGGGAGATAAGAGTACCATTGATAAAAATGCAAGTGCATGGATGCTCAAAAAGATTGTATTGCCAGCCGGCGGGCAAATAGAAGTAAATTATGAAAGTGATGATTATGCTTTTGTACAAGACAAAAGAGCCGCAATCATGATGCCTGTAGTGGGTTTTGGCCCTAACAATTCCTACACCTCCTCCAGCGACAGGTTGTATCCGCTAATCTATCCGGCAACAACAGAACATGACTATGTATTTATAAAAGTGCCATCAGCATGTTCCAATGCAACAGATGTATACAATAAATACCTGCTGGGTATATCCCAGCTTGCTTTCAAGATTTGGGTGCTGATGCCTAAAGGTCCCGAATACATTCCCTGCTACGCCGGCTTCGGAAACGTAGCCGGTACAGACTACGGACTTGTTTCGGGTCAAACTGATATTATCTGGATAAAAATGAAACGTCTTGGTGGTAAAAGCCCGCTATCTATTACCACACTTGAATATTTAAGGCAGCAGCTTCCCGGTCAGGCATTTAAAGGATACGATGTTTCAGATGGATCAGATTTAAAAAAAGTTGGTGATATGTTAGAAGGCATGCTTGTTAGTTTGCGTGATGCTTTTACTGATCCGGTAAACGCCTTCAGAAAAGACGGGAAAGCGATGCACACGGATCTTTCAAAATGTTTCGTAAGGCTAAACGATCCCGATGGTTTTAAATATGGAGGCGGACACAGAGTCAGTTCAGTAACACTAAAAGATAACTGGAATGTTATGACAGGGCAGTTTACCTCAACTTACGGTCAGAAATATGATTATACTACTACCGAAATTTTTAACGGTTCGCAAAGAACAATCAGTAGCGGTGTTGCATCATACGAGCCATCCATTGGCGGGGAAGAAAATCCCTGGCAAACCATAAAACAGGTAGAAGATTATCTTCCAATGGGGCCAACTTCTTACGGTGCTGTTGAAATGCCAGTTCTTGATGCATTTTTCCCAGCTCCGGTTGTGGGATACGGCAAAGTAACCGTTACCTCAATAAAAACAAATACTGACACTACCCGAAAATCAAGATCAGGTATAGGTAAACAGGTAACGGAATTTTATACAGCCAAAGATTACCCGGTTTATTATAATTATACGCCCTTTGATGCAGCAAGTGTAAAAGAGTTTCACCAGGCTTCTACGCTCTCATTTTTTAATAAATACGCTTATGATTTTAAAGCGCAAACACAAGGCTTTGTTGTGGTTAATAACGATATGAACGGCAAAATGAAATCTCAATCATCTTACGCCGAAAACGATACTACAACAAGAATCAATTATACGGAGAATTTTTATAGGAATACAGGAGCGAATGGAACGAATGACCTCTTCACATTTATCAGCAAAGAAAATAAAGGAGCAATGTATTCAGGCAATATGGGCATTGATGTTGAACTTATGACAGATACAAGAGAGTTTTCAGTTAAAGGATCCAGCGCCGAAGTGCAGGGGCAGGTGGATATTTTTTATTTTGGCCCATGGGTTATTCCCATTCCA
>JADLCD010000161.1 GCA_020847395.1 Chitinophagaceae bacterium
CAAAATAACGGTACTGTAGACGCAGATATTGACCTTGATGAAGCCTGGGATATAACCCAGGGGAGCCCCACAATTCGGGTGGCAGTCATTGATGAGGGCGTTGACCGAACCCATCCCGATTTAATAAACAATATTGACCCCCTGGGATTTGGGCTTACCCCAACAAACGCCAGCACTGGCTCACCGCTTTATGATGACCTGAGCCATGGCACAAGCTGTGCGGGAATTATTGCAGCAGAAAGAAACAATAATATAGGTATTGCCGGTATTGCACCCCTATGTAAAATTATTCCGGTAAATGTTACGGTTAACTCAGGCGGAGATTATGGTAATAAATCGCAGTTGGCCCAATGCTTAGATTGGGCCTGGGACAACGGAGGCGCTGATGTACTTTCAAACTCCTGGGGCGGCGGATCCCCCTCAAGCATGGTGCACGATGCTATTATTAGGGCCGTCACACTGGGAAGAAACGGGAAAGGGGCTATGGTAGTTTTTTCTACGGGAAATAATGATGCAGGCGTGGCATCTCCTGGAATATATAGTGAAACAATTGGAGTAGGGGCAATGAGTATGTGCGACCAACGAAAAACAGGAAATTCCTGCGATGGAGAATATTGGTGGGGTGGTAATTACGGCACTGGGTTAGACATTTCAGCACCCGGTGTAAAAATTCCTACTACCTGTATAACAGGACAGGGAGATGCCCCAGATGTGGATTACAACCTGACCTTTAATGGTACTTCATCGGCCTGCCCGATGGTTTCGGGGGTTGCCGCATTAGTATTAAGTATTAATCCCAATTTTACCCAATCGCAGGCAAGAGAAATTATTGAAAAATCTGCCAGAAAGGTCCCGGGATTTTCATATAACCACACCGAATTTCAACCGAACGGATTGTGGTCTTCCGAAATTGGTTATGGAATGGTAAATGCAAAATCTGCTGTTTTATTAGCCCAAAATCCATCCGGACTTTGCCGTGTGAAAGTGGATAGGCCTTACACTTTGCAGGCTTGCAGTGGTGGTAACATCGTATTAAGTATTTCAAATGCTAATGCAGGAGATACTTATCAATGGAGAAAAGATGGTGCGGTAGTTGGTTCTGGAACCAGCATATCCGCAAACCAGACCGGAGATTATGATGTAGTGCTCACCACCGCTGGCGGATGCAAAGATACCTCCTCAAAATACGCTGTGCTCATTTCAACCCCAGACGGACCATTGGTGGCCGATGCCGGGCCAGACACCACCATTGCGCAGGGCGATAAAATTTTTCTGGGAGGTGGCCCCGCAGGCCATGGGGGAACCGGTATCCTACACCCAATGAGAGGGTTAACCTCCGACCTTGGCAACAATTATTTTTACCGTTTTGACATCAATCAGCCTTCGGGAAGGTATAAGGTAATTGACTCTGTTCATGTATCAAATATACCAGCTACAGACTTCTTTTGCGGTGCTGCGGTAACGCCTTATGGGCTTTATATGTTGGGATACAACGACGGAGATTTGTATAAAATTGATACCGCCACCGGACAAAGTTTTAGGGTGGGAGTTCCTAATAGTAGTTCCATCTATCTAACAGGAATGTGTTATGATCCAACCACCGATAAAATTTTCGCCATAGGTTCAAATGCTACCTATTTTAACTACCTATATGAAATTAACAGGAAAAACAGTATCCTGACAAATATTGCGCCTATTACAGGAACAGAAGTGAATACAAATTATATAATAGGTCTTGCCGTAGATAACAGTGGACAATTATTTGGTCACAAAATTGAAATGACTTCAGGGATAAGTTCAGATATTGTAAAAATTGATAAGACTACCGGTGCAGGTACCATCGTTGGCCCCACCGGTTTTCATGCCAATTATGCGCAGGATATAGCAATAGATCCATTGACGAACGAATGCTATTTAACCGGATATACCACCACTATTAATAGCTCAAGTGCCAGAGGGAGTGGCTTATGGCAGGTAAATAAAACTTCAGGCAATACTAAATTGATTGGATCCATTGGAGAACCCTACAATAGATGCGATGCACTTGCATTTGCCAATAAAGAATATAAATACCAATGGTCGCCGGCAACTAACCTGAGCAACCCCAATGATGCCAATCCGGAATTTAGCGCGGTGAATGGGATTTATAATTATACCCTCACTATAACTGACCTGTGTGGAAATACAGCAACAGATCAGGTTATCGTAAATGTGGGTGGCATCATTCCCGTAACCCTGGTCAATTTTAGTGGCAACCTCCAAAATAATGTAGCCCTTCTTAAATGGACGGTCGAAAATGAAATTAATTTCCACAAATATGTGGTGGAAAGAAGCACAAACGGCAACAATTTTGAACCCATTTCAGAAGTAACAGCTACGAATACCTCCGGAACCGCATACTACCAATACCCCGACGACAAATTACCGCAAACTGAATACATATATTACCGGTTAAGAATGGTGGACCTGGATGGACATAATAGAAACAGCGAAATCATTAAGCTTAGAAGAGAAAATATCAAACAAAACCATTTGATCTCCGTTCGTCCGAACCCATTTGAAACTGACCTAAGGGTAGAATTTGAAAGTACCCGCAACGACAATATTCAACTATCGCTTACCGATAGCAGGGGATCAACCATTCAAAAACAAAATATAAAGATTAACCTCGGAGTAAATCAACTTCATTTGCGGCTCCCGTCTCTCCCTGCCGGAGTGTATTATCTTAAACTCCAAATGGAGGATTACACTACTACCCAAAGAATTATTAAACTATGAAAACTCTGAGTTAGAGTACATTTTAAAAAGCCAGATTTTCTTCTGGCTTTTTTCATTTTCCGGATTTTATAACAACATTGTCACAAAAAAAGAGGGAAGCAAGGAATCCGGGCCTTAAACAATGGGCGAGGTCATTGTTCACTATGCAATTATGGGGAAGAGTTATAGTTTGCGGACTGCCCATAACACTTAATTGCTGGTACTGGCTTTGCTGGCATATAAAGTTAAACGGTTTCCACCACGGCAGGAGGACGTCGAAAAGTAGAATGTTTAAATAGGCTTTTACCGAAGTGCATGGGTTTAAATCTAGCTGCGGCAGATGGAATTACACTATGGAAGACTTGCGCCAGATGGGGGTAGTTTCCAAGTTTTTGTATCATCATCCCATTGGATATTGTATTTACTCCCCAGCTCTGATTGAGTGTGAAAGTCTAACCGTTGATTATTCCAATCGTAAAGCATTCGCTTTTCATACATGTACGCAAGTGCAAGAATATTTTGCTCAAATTGGGGCAGCGGACAATATTTATTTAAGAACTCTATTAAATCAAGTCCTCGGTATTTGGCTAAAACAGAATCATGATAAATATCTACTCGCCCAAACTGCATGTTCTTGGGAATAAAAACTGTATCAGAAAAAGTTAATTTATTATTGCTCTGTAAGAAAAGAAGCTCCTTCACTTCTGCTGCACTATCAGACAGCTTGTATTTCTCCTTAAAATAATTTTTAAACCCTTCTTTAGATGTTATTACAAAATAAGGATGGTTTTGTATATCTATTTTTAAAACCTGATACGGCAAATTGATTGAACCATTTTTTCCGAATAAAAGTTTAAAGTATTCTTTACTGTCAGAGACATGAGGAAAGGTTTTATATGCCGGTTTGCCCTGACAAAAAACAAGCGCAGATGTAAGCATTGCAAATGCAAAAACAATCAATTTACTTTTCATAGAGTTACTTTATTTTATAAACTACATGAACAAGTGTTCCATTAACAGGGTCTCGGTAAGGTTGTGGGTTATTGGGCTGCCATCCTAAACCAACAAAATACATTCTGGGTTTACCTCCTTGTTGTGAGATAATAGCGTTCTCCATTCTTGCCCTTTGATAATCTGAACCTAAAGCATAAACCGTAGCGCCACTACCAACTTTACCATGGTCTAATATATTTGCATTCCCTTGTGAGTTATCATTAGTAAGACCTGCAACCGGAGTCATATTAGTAACGCCACCTGTTATTCCTTGAGGGTTGCCATTCCATTGAGAATAACTTTGTCCTAATAATTTTCCACCAAATTGAGCCAAACCATTTGATGCACCATTATCTAAATGCTGAACTGGATTTTGTGGGTCATTAGTTCGTTCTGCAAGAGTATTCTCTCTTATTGAAGAAGGGTCTGTTAAAGAAGTGGAGAAAACAGTCTGTGTTGAAAAATTTCCTTGTAGTAAACCAGCACCTTGCCCAGCCTGGGTGTTATCAAAAATTAAATGGTTCCCACCTGCCATCATATCGTTAAATCTTGTTAAGGCTTCTCCGGTTAAAGTCGTTCGCATGGTGTTCAAGGAATTTGTTACAGCGTTTGCCCAGTTATTATTGAGAAGCTGATTATTATTTGCATCAAAGAAGCCCCAGACTTGCTGACCATTTACTGTTTGTTGCTGATAAGAGTACGTTACATTGTTAACAGAGATATCGTATTCTTTTCCATCTTTATCTCTAAATAACATTGGATTATTTGCTGCAAAGTGATTTGGAGAACAAAACTCATACTTTTCAGCCAATGGGTCAACAACATGCCATCTGCCTATTTGGTTATCATACATTCTTGCACCGTAATCAGTCCATTCTAATCCTGAACCATCAGAAAACTCTTTTGATTGTAATTCTTTACCGTTGTATTTGTACTTGTTTTCAAGAGTGCCAGCAGCTTTAGAACTTATCCCTTGTTGGATGAGTCCGAACGGATAATAATGCGTTTCCTCCATTATCCTTCCCGGCCGGTGTACCACCTGGAAGTTATCGATATACACCGGGTTGCGGCTTTCGTTGCTCACATAGATGTACACATAACCGTTAGCCGGAGCTTTTACCATGGAAGATCCAAGAAAGGTTATTGTTTGCGGGCTGCCCATAATACTTAATTGCTGGTACTGGCTTTGCTGGCATATAATGTTAAACTGTTTCCGCCACAGCGCACAGGCATCAAAAAATCACACATTTAAATTTGTGATGCAGGTGAAAATACCTTCATCGGCAGTTGAATTTTCATGGCACAGATACGTCAACTCATTTTTTATTTTTCAAATACCCGATGCAATCGGGGTAAGAATAACCGGCATCAAGTGACCGGCTAAAGCCGAACACTTTCAGACCGCCGGCAACACTTTTGTAACATGACCAATGCGGTTCAAATAAGCAACATAGATAATAATGGAAAATGTTAATGCAATATATACTATCACAATTAAAATTTTTTTATAGCTAATTTTTTTTTCCGCAAATTCATTATCATAATACTCTATAATTTTTAGACTTTTATCATCCTTCATAAAAACCCGCCAATTAAAAACAAAAACGATAAATCCAATAATTAAACATGTTGTACTATTTAAATGAATCACCTCTGAATTTCTCTGTAGCAGAAAAAATACTGTCATTATATTAAAAGAGATACAAATAGTAATAACAAAAAGACCTGAAATTGTATAATCTTTTTTATCCCCTAATTTTCTGCCAAAAATAGATACTAAATAGTAAAACAGATAGAAAAAACGCTTGTATTCATTCTGCTGAATATTTTTTTTCATAAAATAGAAGTTTGTCACCAATCTCCTGCAAATGCATCAATTAATCCATATGCAAGACCTACAGGAGGAAAATAGGTGCCTATGCAGTCCATTCCAATATTAAGAATTAAATGACCAAGAGTGATTTGATTATTATTAAATTTTGCTGCACTAATGATTATATCGGCTGCTGCAAAACCACGGCCAGCCCATTTTAACCCTCTTTCAGCAGTTTTGCCAACTGCTTCTTCAAGAACCTGACCGGTTACTTTCTCGTTCGTTAACACATCTGCAGCCGAAACTGCAGAAGCTGCTAGTCCCGAAGGAGCCGCAACTGCTTCTATCTTTTCCTTCTGTATTTCTTGTGGGCTTTTTGTTTCTGGTTCTTTATTCGCTACATCTGGTTTCGTAGCAGATTTCTTTGTAACGGGTTTACCGTTAGTAACAGAAGG
Organism: Chitinophagaceae bacterium; assembly: GCA_020847395.1. GTDB lineage: Bacteria > Bacteroidota > Bacteroidia > Chitinophagales > Chitinophagaceae > Agriterribacter. The sequence goes on from JADLCD010000161.1 coordinate 6,019, forward strand.
AATACTTCTAGTTTCATTATAAGTATCTAATTCGTTTGCAAAAAATCTTCCTTTTTCATCAGTATAATAACCATCATCTACTGTATGTACTATATCGGAAGTTGAACCAGAAATAGGAATTCTATGAACCTCCTCACCTTTTTTATTTCTATAAATAATATCATCAGGAGTCCCGGCATCCAATACACCACCATTTTCGGGGCTAATAGCCCGCATCCCATCGGGATCAATATATCTTAATGGGTTATCAAACGCATAATTGTAAGGAGAGTAACGGCGCATTAATTCAGATTTCGGATCAACAACCATCCATCTTCCAATCTGGTTATCATACACCCTTGCTCCATAGTCCAACCATTCCAATCCTGATCCGTCAGAGAACTCTTTATTCTGTTGTTCTTTACCGTTATACTTGATTTTGTTTTCTGTAACGCCAGCAGCTTTAGAAGAGATGCCGCTCATGA
>JADLCD010000162.1 GCA_020847395.1 Chitinophagaceae bacterium
CCTTCCTGTTTATACTATCATTACTATGCGTTCCGATTATTTTGGGCAATGCAATAACTTTTTCGGATTACCTGAATTGATTAATAAGTCGCAGTACCTGGTACCAAGATTAAGGTGGCAGCAGTTGAGGGAAGTAGTTGAATTTCCAATAAGATTAAATAATCAGCAAATTAACCCTGGTTTGCTGGATTTATTGGCCAATGAAGCCGACAGAAAATCGGATGAACTTCCGGTATTGCAGCACTGCCTTATGCGCACGTACCAAAACTGGATTAAAGATGGTAAAACAGGTGCTATTGAATTTAAACATTACGAAGCTGCTGGTGGACTGCATGGTTCCATTTTGCAGCACGCTACTGAAACATACCATACACTTAACCCCACAGAAAAAAAAATAGCTGAATACTTATTCAATTGCATTACAGAATACAATAGCGAGAACGAACCTATCAGGCGACCCAAAAAATATAAAGTCATTCTTGAAATATGTATGGTTGTTGAAGGTGCTACAGATGCTGACATCCTAAATGTTGTAAACAGGTTTCGTAAGAATGAGTGTGCTTTTTTAACCCCTGATGAATCTAAGGATATTACAGAAGAAAGTGTAATTGACATTTCGCACGAAAGCCTTATGCGGCAATGGAGCAAAATTGGAGATTGGATGAAGAAAGAACAGCGAAGTGCCGATAAACTGTATTGGCTGTCTGAATGTGCGAGTGTAACAGATAAAAAGGAATACCTGCGGGGTATTGATGTAAAAGGTGCTCTTGCATGGCAGGAAAGTCAGCGTCCAAACGATAAATGGGCGGAACGGTATGTAGATAATTTACAAGAGGTATTAAGTTATATTCACAAGAGCAAACGGTATAATAAAAAACGAAACTGGCTTTTTTACGGGAGTATTGCATTGGCCATTTTAGGAATAATGGGTTGGCTTGTCACCTATAGTATTAATTCCAAAGCAAGTGCAATTAGAGAGGCGCAATCAAAAATTGATGAAGGGAAAAGAACTGCTGCTGCTGAGATAACAATAAAAGAAGCAGAGGCTAAAGCTCAGGCGAATGCTGCTGCGCAGATAAAAATAAATTCAGCCTTTGCAAAGGCCGAAGCAGATGCTGCCGCGCAAATACAAATTAATAAAGCGAGAGCTGAGAAGCAATTTTATGCTGCACAGATAAAAAATAAAGAGGCAATAGCAAAAGCTGAAAAGGAAAAAAATGAAGCAATTAATGAGAAAATGGATGAATTGAAGATAGCAAACGATAAGTTAAGCAGAAAAAATGATGAGTATAGTTTAAACGGTGAAGATTTTTTCAAAATAAACGGAGTAGGTGATGAAATAAAAGCAAGGCTTATTGCTACTCTTTTACAATTAAAATATGATAAGAAGGACTCTGTGAGTTATCAAAAGTTTCTTTTAGCTTTAAAGGACGCTGCTACGGCTGAAAAATTTAAGAAAGATCAACCGAATATTGCCCTGGCGATTTTAAAAAAGGCTTACGACACATATCCGCATCCTGTAATAAATGCGAGCGCTCTCGATTTTACCAGAGTATCAAGATTTTACTCAAAGGGTATAGTATTTGATAAACCACAATCAGCATCAAATTTTAATTTTAACCGTGATGTAAAGTTTTTTTCACCCGGTCGCCAAAACTATTTTTTGTTGCAGGATCCTGCATTTCACATTATATACATGCTTAAGCACAACAGCGGCGGATTAATAACTATGGAAGAAATTAAGGTTCCCGGCTTTGATACTATTACAGCAAACGGTACAATTAATAATAACGTGGAACACCCGATGCAGGTACTTGCCGATGGCAGCAATTTTGCCATTATTAACAATGAAAAAATATACAATTTTAGTCCGATGGGAAACGAAATACAGATATACGATATCCCAAAGACTTTAAAAGGTAAATATTACGTACTGGCTATTTCTTCTCAACAAAATGTTCTGGCATCAGATGATAAGTATGAAGCGGTTTCAAAAACGATCAGGCTTTTCGATCTTCAAACGGGGCGAAAAAAATATGATGATATTGTAGTTGATGAAAGTCGCGGCTATTTTTCAAAATTCATATTTTCTGCAGACGGGAAAAGGCTGTTGGTATTTAGCGATGCGGGGCAACTTTGGCTAATAGATTCCCTTGGGAAAAAACCCAGAATTGAAAAAATCAACCTTCCTGATATTCATGCTGCCAACTTTACGGGCGACAATAAATTCCGGATTGTATCCTTTAAGGATAGAGTTGAACTAAAAAAACTAGATACAGACTCTGTACAGACATGTTATATCGGAAATAATTCAGCATTTAACACTCTATATATGTCTTCAAAAACAAATTGGGATATTGTACTTTCCGAAAACTGGAAAAATATGGTGTTGTCGAATGGAAAAAATTCTATTATTGTTCAAAACAAAAACGATTCTGTATTCAAATCAGGTCCAAATTCTACCAATGTTAACGGAACGGTTGTGTTTGAGAAGGTATTTATAATGGACAGTATTATGTATACTGTCACTAACCTGGAAAGAACTTTTACGATAAAGGAATTAAAATGGTATGGCGATACTACTTTCACTGATTTTGCAGCAGCGTATAAATATATTAACATTCCGGAACTGAGTACTCTTGAAAAGATAAGAGCAGATATATTAAGTAATAACAATTCGCAAATAATAGAACTCTCACACGAAGAAAGACAGGAATTATACAATGAAGCAAATGAACTTTCTGTAAACTCCTGGCAAAAAGACGAGTTAGAATCATCTGTTAAAATGTACAAAGCTTTGCTGAATACCGATAATAAAATAGATAGTACAAAATTGCTGAATTTCAAAAATATGATCAGGAAGAAATTTTCATTAGATAAAAATTACGCCGACAGGACCACAAATTATAAGCAATTGGCGGATTTAAGATATAGTTTATATAATAATAGTGATAAAGACGAATCTGATTCTTCCGCGCTTGCAACCGACTATGGGGCTTTGGCATTTTATAAGCTTTTTGTAGAAGATTTTAACGGAGCTATTGAGTATTCTAAAAAAGGATTGCTTCTTGCCGGGCCAAAAGCAGAAGGTCCCTCTTTAAATTGGTTATATACAAACCTTGCATTGGGCTATTTGTTAAATAAGCAATTTTCAGAATCGGATAAGATTTATATAAAGTACCGGAATAAACTGACAAGCTCTTTTTTAGAGGATTTTTTGGCTTTGGAAAATGCCGGTATACTACCCCGCAAAGAAGATGATATTAATATTAAAATTCAAAAAGTGAGAGATTATTTAAATAAGTTGAAAGACACTATTGAGTAGTATGTCATCCAATATATTACTTTAAATTCCATCTGGTTAAAAAAAGGTGAAGGGTAAACAGTACCTTACACTTCATACCAAAATGGCCGATGATGAGTTGCTTATTGAAATTCAGAAAGCTGCCAGAGTAATAGTGGAAAAGAAGAAAATTGTAATTGAAAAATTTATCAATTTGTTTTGAACCGATATGACTAATTTATTATTAATAAATGTTGCTATTCTTTTTTCAACTTCTCTAATATCCACCCATTCAGTCTCTCCTCCTGTTCCGGAAAAGTCCAATGCCCCCTTTCATTAACAATATATAATTCTTTGGGAGCTGTAAGCAGCATACATAGAGATGGGTGGGCAGGCTTCATCATTAATAGTTCAGTGCCCGGATGTTTGCCGTTGCCTAATTTCTTTCTACCCTTCTCTCAATCCTGCTTTCTTTTACAATAAACAACAGATAGCTTTATAACATTGATCCAATATAGATGTTATACCTGCCAGAAATTATACTTAAACATCTTTTATTGTATGCAGATAAGCATCACCACAGCATGTTGTAATATTTTCACTTTTCTTCTTTTATTATTAAAAGCTGAAGCGCAACTGCAGGTAGCGCCAAATACATACTGGATTTGCGACAGCACAACGCATACCTATGTTGTTTTAAATGATATGGGGGTTGAGTATAACGGGGCACAACATTTAATCGGCTCGGTTTTCAAATTTACAGGCGCTGCCTATGTTTCAATAGAGGGTGGCACAGAACCTGAGTTTAATATCATTGAAGTTTCAAAACAGGGAGCAGGAACCTTGCGACTTTTTCGTGATATACAAATTGCAAATAAAGTAAGGTTTAATGAAGGGCTGATAGATCTGAATGGAAATGTGTTATTTCTTAACAGCAATGCCTTTCTTGAAACAGAAAGCCAGGCATCAAGATGCATAGGAACAACAGGCGGGCACATTGAGCTTACAACAATATTAACCCAGCCTGTAAACGTTAATCCGGGTAATCTTGGCGCAATTATTACAACTGCACAAACGCCGGGAAAAACAATTATCCGCAGGGGTCATATTTCCCAGCAAAATAACAATGGCGGCGGCAGCTCAATATTGAGGTATTATGATATTTTACCTCAACAAAATACAAGACTTTCTGCTTCGCTTCAATTCAATTATCTTGATGAAGAGCTGAACGGCTTAATGGAAAGCAGGTTAATATTGGTTAAAAGAGAAACTGCTAATGATCCATGGGAAGCAACGGGTGAGGATGAACACAATACCGTTTCAAACTATGTTGTTAAAAAAGACATCTCCTCGTTTTCAAGATGGACCTTAACAAATACAGATAATGCCCTCCCGGTTACCTGGCATTCTTTTTCCGTGCAGTGTAATAACAATGCCTTTATAATAAACTGGAGTACAGCAGCAGAATCAAATACCAAAAGTTTTATTATTCAACGCAGTAGCAATAGCAGCGAGTGGCAGGATATTCATACCCTGCCAGCGTCAGGAAACAGTAATACTCTACAACAGTATAGCTATATTGATGGCGCTACGTTAGCAGGTAATCAGTATTACAGGATAATGCAAACAGATGTTGATGGAAATTTTTCCTATTCAAAAGTTATGAAGGCATCCTGCGTGAATACTGATGATATCATTGTTTACCCTAACCCTGTAAAAGATAATATTTCAGTTTCAATAAATAATACATTCAATAGCAGGGAGGCAGAGATTATACTTTATAATTCAGCGGGGGCAGTACTGCAGCGGAAGCGCATACAACTTCAGCAAGGAAAATCATTGTTACAGTTGCCGGTTTCAGGGTTGCCTTCAGGGATGTATACACTTAAAATTAAACTTGATAAGCAGGTAAAGCATTTTAAAATAATTAAGCAATAATTATTCTCTTAAAATATATACAATGAAAAAATACTTTATTTCTTTTTGTATGTTATTATTTGTGTATGTTGCCGCACAATCGCAGGTGGCTATCAATACTGATGGCGCAGCCCCGGCTGCAAGTGCAATGCTCGACGTTAAGAGCAATGAAAAAGGAATGCTCATCCCGAGAATGACCACGGCACAGCGTGAAGCCATTGTCAATCCTACTAACGGATTATTGGTATATGACATATCCACAGCTTCTTTCTGGTACCGCAGGTATAATCTGCTTCAGAACTGGTGGGAGCAAATTGCTATTGGAGAAAATATGTGGGGAGATAATAATAGTACAATATATTCTTCACCTTCTTCCCGCAATGTTGGCATTGGAATATCAAATGCAGAGAGCAAGTTACATGTTAGCAATAGCTCCGGCACTACAACCTTAACCATTGGTCGTAGTGCAACTTCAGGCGGTTACACAGGCATGTTGCTGGGAACCTCTGCTGTAAGCAATGGATATAATTATATACAATCCGTAAGAGCAGGCGGGCAGGCGGGAGGTTACGGTAATTTAATACTAAACCCTGTTGATGGTAATGTAGGAGTGGGAACATCTGCTCCTCAATCCAGGTTAGATATTAACGGCACTTTTTCTGTGCAGGGTAACGGAACAAATACTGCATTAAAAGTTTTTAACGACGGAAGGGTTTCTATCGGGTATAAAGCTGCAACGGGATATTGGTTTTCCGTAAACGGTAATATGATCTGTGAAGAGCTGAAAGTACAACTGGGTACAACCTGGCCAGACTATGTGTTTCACCCGGCCTATAAGCTGAAAACATTTGATGAGCTGAGGCAGTTTATCAAACAAAATAATCATCTTCCCAATGTTCCTTCGGCAGCAATTATTGAAAAGGATGGCATTAATGTGGGCGATATGCATAAACGTGCTATCGAAAAAATTGAAGAGCTAACGCTGTATATTCTTCAATTGGAGGAAAGACTGGCAGCATTGGAATCATCAGTAAAATAAAAAAATCCGTAGTGTTATGTTAAGAAAATTATCTATCTCTATATTACTCTTAACAGTTTTATCTTTTCCCGAATATAGTATTGCCCAGGCATTCAGGCGTATGGATGATGGCACGGCCGCCGCAATCACTTCAGCTATACAAAAACGATTTAGCGATAGTGCATTAACAGGATTAAGTGTGGGGATAATATATGGAGGGCAGTTGGTATATGCCAATGCATGGGGTAAAAAAAATGATAATGGTGATGATTTTACCATACATACTAAATCACTATTGGCTTCAGTTTCTAAAACAATTACCGGAATAATGGCAATGAGAATGATAGATTCAGGTGCTATTGGTCTTGATGTAACTATTGATAACTATATTGATGGCTATGATGGCACAGGAATAACCATAAGGCATTTATTAAGTCATCAGAGCGGTATCGGTCATTATATGCAATGCCCCGGAGGATATGATGGACAATTCGACTGGGAGAGCAGCGTGGAGGTTGTACAGGGATGTTCAATATGTATAACGCCAGGTTCTGCTACAGTGTATTCAACATTCGGCACCACCCTGTTAGGATCAATTATTGAAAAAAGAGGGCTGGAAGTTTACAATAGAAATTTCAGGCAATTATATAATAGTTGGATACGAAACCCGGGTGGGCTATCCGCATTAACGCCTGCGTTTGATGATTCTGATCCGGCGCTGGCAAGAGGATATGATAATAACGGAAATATTACCTCGGATGATTGGGATGATATTGGCTGGAAACTTCCGGCAGGAGGTTTTATTTCGGATATAGTTAGCCTTGCAGATTATGGCAGGGGAATTTTATGGAATACTTTTATAAGCAGAGAAGCATTAGCACAAATGAGCCAGATGCAAACAACATCCGGAACGGTAAATCAAACGTGTGGCTCAATTACCACGCCATATGGCCTGGCTTTTCGTGTAAATGGAACAGGAGATGATTTAATCCTGTCGCATTCAGGATTAAACTCAGAGCATGGTTATACTGCTGATTTTTATTTATATCCTGCCCTGGGCGCCGGCATTGTTATGCTTTGTAATACCTCTAACGGGAACAATACACTTGCCGGTATTGAGCAGGATGTACGAAACATTATTTTGTGCCCGGGCACACGCGATTTTTCAACCGATATTGCGTGGAATAGTTCATTATATTACGAAGCCAATAATATTAACGTGAGTGCCGCATTAAATCATGACTCCGGTAATATGGTATTTGATGCCGGAAATTCAATTACGCTGTACCCGGGCTTCAGCATGTCTCCCACCACCCAAAAAACTTTTTACGCTTTTATTGAAGGATGCAGAGGAGCCAACCGGCCGTTTTGAGAGCATGTTCGCTGCTTAGCGTATTTTATATGTTTTGCAGGTACTTCTGGTCATTTAATTTGGACTGCACTCTTGAAGGAGTATTTGAAGGTTGGTTAGATGTATTCCTGTAATTTTGCCGCCAAAAGTAATATATACTATGGTAAATGGGGTGGCTATCACAAAAGAGGATATTATATTGATAACAGGTGCTGCCGGCTTTATCGGTAGCTGTTTAACAAGTTATCTGAATAAACAGGGTTATACAAATCTCATACTGGTTGATGAGTTTGAACGTGTTGACAAAGTGAATAATCTTGAAAACAAAAAGTTTATTCATAAAGTAGAAAGAGATGGATTGCTGGAATGGCTGGAAGAGCATAAGCCGGAAGTGAAATTTGTGTTTCATATGGGGGCGCGAACAGATACTGCCGAGTTTAATTATGAGGTACTTGAAAGGCTTAACGTAGAATACTCGCAGGATTTATGGAATTATTGTGTTGTGTATGATATACCATTTGTATATGCTTCCTCTGCTGCTACTTATGGAGATGGAACACTTGGTTATAGCGATGGCGTTACTCCGCAAAGATTGCAGCCGCTTAATCCTTATGGCATATCAAAAAATGAATTTGATAAATGGGTGCTTAATCAAATAAGCAAACCGCCGTTTTGGGCCGGGTTAAAATTTTTCAATGTATATGGCCCTAATGAATATCATAAAGGCAGAATGGCAAGTGTGATATTTCATTCGTTTAACCAAATCACAGAAAAAGGTTTTGTAAACCTGTTTAAATCCCATCGCTCTGATTTTGAAGACGGGCAACAACTCCGTGATTTTATTTATGTAAAAGATGTGCTTAAAGTTTGCGTTTGGTTGATGAAGAACCAACCGAGATCAACCATATATAATTTGGGCACCGGCAAAGCAAGAAGTTTTTATGATCTGGCAAAAGCAACCTTTGCGGGATTAGGCAAGGAACCTGATATCAGGTTTATAGATATGCCGGAAGACATCAGGGATAAATACCAGTATTTTACTGAGGCAGATATGTTTAAGCTTAGAACTGCAGGATACAAAGATGAATTTTTTACACTTGAAAACGGAGTAGAAGATTATGTGCGCAATTATTTAACGCCTGAGAAATATTATTAAAAATGAATAAGAAAATAGCGATAATAGGAGGGGGTAATCTTGGAACTGCCATAGCTGAGGGGTTAATACAAAGTGGTTTTATTGCCCCGGGACATATTCTTATCACTAAAAGAAATATTAGTACGCTTACACACCTTGAAGAAAAAGGCGTATTGGTGAGTAACGATAATGCAGAAGCAGTGAAATTTGCCGACCTGGTAATACTTGCTGTTAAACCCTTCCAGGTAGATGAAGTATTGGGAAGCCTACGTTTATTGTTTGATGAAAACAGGCATGTGCTGGTTTCTGTGATAACAGGTATTTCAACATCGCATATTCTTGGTATACTCAATAAAAAAATTTCTACCGTAAGGGCAATGCCTAATACGGCTATTGCCATACAGCAAAGCATGACCTGCATCAGCGCAAGAGATATTACCAGCGAACAACTGGAATATGTAAAAGATGTGTTTAACCAGTTGGGGAGAGTGGTGGTGATCGAAGAAAAATTAATGGATGCCTCCACCGTGCTGGCTGCCTGTGGTACCGCATACGCCATGCGCTATATCCGCGCTAATATACAGGGTGGTATACAAATCGGCTTTGATGCAAAAACAGCAAGTCTTATTGCTGCTCAAACTGTTCTTGGCGCTGCCCAGTTACTATTACAAAAAAATACACATCCTGAACATGAAATTGATAAGGTAACCACGCCTAAAGGATGTACTATAGCAGGGTTGAATGAAATGGAGCACCAGGGTTTCAGCTCATCACTGATCAAAGGTATTGTGGCAAGCTATGATAAGATAGCGGGTGACCAATAGATAATTTGAAAATGTGCGAATTTGAAGATTTGAAAATGAGGGAAAATATGAGAATGTGGGAGTGTGAGAATTTAAAAATGAGGGAATGGGAGAACGTAAATTCCGGGTATATTCAACTGATGATGCGGTTAGTTGTATTGATGGGAATATTGCAACAGCGCCGCTTTGGAAAGGGATAAAGAGGGTAGGCTGGAGCTGGTATTACCTGTTTATCAAATTCACCGGCATAATAAATTCAAAGCGGTTGGCATTTTTTAATCCTGCAATACCTGCATCAAGCAACCTGCTGTAACGTATGCCAAAACTTACAGCCTGCTGGTTCCACCATTTTGTATCAAAGTACAGTTCTGCGCCTGTACTTCGTAAAGTAAAAATTTCTTTGGTGCGCAGGCTTTGAACCTGGGCATAATCAAAAAATACATTTGCCCGTATACGCGTAAAATAAACAATCTGCCCAAAACCCCAGTCAGGATACCATAATGGGAAATGGTAATTGGCGCCCCACTTCCACATACGGGGAGCGTCATAGGCTTCATATCCTCTTGCAAACGGAAAAAGATTAGAGAAACGATAACGGTTAACGGTATCCCGTTGCTGAAAAGCGCCGGTTAATACGAGACTGTGGTTAACCCCAATTCCCGGAAAATACAAAGAACCTGAAGCAAGCAATTGATGCGCCTTATTGTTATCAACCATATGCCTGTAGCGCAGTAAAAAAGTTTGCGCATACCTCGGATTAATATGCTGTGTTGCTTTTTGTACCTGGCTCGTCCAGCTTATTGACGATTGCATGAATTGAAATAAAGGAGACACAAGGCTGTCTTTATATTTACCTGTAATATTTAGCTGGTTAACATTATACGAAGATGATAGTGAAAGAAATTTATACCATCTGCCGCTGGTAAAATTTAATGGAACGGTTAAACCAATATTTGCATTCACTTCATTCCAGTAAATGGTGCGGATGCTATCGCTGGTATTGCGGTTAAAAGTATAGGATGCGCCGCCGGAAATCCAGGGAAATAGAGCACCGTATGTGCCGGAAAAACCAAGCTGGTGGCTTTGTTCGTTCTCATTATAAGTATAAGAAACCTGCGATTGAAAAGTGTTCAATATATTTTCTCCATATACCGTAAAACTCCATTCCGGTTGTTCGTAATATGGCCGCCAGCTATGGAAATTAAAAGGATGACTTAGCTTGCTATACCGGGAAACAGGATAGCTGTTTTGTAGTATACTGTCAGGATTATATTTGCCCGTTTCTGATAATGCATTCGGCACAAACATATCTGTAGCATTTACTGGTGTTTTATTCATAACAGGTTGCCAATCTGCAGTACTTAGTTGTTTTTCTTTTAACTGATAGCCTGTTGCGGTGAAGCTGCTCCAAATCAATTTGCCATTTTCGTTTATACCTGGCTGGTACGCGCCAAAATTTTCATTGGTTAACCTGCAAATATTTTTTGTGTTGATATCTATTGCGAAAATATTATCATGTCCATCTTTTGCAGCAGAATAATATACGGTATCACCCTTAATAAAAAGATACCCGTTTACATTATAGCTCCAGGGTATAAGCGTATCAACGGCTTGGGTATTTATATTGATGGATACTATACTCATCATACCTGATTTATTCCTGGCTGACGCGATAATATAATCATCTCCATAAAATTTAGGGAAACTGTACATCTCTATATCTCCCGGAGGGGAAATCTTTTCCTGCACCTGCCCGCTTGCCGCATCAATAATATGTATGCTGTTATGCTGGTCAGGTAAAAATTCAACGGCAACTACTTTCCTGCCATCATCGGAGATGCCGGGTGTGAAATACTTGCTTTTACGGGTCAGTTGTTTAGCTGTATTGGTATTAATGTCAAGTATTTTAATAACGCTGTAATCTCTCTGGTCCCATCTTGCAGAAGGTTGTGTTGCCGTGAACACAATTTTATTTGCAGCATATGCATAATAGTCTTCATCACCAATATCTTTTACCCGCAGTTTTTTTTCATCTTTTTTTGTAAGTATATACCATGTGGGCCTTTCCCGGTATGTTTTTTTAAGAACGATGATAGAATCCTTTCCTTTAAAATAAGGTGCTATATAATTACTGACATAGCGGTTATTGCCTTTTGTTATAAAAGCGGCATCCAAAAAAGCGGTATCCTGTTGTTGGTAAAACCGAAAAGTATTTTGCACAAAATCTTTATACGATACATTACTGTATTTTTTTACTGCTTTTTGAAAAGGATAAAATACTCCCCTGAATCTTGCGGCATCATCCGTTACCTTCATCCAGAAATGATCTCCGTATTTTTCTCTTCCGTAGGCTGTGAGTAAATATCCCAGCGCATAATGATCAGGAATGAAATGTCGGAGTGATCCATTGCGAAGCTTCATAAAGCTATAGTCCCTGCCCGATTGCCATAGCGATCTGTATGCATTAAAAAAATAAGGTAATCTTCCCCGTCCCTGTTCACTGGCAGCCGTTTCCTGGAAAACTGCATCGCCCTCAAAAAACCAGTTGGGTATAGCGGCACTATTGGCAAGCGCCTGTCCTTCCTCACCCAGTATAATATAGGCCAGTTTTGATAACCCCTTTCTGTAATTCATATACTGCTGCACATGCCTGTATTCATGCAGGGCGAGATTATCAACCCAGGGCAGGCTGCCGAGTGAAAAATTATCGGGAGAAGGCGTTAAATAAAATTCGCTGCGCCACGGAGCAAGCCCTACATAACCATTAGAAGTAGTGGTTTGATTTTGCAAAACAATATTGATTTTTCTGTGGCCGTTGCCTGCCGTAGCCGAAGTTGTTGTGTTAAGATAGTGCGCAATGGCGGCGGCGCGTTGCGCGGCAGCATCAAGCCCTTCCGGAAAAATAATCTTTACCTCACTTGTTTTTATCTGCTTCCATTTTAAAGAAGGCGGGTTGCCACCAAATTGCTGGGCAAAGCCGATGGAAGTTACCAGGCTTGATAATAAAATGAGACTTAGCTTCATGATAAGCATTATATGATAAATATACGTTCAAAAATAACCGGAGAAACTGAAATGTCTTTTCTATTATTACCTGCTAAAAGATGCAATAAGGCAGGCTTTCAATTTATTTACCAGGCTCCAAATCTTATGGCCTTTTATAGCGGGAACTGCTTCTTCCCCAAAAACCTGCGTTTAATTAATGCGACTGCAGTTTGGAACAAGCCATCCTTGTGCCTCTATGTTTTGTATACAAAAATTTGAAACCTATTCCAAAAACCGGATTTTTGAAGGATTGTTGGTATTTTTAATGCTTTCCGGATTTATTGTTTTACATAATATGATCAATGCTATAATAGTTGACGATGAGACCCATTGCATAGATCGCCTTTCGGGATTATTGAATGACCATTGCCGGTCTTCCGTACGGGTATTGGATAGCTTTAATACCGTTGAAAAAGCAATTGAGGGTAGTTTACGTTTGCAACCCGACCTTGTTTTTCTTGATATGCAGATTCATGATAAAAGCGGGTTCGACTTACTGAAAGGCATAAACGAAATTAATTTTGATGTAATCTTTACCACAGCTTACGAAAAATATGCCGTGCAGGCCTTTAAGTTCAGCGCTATAGATTATTTACTTAAACCTATTGATGCGGAAGAATTAAAGAACGCTGTTGACAAAATGCAGCAGCGACTTTCTAAAGTTGAAACAGCTAAAAAAATAGATAACCTGCTGGATAATATGAAAGCTATGAATGCCGCTTCAAAGCGTATCGGCATTCATACCATAAGTGGCATCAGCTATGTGGCAGTGAGTGATATTATACGTTGCGAAAGCGATATCAATTATACCACCATCTTTCTCAAAGGCAATAAAAAAATGGTGGTTGCCAAAACATTAAAAGAGTTTGAGGAGCTGCTTACCGAATACAACTTTTTCAGGGTTCATAATTCACACCTCGTTAATCTTTCGCTGGTAAGGAATTACCATAAGGGAAAAGGCGGGTATATTACCATGGAAGATGATAGTAATATAGATGTTTCAACACGCCGAAAAGAGGAACTGCTGAAAAAACTGGGAGGTGACTGATGCGTTTTGTTACAAGTGGTTAATTAACTTTAGATGGCATGACAGCACATGATGGGTTTATGATAGGCTTGCTATATTTTTGAACGAGATTGTTTGTAGCATATTGAAAACTTGAACGAATGCAGGTAATCCTTGGAATTATTTATCACTTTATTGGCGGTTTTGCTTCCGGTAGTTTTTATATCCCTTACAAAAAAGTTAAAGGCTGGGCCTGGGAAAGTTATTGGATTGTTGGCGGTTTGTTTTCGTGGCTTATTGTTCCACCACTTGCGGCATATTTAACTATCCCTAATTTTTCTGAAATCATTAAGCATACTAATGGTACTACCATAGGTATCACTTATTTATTCGGTGTACTTTGGGGTATAGGCGGGCTCACATACGGTCTGGGTGTTCGTTATCTTGGCGTATCTCTCGGTAGTAGTATTATTCTCGGGCTTACCATGGTACTTGGCGCGCTAATACCTTCTATCTATTACCAGTTTTCTCCCAAAGCGGGTAAAGATACTTTTGGTATGCTGGTGAGTACCAATTGGGGGCTTACTGTACTGGCAGGATTAGCCGTTTGTATAATTGGTATTATATTATGCGGAAGTGCAGGTAGTTTAAAAGAAAAAGAATTGAAGACAGCGGGCATTGATACGCATGGAGGAGCAGAAGTAAAAACAGAATATAAATTCGGGCTTGGTTTGCTGGTTGCAATTATTTCCGGCGTATTGAGCGCCTGTTTTAATTTTGGTATTGAATCTGGTAAATCAATGGCTGAAACCGCTAACGAATTATGGAAAAATGTCAACCCCGGTCAGGGGGAGTTTCTCTATCAGAATAATGTAACCTATGTAGTGATTTTGTGGGGTGGTTTAACTACCAATTTTATTTGGTGTATGCTGTTGAATGCCCGCAATAAAACTTTTGGAGATTATACAGATAAGAAAACACCATTATTGCGAAATTATATATTTTCGGCGCTGGCTGGCACTACATGGTTTCTTCAGTTTTTCTTTTACGGAATGGGAGAAAGTAAAATGGGAAATGGCCCCAGTTCGTGGATATTACATATGGCCTTCATCATTTTAGTAGCGAATATGTGGTGTGTTATTTTGATGGAATGGAAAGGCGTAAGTTCAAAAACAAAAGTTACAATTACCGCCGGCATTATTACAATAATCATTGCAGTATTGCTGGTAGGATATGGTAATTCTTTAAAACCTTAATTTTTTTAAAACTAAACACTAGTTTATGTCTTCTGGTACAAAAACTTTTAAGCACGTAAGTTACCTATGGGATGAAGCCAAAGCGGCCGAACTGGCGGGCGATGAAGTTGCATTGTTGATATATCGTTCTAATTTATTAGGAGCAGACCTCAGGCTCACCAACTATGGTGGAGGTAATACATCCTGTAAAGTAATAAGTAAAGATCCTTTAACCGCAACGGAAACGGAAGTAATGTGGGTGAAAGGTTCCGGTGGTGATTTGGGCACATTAAAGAAAAGCGGATTGGCAGCATTATATGTTGAAAGGTTAAGAAGTCTTAAAAAAGTATACCGTGGTCTTCAGTACGAAGATGAAATGGTGGAACTGTTCAATTACTGCATTTTTGATTTAGCCTCAAAAGCGCCATCCATAGATACCCCGTTGCATGGTTTTCTTCCTTTTAAACATATTGACCACCTGCATCCTGATGCAGCTATCGCGATAGCTGCGGCAACAGATGGCAAGCGCATTACCAAAGAACTATTCAATGGTAAAATAGGTTGGGTAGAGTGGAGAAAACCAGGTTTTGAATTAGGACTTGAATTAAAAAAATGTCTTGATGAAAACCCTGGTATTCGCGGTATCATGCTGGGTTCTCATGGTTTGTTTACCTGGGGCGATACCGCATACGAAAGCTATATCAATACGCTTGAAGTAATTGAAGCCTGTGCTGATTATCTTGAAAAAAATATGAAAGGCAAAACGACTTTTGGCGGAGCTAAAATTCAGTCGTTGCCTAAAAACGACAGGTTAGATAAAGCTGCCGCGCTGGCGCCGATATTGAGAGGCTTCTGTTCTTCAAAAGTGAATATGATCGGACATTTTACTGATGATGATCGTGTGCTGGAGTTTATTAATTCAAACGACCTTAACAGGCTTGCGCCATTAGGTACAAGTTGCCCCGACCATTTTTTAAGAACAAAGATCAGCCCGCTGGTATTGAATCTTGCGCCTGAAGAATCTGTTGCTGATGTGGCTGCTGTTAAAACTAAAATTGAACCTTTGTTTGAGGCATACAGGAAAATGTATGCGGAATATTATGAAACATGCAAGCATCCCAATAGTCCTGCCATGCGTGATGCAAATCCTGTAGTGATTTTGTACCCGGGTGTTGGTATGTTCACTTTTTCAAAAGATAAACAAACAGCAAGAGTAGCCGCGGAATTTTATATCAACGCCATCAATGTAATGAAAGGTGCAGAAGCGGTTTCTGAATATACTTCTTTACCCCGGCAGGAAGCATTCAATATTGAATACTGGTTGCTGGAAGAAGCGAAGCTGCAGCGTATGCCCAAGCCAAAACCATTGAGCGGTCGCATCGCATTGATTACAGGCAGCGCCGGTGGTATAGGCAAAGCCATCGCACAAAAATTTGCTGATGAAGGCGCATGTGTTATTCTCTCAGATAATAATCCTGAAAGACTGGAAGAAGCAAAAGCGGAGTTCAATAAAAAATATGGTAAGGATGTATTTACCGGAGATGTGCTTGATGTAACTATTGCTTCAACTATAGCGCAAACCATCCGAACGGCTGTATTGGCTTTTGGTGGTTTGGATATTGTGGTTAACAATGCCGGGCTCTCTATATCAAAATCAATAGAAGAACATACTGAAAAAGACTGGGACCTGTTATATGATGTATTGGTAAAAGGTCAATACATGGTTACACAGCAGGGTGTTGCGGTAATGCGTAAGCAAAGTCTTGGCGGTGATGTACTGAATATAGTAAGCAAAAACGCTTTGGTGAGTGGCCCCAATAATGCCGGCTATGGTTCTGCAAAAGCTGCACAATTGCATTTATCAAGGCTGAATGCGGCTGAGCTTGGAAAAGACCATATAAGGGTGAACGTTGTAAATCCTGATGCAGTTATTTCCGGCAGTAATATCTGGAGCGGTGGCTGGGCTGAAGGCCGTGCAAAAGCATATGGAATTAAAATTGAAGAGTTACCTAAATATTATGCAAGCCGCACATTGCTGAATGAAATTATTTTGCCTGATGATATTGCCAATGCATGCTTCGCGTTTGTAGGCGGCTTGCTGAATAAATCAACAGGTAATGTATTGAATGTAGATGGCGGAGTAGCGATGGCGTTTGTGAGGTAGGAGGAAGGTGTAGGGTAAAAGGTTTAGGTGTAAGGTGATTGAATTACCGTCATTCCGAACCCGCCTTCAGGTTATATTGAATTAAATGATTCTTGCGGCGGGAGAGGAATCTGCCAGGAATTTGTACTAATGCTCAGCATATGCACTACAGCCTGGAGTGTACATAGGGTTCCGAACCTTCCAAAGATTCGGAACCCTGCATAGGCTCGCAAAACGGCAAAAGGTTAAGCAATTACAAACTTTGCTTTAGTGCTGGTTGTAAAACCAAAACACTTTTATCGTCACTGCGATCCCGCCTTCGGGTTGCTGTGCATTAAAACTGTGTTGCGGCGGGAGAAGCAGTCTCTGGCTTTAACAGGAGATGGCTTCGGCACGCAACATCATGCAATTATACCTTCAACCGGTGCCTCGCCATGACGGTGGAAAGTTGAGAGGATAAATACTTTCCTTAGTGCAGGAAATAAAACAAAACACTATTAAACCTATCTGTGGGTGTGTTCACTTATCGAAAACATAACAAAAATATGCAACGCCAGGCTTTCATATTGAAACTGCATAAAGGTTACGAGGCGGAATACAAAAAACGCCACGATGCGCTATGGCCCGAACTACAGGCATTATTAAAGCAAACGGGTATACAGGAGTATTCCATCTTCCTGGATGAACGTACCAACAACCTGTTTGGATATTTACAAATAAATGACAGCACAGCATTGGATGATTTACCCAAACATCCGGTTATGCAGCGCTGGTGGAATTATATGAAAGATATTATGGATACTAATCCGGATGCATCACCGGTTAGTATTCCTTTGAAAGAAGTTTTTTACATGCCATAAAATTTTTACGATATGCAGGTAGAGCAATATAGTATAGGCAGCCATAATGAAGTCTTGTTGAAAGAGCACAAACGCAGGCTGGATTATATTTCATCAACGGTTAAAGACGCAGCAAAAATAATCGCTAAGCTGAAAGATTTCCGGGTAGCTATACCAAGCTGGGCATTGGGAACCGGCGGCACAAGGTTCGGCCGTTTTTCAGGCGGCGGTGAGCCCCGTAATCTTGAAGAAAAAATTGAGGATATTGGCTTGTTGCATAAGCTCAATCAATCCAGCGGCGCTATATCATTACATATTCCCTGGGATATTCCTGAAAATGCTTCACACATTAAAGCGCTTGCAGCACAAAATGGCTTGCGTTTTGATGCCATGAATTCAAACACTTTCCAGGATCAGCCCAACCAGGAACTGAGCTATAAGTTCGGATCATTGCAAAATGTAAATAAAGCCATTCGCCAGCAAGCAATTGACCATAATATTGAAGTAATAAAATACGGTGTTGAATTAGGATCAACATCATTAACCGTCTGGCTGTCGGACGGTTCATGTTTCCCGGGTCAGTTAAATTTCAGGGAAGCATTTCAGCATACCTTAAGCGGTCTGCAGGATATATATAAGGCATTACCCGGAGACTGGAAAATCTTTGTAGAATACAAAGCATTTGAACCCAATTTCTATTCTACCACAGTTGGCGATTGGGGTCAATCGTATTTATACGCCAGCAAACTTGGGCCAAAAGCATATACATTGGTTGATCTTGGTCACCACCTGCCTAATGCGAATATTGAACAAATTGTTGCATTATTATTGATGGAAGGAAAGCTGGGCGGTTTCCATTTCAACGATTCTAAATATGGTGATGATGATTTAACAACCGGTAGCATTAAACCTTATCAGTTGTTCCTCATTTTTAATGAGCTCGTTGAAGGCATGGATGCCAAAGGCATGGATCATGTTTCAGATATGGGTTGGATGATCGATGCATCGCATAATGTAAAAGATCCCCTGGAAGATTTATTGCAATCTGTTGAAGCGATTATGTTATCGTATGCACAGGCGTTATTTGTTGACAGGAAAGCATTAAAAGAAGCACAACAAAATAATGATGTGGTAGCTGCACAGGAAATATTGCAAAATACTTTCCGTACAGATTTGCGTCCGCTTGTTACAGAAGCAAGGTTGCAGGCGGGTGGTGTGCTTGACCCCGTTGCTTTCTTCCGAAAAGAAAAAATAAGAGAAAAATTAATCAAAAACCGCGGAGCAAAAACAGTAGCGACAGGGTTGTAGTGATAGATGATTTTAGTTGCAAGTTTCAGGTTTCAGGTTGCCAGTTACAAGTTATTTGATGTGCTTGCAAAGGTGTTAAAATAATTTAGTATAATTATCAGCTAAATGCTGGCAGCTCATTGCTGAAAGCTGATAGCAAAGTGATAAGGTATAGGAGTTATATAGCGCGAGTGATAGTTAAAAATATCTTAGTGAGCCTTTGTGTCCTTGGTCTTCGTGGTTCAAATAAAATTTCAAAATCTTACATTCTCAAATATGATTCCCGTAATAGCGATATACGATATAGGAAAAACCAACAAAAAAGTTTTCCTGTTTAATGAAGATTATGAGATTGTATATGAAAAGAGTACCAATCTAACAGAGATTAAAGATGAGGACGGCGATGCATGCGAAGATGTACATGCCTTAACCCGTTGGGTAAAAGAATCATTTGAAGTTATACAGCAATTAAAGGAGTTTGATATAGTCGCGGTAAACGTAACGGCATATGGCGCAAGTCTTGTGCATGTAGATGCTGATGGTAAACCCGTTGCCCCGCTATACAATTATCTCAAGCCTTACCCGGAGGATTTACAAAAAGCTTTTTACGAAAAATATGGTGGCGTGGTTAAGGTGTCACAACATACCGCATCTCCTGTATTGGGCAGTTTAAATTCAGGAATGCTGCTATACAACATCATGAAAAATAAGCCGCAGGTTTTTGAAAAAATAAAATATTCCCTGCACCTGCCACAGTATATAAGCTTATTATTAACAGGTAATTTTTCTTCTGATATTACCAGCATCGGCTGCCATACCATGCTGTGGGATTTTACAGAGATGGCATATCACGACTGGGTACAACAGGAAGGTATAGCCGGAAAATTAGCACCTATACAATCCGCAGACAATACCATAGATGTGGCTATACAAAAAGGAAAAGTGAAGATGGGCATAGGGCTGCATGATAGTTCTGCCGCATTAATTCCTTACCTGCTGAATTTTAAGGAACCGTTTATCTTATTATCTACAGGCACATGGTCAATCAGTTTAAATCCTTTTAATGACAGCCCTTTAACGGAAGATCAGTTAAAGCAGGATTGCCTATGCTATCTTACATATAAAAAACAGCCTGTTAAAGCTTCCCGTTTATTTGCCGGGTACGAACATGAGCAGCAGGTAAAAAAGCTGGCAGAGCATTTTGATAAACCGGTTCATTACTATACAACGGTAAAGTTTGATAGCCATCTCGCATCACGGGTTGCTACAGATCATGATACTGTTGCTCTGCCTGAAGGACAAATCACGCTTTTCCCTTCGAGAGATATCGCTTCTTTTACTTCTTATGAAGAAGCCTATCATCAGTTAATGGCTGATATTATTCATCGGCAGGTTACTTCTACAAAATTAGTGTTGGAAGGAAGCCGTGAAGTGAAGCGCATTTTTGTAGATGGCGGCTTTGGAAAAAATCCTGTATACATGAATATGCTGGCAGACGCTTTTCCGAATATTGAAGTATACGCCGCTTCTGTTGCGCAGGCAACAGCTATGGGTACTGCATTATCTATTCATGAGCATTGGAATACCAAAGATCTTCCCGCGAGCATTATTGATTTGATGTATTATCATAGTAATAAGTAAAGGACGGGATAAAATCCCGGACATTGAATGATTTTATATAATTATTTTTAAATCTCTGTTACGTCTTTCCAACTTACGACCTGCATTCCTTCGCTAATCTCTTCATTCTTTTCTCCTCCATAGATTAAAATTCCCTGGCTATTAAGATTGTTTTTTTTCCAGTATCTTAATCCCGAAAGCATTCCCGAGTCAATTTTTTTTGCTGATTTAATTTCAATTGCTATGGTATTCCCTTCTTTTTCCAACAATAAGTCAATTTCATTTCCTGTACTATCTCTGAAGAAATATAATCCACCATTTATTCCAGCGTTGAATCTGTTCTTTTTTATTTCAGTGATAATCCAATTTTCAAAAATATTGCCGTATAAGCTATGTTTTTCAAGGGCTGATTGAGTGCTAATGCCTAATAGATAACAAAGTAATCCTGTATCATAAAAAAATAACTTGGGAGTTTTGATGATCCTTTTATTCAGATTATTATACCAGGGCTGAAGAAGGTAAATGATATAACTGCTTTCCAGTACACTTAACCAAGCCTGGATAGTTTTTGTATCTACTCCTATACTGCGTGCTATTTCCTCGCGATTGATTAGTTGACCTGCTCTATTTGCGCAGAGCAATATAAAACGGTTAAAGTCTCCCAGGTTAGTTATATTTCGTACAAACCTTACATCACGTTGTACATAAGTTTGTATATAAGATGCCATCCATTTGTCTGGCATCAGCTGATGATCCCATATCTCAGGATAACCACCTGTTAAGATATGTTTATTTATATTATCATACGAAAGATTGGCTGCATAAAGCTCCGAATATGAAAGAGGCAGTAGCTGTAAATACCCTGTTCTGCCCGCAAGTGATTGAGATATTTGTTCCTGTAGTAGAAAGTTATTCGAGCCTGTTAATATGAATTGTCCTCTTGCCTTATTATTATCCAATAATTCCTGCAAGTATCTGAATATATCAGGTACTCGTTGTACTTCATCAAGTATTGCTCCTTCGGGAAACTGTTTTAGGAAAGCTTCGATATCTTCCTCTGCTTTTGATTGTGTGTTAGGATTCTCTAAATTCACATAAGGTTTGTTCCCCAACAATAGTTTACTTAGGGTAGTTTTTCCACTTTGCCTGGGGCCTACAATAGTTAAAGCCCGGAACTGTCTGGATAATAATCTGGCTTCTTCTATAATATTTCTTTGAATAAGCGGCATGGAGATAATTGATTAATTCCAGATTTATAAAATTTTGTAAATCTGGAATTGAAGTCCATTTTTGCAAATATATGTAAATCTGGAATTATAATCCATTTTTGCAAAAAGCAAAGTATTTAAGCAGGTAAAATTTTATTTTCCAGCCGTTGGAAACTTCATGTTTGCATTTTTTACAAAATCAAACATTCCTCCATTCCACTCATAAAAGAAGCCCGCGATTTTTCCAATGGAGCATAGAAATTACCCGTAAATTTGCGCTGCAAAAAAGGTAGTATACTTTTCCGCTTACAGGCCTAATACATATGACGAATAATTTTAAGCAACTGGCGGCAGCACTGGAAGGTGAATTTTATGATGATGATGTTATCAGAACATTGTATGCCACGGATGCATCTGCATACAGGGAAATGCCGCAGGCAGTGGCTATTCCAAAATCTATAGATGATATAAAAAAACTGATTGCCTTTGCAAATAAGGAACAGGTATCGCTTATTCCGCGCACTGCCGGCACTTCGCTTGCCGGGCAGGTAGTGGGCAACGGCATTATAGTAGATGTATCAAAATATTTTACCAAAATACTGGAGTTGAATGCAGATGAACGCTGGGTACGCGTGCAGCCTGGTGTGATACGCGACGAGTTGAATATGTTCTTAAAGCCGCATGGTTTGTTTTTTGGCCCGGAAACCTCAACGGCTAACCGCGCCATGATGGGCGGTATGGTAGGTAATAATTCCTGCGGATCAAATTCGGTAGTATACCGAAGTACACGAGAGCATTTGTTGGAAGTAAAAGCATTGCTAAGTGATGGGTCTGAGGCGGAATTCCGCGCTATGGATATCGACAGCTTTCATGCGAAATGTGAAACAGATACACTGGAAGGAAGAATATATAAGGATATACGCAAACTGCTCAGTAACTACGATAACCAGGAAGAGATACGAAGAGAGTTTCCAAAGAAAACAATTGAAAGAAGAAATACAGGATACGCGGTAGATGTATTGCTGGATACGGCGCCATTTACGGCAGGTGAGCCGGATTTTAATTTTTGTAAACTGATAGCAGGCTCTGAAGGTACATTGGCTTTTATAACAGAAATAAAATTGAATGTTGTTCCGCTGCCTCCAAAATTATCGGGCCTGCTATGTGTGCATTTTAACTCCATTGATGAAGCGTTGCGTGCCAACCTGATCGGTTTAAAATACAATGTTTCTGCCAGCGAGCTGATTGATCATTTTATATTGGAATGCACCAAAGACAATATAGAACAAAGCAAGAACAGGTTTTTTGTGCAGGGAGATCCCGGTGCCATACTGGTTATTGAATTCAGCAGGGATACCAAAGAAGAAGTAGTGCAGGCTGCTGCTGCTGCAGAAGCGGAGATGAGGGCAGCGGGCTTAGGATATCATTTCCCGTTATTAACGGGCGATGATACCAAAAAGATCTGGACACTACGCAAAGCAGGGCTTGGCCTGCTGAGCAATCTTCCCGGCGATGAAAAAGCGGTGCCTGTTATAGAAGATACAGCGGTTGATGTAAACGACCTGCCGGATTTTATCCGCGACTTTAACGTTATTCTTGCAAAATACGGTTTGTATTCCGTGCATTATGCGCATGCCGGTAGCGGGGAGATACATCTGCGTCCTATCATCAATTTAAAAACAGAAGAAGGCAATAAGCTCTTCCGCATTATTGCTGAGGAAATAGCTACGCTGGTAAAAAAATATCATGGCTCATTAAGCGGCGAACATGGTGATGGCAGGCTGCGTGGGGAATTTATTAAGCAGATGATTGGTGAAAAGAATTATGCCCTTCTTAAAGAAATAAAAAAATCATGGGATCCGCATAATATTTTCAACCCGAATAAAATTGTGGATACGCCTTCCATGAATACGATGCTGCGCTACGAACCGGGGCAGCAAACACCTGCATTTAAAACCGTTTTCAGGTATCATAACCAGGATGTGTTGCAACATGCAGAACAATGTAATGGTTCCGGTGATTGCCGTAAAACACATTTATCGGGTGGAACAATGTGCCCATCGTATATGGCTACCCGAAATGAAAAAGATACTACAAGAGCAAGAGCAAATATCCTGCGTGAGTTTTTAACGCATTCGACAAAGTCAAATCGCTTTGATCATAAAGAAATCAAAGAAGTAATGGATTTATGCCTGAGTTGCAAAGGCTGTAAATCCGAGTGCCCATCTAACGTGGATATGGCAAAGCTGAAAGCTGAATTTTTACAGCAATATTATGATGCGAATGGCGTGCCGTTGCGCAGCAGGATGATAGCCAATTTTGGAAATCTTTCGAAACTTGGGGCTATAGTGCCCGGGATATATAATTTTTTTATGACCAATGGATTTACCAGTGGGATGATAAAAAAGTTTATCGGTTTTGCTGCTGATCGTTCCATGCCTGAATTATACAAAACTACTTTACTGAGCTGGTACAAAAAGCATAAAAAAAATAATACAGCAAATGCTGCCAGACATAAAAAAGTATATTTTTTCTGCGATGAGTTTACCAACTATAACGATACTGAAATAGGCATAAAAGCTATATTGCTATTGGAGAAATTAGGATACGATGTGGTAATTCCTGATCATATAGAAAGCGGACGTTCATGGTTGAGTAAAGGTTTGCTGCGTAAAGCAAAAACTATCGCGCAGCAAAATATAAAAAACCTTTCGCCATTAATTACAGAAGAAACACCGATGATAGGAGTGGAGCCTTCCACAATACTCACCTTCCGCGATGAATATATTGATCTTGCTGATGACGATGTTTATGAATCTGCGAAATCTCTGTCAAAAAATGTGTGGACGATAGATGAGTTTCTTTCAATGGAACTCGATCGTGGCAGGATTGATACCGGTTTATTTACTACGGATGCAAAAAACGTTTTCCTGCATGGTCATTGCCAGCAGAAAGCATTATCATCTGTAACACCAACCGTAAAAATCCTTTCCATTCCCCGGGGCTATAAGGTGCAAACCATTCCGTCAGGATGTTGCGGCATGGCAGGGTCTTTCGGTTATGAAAAAGAGCATTATGACCTTTCAATGAAAGTAGCTGAACTGGTATTATTGCCAACGGTAAGAAAAGCACAGGAGCAGGATATAATAGCTGCACCCGGCACAAGCTGCAGGCACCAGATAAAAGATGGCGCTTTCCGCAAAGCATTACACCCGGTAGAAATATTGTATGATGCGTTGTTATAATTAATGGTATAGCGGCTATTTAAAATAATTATTGAGAAGGCTTCCTGGTATCGAATTTACTTTCTTTAACAGGTTTTTCTACAGGCGCCTGGCCGTCCTGTAGCTTAAAATCAAATACTTTGTCAACGTGCACCCATCTTCCATTCTGCCATTTAAAGGCTTCGTAATCTCCATCCGGTACGTAGGTGTATTTTTTTTCGGGCTCGTTATTTTCCGGTATCAGGTGGTCAAATAAAATCAGGTTTAATTCATCATCATAACGCATTAAAGCATTGGCATCTTTTTTATATTCAATAGCAAATCTTGCCTGGGGCGCAACCGGCACTCCGTCTTTCGTTAAATCAAAAAAAGGAGCAGCACCAAAAACAGGTTTGCCATTCTGATTAAAGGTTAAAACTTCAATGCGCTTTTTCGTGCTCTTAAAAGAGTTTTCATCGTAGCCAAGCAAAGTATAATATTTTTTACCGTTGTAGATATTGAGCAATATTTTATAATAAATAGCACCCACCCAATTATCGTTACTTAATACAGCGTTGTTAATGTCTTCAATGGCAGTTGTTTTATCAAGAAGCGGGAATAGTGCCAGTTCTCCATTTGGCGTATTTACTTGTATAGCACCGTGCCTGCGAAACACACTTTCATCTTTTACTACCTGCCATGTAAAAATTCTGAAGCTGCTGTCAGGCGCATATAATCTTGAAATGGTTTGTAAAGAATCAAAAGGATAGTAAAAAGAATAAGGCTCTTTCAGCGCTCTTACCAGCATTTTTGTAAAAATACTGTCTGCATTAAACCGATCAACAGGTGAAGCTGCATTCACAATATTAAAAGCATATTGCTTCATTGAATCTTCACGCGATGACATGGAAGCGCTGAATATTTTTTTTGCAGACTGTGCAGCAATATTACTTATTAATGCACCGCAAAAGAAGCTCAGCAAAAGAAGATATGTATATAAGCGATTCATAGAATGATGTTTGCAAAAATACAAACTATGCCGCTTAACAACGGTAATTCGCCGGCAATAGTGTTTAAAGTTTTGATAAAAGGCTGCTAAGAAACCGTTAAACCAAAGGCTCCTGCTGGCTAAGGCAATGAAAGCTTCCCAATCCCCATATGATATCTGTAGAGTCTATGCCAACTACTTTGCGCTCCGGAAAACATTGCTGAATGATTTGTAATGCCTTATCATCTTTATCACAATTAAAAACGGGCACTACCACGGCAGCGTTGGAAATATAAAAGTTTGCATAAGATGCGGGTAATCGCTGGTCTTCATATATCACGGCATCAGGCATCGGCAGTTCAATAATATTTAACTGTTTGCCATTTAGCAGGCGCATTGCTTTCAGCTCTCTCAGGTTTTGTTGAAGCAGGTAATAATTTTCATCATTCCTGTCTTCTTCAATTACGGTAAGAACGGTATCTGCGTTCACAAATCTAACCGTATCGTCAATATGCCCGTCGGTATCATCGCCAACAATTCCTTCGCTTACCCATAGTACCTGGTTTACGCCGTAATAATGAGATAAATATGCTTCTACCTGTTCCTGGTTAAGCTGCGGATTACGATTTGGATTAAGCAAACATGCAGTAGAGGTAAGTAAAGTTCCCTGCCCGTTAAATTCAACAGAGCCACCTTCCATTACAATACCGGGATGGTATACAGGTATATTATATTTCTCACCGATTAACGTAGGAATAACATCATCAAGATCATACGGAGGATATTTGTTTCCCCAGGCATTATAATTCCAGTCTATAATAATTTTTTTTTGCTCCGCATCAGGATTTATGAGAAATGCAGGACCATGATCCCTGCACCACGCATCATTGGTTGGATGTAAATAAAAAGCAATTTTGTTGAGATCAACGCCTGCCTTCAACAATTGTTCTGTGGCGAAGTTTTGCATCGCTTCATCATTCACATTAATATGCACACTTTCTCCTGCAGACACTTCTTTAATAAATGCCGCATAGTTAGGATAGATAGCCGCAATTTTTCCGGGCCATGATGCTTCTTTATGCGGCCAACTTAACCATGTTGCACTATGTGCTGCAAATTCAGCAGGAAAATAATAGCCAAGTTTTTTCGGCGTTGAAAAACTAAATGGTGATGGATTGGCTGATGCGTCAACTTTACTCACTATAGCAGGGTATTAAAATTTGAGTGTAATATTATTTATGCTTCGTCTATATACCGTTTTGTTATCGGCTGATAGCTGTCAATTCTCCTGTCGCGGAGAAAAGGCCAATGTGTACGATATCTGTCAGATTTTTCAGTATCCAATGTAATTACATGTACTTCTTCCTTATCATGCGGCGCCTGGTATAATACAGTTCCAAACGGATTAGATACAAATGAGCCGCCCCAGAATTTCATAGCGCCATCCTGCTCAAAACCTGTTCTGTTAACACTTACCACATGCACACCGTTTGCTACTGCATGGCTGCGCTGAATGGTTTGCCATGCATTATATTGCTCTGTATTGGTTGCTTCATCCTGCGATGTTGCCCAACCGATAGCCGTAGGGTAAAATAAAATTTCTGCCCCCATTAATGATGTAATGCGAGCAGCTTCAGGATACCATTGATCCCAGCAAATCAGCACGCCGAGCGTTGCAAACTTTGTTTTGAAAACTTTATATCCCAAATCGCCGGGAGTAAAATAAAATTTTTCGTAGTATGCCGGGTCATCAGGAATATGCATTTTCCTGTATTTACCAAGATAAGTGCCATCCGCATCTAATACGGCAGTAGTGTTGTGGTATAATCCTTCTGCTCTTTTTTCAAAAAGAGAAGCGATGATAACAACGCCTTTTTCTCTGGCTACTTTGCTTAATGCATCTGTGGAAGGTCCGGGTATAGGTTCTGCCAGTTTAAAATTGTTATAGTCTTCCACATCACAGAAATATAAAGAAGTAAACAGCTCCTGGAGGCATACAATCTGCGCTCCTTTGTCTGCTGCTTCCCGCACCTTTGCAATTGCCTTATCCAGGTTTTCCTTCTTATCTGCGCTACAGGTCATTTGCACAAGTCCAACATTAATTTTTGCCATATTTCTTTATTAAGGGTGCAAAATTAATTGGTAAAATTCAATTTTACGGGGAGAATAATTTGCCTTAGGTAAGCAGTAGCTAAACTGCTGTTAAAGTGAGTGTAATGAGGTTAAGATTATATCCAGATTGTTTTCTGAATGGCTTTTCTTTTTATGGGTTTTACCATAATACTATCCGTGCGGCTTTGTACTTTGCGTATCTGGTCAATACTTAACCTTTCCTGCTCCGCTAATATCCTGTATTGTAAGGTTTGATTTTCTTTTTGTTTCAAATTCTTTTGAAGTATCTGCCGCAGGTATTTTTCCGCTACCTGCCTTTTTTGATCATACCGGAAAATTTCAGCTAAAGATTTTGATGCACCATTTATACTCAACTGAAGATCCTGGTTAAGCGCATCAAGGCTGATAGCGTACGAATGCTCCATATCGCTTTGTGCTTTTTCCCATTCAGCATTGTTAAAGCTTAGTTCAATATCTTTAGCCTGGGCTAATCTATCTTCTTCAGGGTATTTACCAGGAAATATGGCAGGATCTTCAAGATCGAACACCATATTTTTTCCTGCATTATCTGCTCCCTGCACCCTTGCTTTAAAAGAAATTGTTGGAGGTATTGGCGGTGCAGCAGGTATGGGTGCTAATATTGAATCAATTGTTATAATGTTTGTAGTTCTATGTTCTTTATCCTTAATAGTTGTAATACTTTCGGTTTTGGGTGAAGGAATGCTTTGCGTGCGGGCAAAAGATTCTGTTGAAACAGTTGTTTGATCGTTAGTAGTTTTTAATGCTCCATTCACAGTATGCTGTACAGATGCCGGTACACTATTGATATTTTGATCTGATGATGGCGACAACCAGGCGAGTGATAAAAGAATGAATGCTGTTACGACAAGCGCAATTAACTTCTGGCCATAGTTAAAATTGGTATTTTTTACATTCATTATTCTTTTTACCCTGCCTAATAACTGCCCACTTTCTCCTGTAGCAGCTACTGCCAAAGGCTGTATGCCAATACGCATTTTTTCGAGGGAGAGCAGCGCTGATGCATAGCTGTGCGGATCGAAAGTATGGCGAAGCACAAGGTCATCGCAGCAATGTTCTCTTTCTTTTTTTAATGATAGCGCCAGTAAGTGCACAAAAGGATTAAAGAACAAAACAGTTTCGATTACTGAGGCTGCAATATTTACCAGGTAATCATTGCGACGAATATGCGCCAGCTCATGTAACAATACAGATTCAACCTGCGGTATGGTAAGATGATTAAAGGTTGCAACCGGCAGCAGTATAATAGGTTTTAAAAAATCCATTGTAGCAGGTACATCTATCTTTTCGCTCAGAAATACTTTTATTTTTCTTTTTATACCAATGCTTAATGCATACTTGTCAACAAATTGAAGCCATTGATTATCCAATTCAATCAGTCCCTGCGTTTTTAATTGTACAGAAAAAATATATGCCTTTGTAAGTTTAATTAATAAGATAAGCAATATCATAAGATATGCAGCAGAGAGATAAGGAAGAAAATTATTAAACACAGTAGCGATGCGGCTGCCTGCAGAAACTTCTGCGGTTGATATGCTGAATAATGCCTGTGCAAGTGTGATATTGCTGTTGACAACATTTTCAAGTGATTGTTTTAAGGCTGCTACTTCATTATAGTTCTGCACAAACGTAATACCGAACCATGCAAATGCAATAAATAAAAATGACGCTGCAACCGTATGTTTTAATGCAGGCGAAACCCTGCTTTCTCCGCTATTGATAACCTGGTATATCAACCATAATAAAGCCGCCTGCCAAAGGCTTGAAGCAATTGTCCAACCCAACGCTATTAAAAACGGGGAATCGTATAATGCGGTCATTGTTTTGCAGTTTTGATTATTGCTTTTTCAACGAATTCAGTAATTGCTGAATTTCTTCCAGCTCATCTTTGCTGGTTTTATGATTGCCGAGCGCCTGCATTACCAATTGCGCAGGCGAGCCGGAGAAAAGCCCGTCAATCATTTTTCCAACAAGATGCTTTTGCGTTTTTTCACGGCTTACGGCTGCCTGGTAAATATGCGTTTTTGCCGAATCATCGCGGCTTACCAAGCCCTTTTCATGCATAATCTGCATTAGTTTAAGGGTAGTGGTATAGCCTACATCTTTGCTTGCTGCCAGCACTTCATGTACTTCTCTTACGGTTGCGTTTTCTTTATTCCACAATACCTGCAAAATTTCCAGTTCACTTTCGGTGGGTTTGCCTGGTTTTTGTTGCGCCATATTTACGATTTTGTTCGTAAGCTAAAATACGATTCTATTCGTATCTGACAAAAATGTTTTAAAATTTTAAGAAAAAACAGGCAAATAAAAAGCGGCATACATAAAGTTGTATGCCGCCTAAGTACCAGGATTGAAGGAAATTTACTTCTTCATCAATTTAATAATGTCTGTTGTGCCATCTTTGTTTACTATCTGCAACAGGTATATACCACTTTGCAGCGATTGAAAATTCATATTAAACGAGCCTCCGCTTTGACTTAATGATGGTCTGTATCGCATTACTGTTTGCCCGCCTGTGCTTAATACATTTACCTGCATTATGGCCTTACCTGCCCTAACTGTTATTTGGTTAGCTGCAGGGTTAGGATATACGCTTAATGATGCACCTTCACAATTCATTTCAATTGAGCGGATAGGAGTGCTGCTATGTTTGCCATCAAAATCAATTTGTGTTATACGATAATAGCTTTTTCCACTAAGTGGAGCTCCGTCAGTATATTCATATGATTTTGTAGTTGTACTGTTACCTGCTCCGCTTACCTGGGCTATCGTATTAAAGTTTATACCATCCTGGCTTCTTTCAACATTGAAATGGCTGTTGTTTTGTTCTGTATATGTTTGCCATTGCAACAGCGCTGTACATTTAACAGGTTTTGCTGTAAAGTCTCCGAAGGTTACCAGTAAAACAGCATTGGTACTGGCTATAGCAAGCGCTGTTATCACTGTTCCGGCGGGTATTGTGCCTGCCAAAGTAGATCCCTTAGAAAGCCCTGAAGCTCCTGAAGTGCCGCTCAAATTGATCCATGTGTCGGTATCAGGGTTCCATCCAACCAATCTTAAATTAGATGGCAGAAGCACGCCCGAGTAAACCGTTAAATCAGGTATTGATACTGTAATGGTCTGGTCTGTTGGCATGCTTACTGCCTCTCCGTTATTATCAAAAGCAAGTTGATAGTGCCAATCCCAAAAGCCAACTTTTGCAACAGACTGGATACCGGTTTCAAGATGTGAAATGTCTGTTGGATTAATTGTTCCGGAAGGATTATTGGAAATTCCTGTTAAATCAGGCGTAACTCCGGGATCTCCTTCAACCCAGCCTACAGTAAGAGAATATTCATTATCTGTAAAGATTCCGGTACGCTGCAACTGATAAACTTCGGTACTATTTCCTACAGGAAAAATAAATTGACCATTATGCCCGGGCAATCCTGTATTAGCCTCAAAATTAATTTCGGATACAAAACCATCTACATGCTGTGCGTCGCTTAGCGCGGTTGTATTAATGTAACCGGCATTATTCACAAAAACAATTGCACCATTTACCGGCTGGCTTCGGTTTGTAGTGGTTAAACCATTATTAAAATAGAGATTTTTTGCTACTACAATACCACCCGGGGGATTGCCTAAATATATTAGGTCATCAAAATTATACGGTTCTCTGTAATTGGTAATATTCATGGTATTAGCGGCGCCAATATTAAAATATACGTCATCAAATATAATGATGCCATGCCCTGTAATAGTATTATTGCCCTGGTATAGAAATGAATCTACATTATTACCGCTTATGCCGGCTCCGTTTTCAAGATTGTTAAATTGTGTGAGCCAGCCAAAACCAATACCATCATCTACTTGAAAACTTATGTTTGTATGTCTGTACTTGGTACCATTTATTCTTGTTATATCAGTCGCTACTTGAGTTTGGTGGCCAATGAGATTATCCTCTTTGTTTAAATTATCCCACGTTTCTGATAAAGAATAATATGTTTGTTGAGAATAGATACTATTGGCAAGCACCATCATAATCACTAAGGGTACAAAGAATTTCATGCTTAAATCAATTTTCATTTAATTATAATAACAATCACATGATTGAAAAATAGTAGGTAAGACAAAGTATAATGGAATTAAAGAAGCCAGTAGTTTTTTCAAAAGAAACTTGAATATATCAGAGGTAATTCATGGAGTGGAAGTCAGGATTTTGGCAAGAAATTGTGAAGATATGAAAACTTGTAAAATCAAATTAATTTTCTCAAATGAAATGGCAATAAAATCGAGCTTTTTTTGTAATACATTTTGATAATCAAATCTTTATTTCTTTATGAGATGTAAAATTTATCTTATATCAACCCCAATACAATACATGCATACGTCAGCAGAACCCTGTTATACTCCCCAATATATTCATAATATTCCAATTATCAGGAAGGGTTGGGTACTGAACGAGTTATCCTTTGTTTCTTTGCTTAACTTTTATTAACCGCTGTAAAATAAAAAATACAAGCAGCATTACAACCAGAACTACAATTACCGGCACCAATAATGCCATTACTGAAAAACCTATTGATGCGCCATTTTCCGCAGTGGTAACAACCGGGTTTCCCAATCCACCCGTAGTAGTGGTAGAGGTTAATCGAAGTAATCCCATTCCGCTGTGAATAATACCCGCGGTACTTCCACCCGCTAATAGCGCTAATCCCCATTTAAGAGCGGGCTCCCAGTCTGCAGATATAAATGATGCGCTTAATAATGTGCCGGCCGCTACAGCAACCGGCATCGCTATATGATCCAGTATATTGTCGAGCCAGGGAATATAATATGCCACAATTTCTACGATGCTTGCGGTAAGCAGTATATAAAAAGCAGTCCAGCCATTCAGCCATTCAAAGCCGCTGCCAAACAGGTGCAAACCTGTAAGGGCGGCAATATTTGCTGCAAGCAAAGGAATAAAAATTCTGAACCCGCTGCTTGCTGCCAACCCAATGCCTATGCATATAGAAATGAATAGAGACATATGTTATGATTAATGTTTCTTCTTAAAGGTGAGTGTGCAGGCTAAAGTTATAGCAAGTTTGGAAAGGCATGTGCCATTTTTATTTTTTAATAACCGAAACCAATTTTTTTATAACAGTTATTATAGCAACTACTATCAACCCTGCAATTAAGCCTATACATAACTCTTTAATGATGGAGGGTATAGCAGGAAAAATATGATGCAGGTAATCAATGTTATGAACAAATATACCCCCGGAAACCATGAGCAATGCAATAGTTCCAACAATTGCTAAAAGTTTAATAACTATCGGCAGCGATTTTACCAGTAATTTACCGAGTTGAAATAAAAGTCCCTTGCTATTTGAACGTTTTATCAGTTTATATCCGGCATCATCCATTCTTACAATCAATGCAACAATACCGTAAACGCCAATAGTAGCAAGTACGGCAACAATAGCAACCGTAGTAATTTGTATTGACAGTGATTTGTTCAATACTGTGCCTAACGCTATAATCACAATTTCTACAGAGAGAATAAAATCGGTAGTGACAGCAGATTTTATTTTATTTTTTTCAGCGATTGCGGCATCTTCTTCGGTTTCCTGATTTATAACTGAATGTTCTTTTAGCGAACGGTGAAATAAATATTCTATAATTTTTTCTACGCCTTCATAAGCCAGATAAAATCCTCCCAAAACAAGGATTACCTTAATAGCAACAGGAAAAAAGGCATTTAGTAGTAATGCAACCGGAACAATAATAAGTTTATTTATAAAAGAGCCCTTGGTGATTGCCCAAAGCACAGGCAGTTCACGTGAGGCAAGAAACCCGGTAGCTTTTTCTGCATTCACCGCTAAATCATCTCCTAAAATTCCTGCAGTTTTTTGGGTAGCAATTTTACTTGCTGCCGCTACATCGTCCATTAATGCACTTATATCATCCAGAATTGCAAAAATACCTGATGGCATTACCTGTGTGTTTTATTAAAACCTGTAAAGATAGGGCAATTTGAATTTGAGTAAATGCTGAAATTGAGTTTTACATGAGGTGTTATTTTACAAAATCTTACAGGTTAAAGCAGCGGTTAATAACAGCACAATGTATTTCATGGCGAAAGTGTAAGGTTATTTAAGCGTTATATCAAATACGGCTTTGTACATGAGGCACTCACGCAATACTAATGCCCGTCATCTTCCTGTACAAATCCACGGCATACAAATCCGTCATGCCGGCAATAAAATCTGTTACGGATTGCAGGTTCGTAAATAGCCCGCCGGGTTTATCGCAGGTGATAAACTGCGCGGGGATAAGATTTTTTAATTTTTTTGCCTTGGTAGTAGTGGGATGCATAATGGCATACACAAATTCTTTCAGCAGGTAGCCGATGATGTTATAACCTGCTAATTCTATTTCTACCACCGAACGGTGATTATAAATATTTTCTTTGGAATAATTATCTATGTGGTGAATGATATTTAATTGTTCCGGAGGTAGCATATCCATCAGGGATGTATTCAGCGATCCTGCAAGCAGTTGTGCTTCCTGTTCCATAAAAATAGTACAGAGTTTATGGATCAACAGGTTGATGATTCTTGCACGGAGAAACTGAATTTTTTTATTGTTGTCTTTGATTTGATGAAATGTTTTTTCAATTTTTTCTCTTGCCTCATAACCTTCTTCCTTATTAAAAAATGCCAGGAAAAAAGAAGATATCTCCTCAATGGAAATAATACCGAGTTTATACGCGTCTTCAAAATCAATAATACGGTAGCAGATATCATCAGCCGCTTCTACCAAAAATACAAAGGGATGCCTTGCATATACGTTTTCATTTTCGCGTAAACGCGGAATGCCTAACACTTCCGCAAGATGTGTGTAAGTATTTAATTCAGTTGAGAAAAAACCTGATTTTTTGGTAACCAGCTCCTGTTTGTTAAAGCCACTTAATGAATCGCAGGGATATTTTACAATGCTTGCCAGTGTGGTATACGTTAATTGAAAGCCACCCTGTTTGTCTTCATTAAAATGATGCGTTAGTGTGCGAAAGGCATTGGCGTTTCCTTCAAAATGAAGCAGGTCTTCCTGTTGCGCCTTGCTCAATTCATTGTCAAATTTCTTCTTCGCATCTGCCTCCAGTTCATTAAAAAAAATACGGATAGCATCTTCGCCACTGTGACCAAACGGTGGGTTGCCAATATCATGCGCCAAACAAGCCGCGGCAATTACCGATGGTAATTCATACCGGTAAAATTCTTTGAACTGTTCTGGTTCATTGTTGTATTTATCTGCAATAGCATCGCCGGCAGCTTTACCCAAGCTTCTGCCCACGCTCGATACTTCCAGGCTATGCGTTAAACGATTGTGCACAAATACAGCGCCGGGTAATGGAAAAACCTGTGTTTTATTTTGCAGCCTTCTAAACGCGGATGAAAAAATAATACGGTCATAATCGCGCACATACGATGTTCTGATATTTTGCGGAGCGGAAGTGATTTTGTATTCAGTGCCGGTACGTTGAGCGCTATATAATTGCTGCCATTTCATGAGGCGCAAGTTATGACACGTATCTTACCTGCAAGTAATATTGTCCAATCATTTTAAATATCCTGCAATTACGGGCGCCAGCTTACGGTATCCTTCAGCGTTAGGATGTAAGCCATCGCTAAAGAGCGGTTCATTTATTTTGCCCGAAGTATTTAGCAATACTTTACCGGGATCAATATATACAGATTTGTTTTTTGCAGCTAAAGTAGCAATGGCTTTGTTGATAATGCTTACCCTTTTCTCCATATCTCTTCTTGGAAAAATACCCGACAATAATATACCTGCCTTCGGCTGACGGAATTGGATAGCTTCTAATAATTGTTGCAAACCGGCAATAATTTCTTCATCGGTGTTTAATTGTAAGTTGTTCGTGCCAATCATTACAATAATGTGTTTTGGAGTATATCCATCCAAAGCGCCATGATATACTCTCCATAATGCATTTTCTATTCTATCCCATCCAAAGCCCATATTCTGCAAGCCCAGGGGCGCCAGGTATGTGTCCCATGAATCTTTACCGCTAACCCGTGCTGCTGCCGGCTCTCCGCCCCAAAAATGAATAATGGAATTTGCGATGATAACATTGGGAGAATTGTTTTTTTATTCAATGCTTTAATGGTTTCATGCCTTCCACGCCAGTCGTATCCATCGCGTGTTTGTATAACGGGCTTCATGGTAGTATACATGCCTTCCGGCTGATGCAGTATTGCACGTATGGTTCTTGTGTATGCATTGGCATATAGTTCCATTCCTATATCATTAGGATGCACACCATCTACCGTGGCATCTGCATTTAAAGCAATCTCTTTATTGGATAACAGGTAGATGTCTTTTATGCCTTCTGCTTTTAATTGTGCAAATACTTTTTGCAGTACCCTGTTGGCGTTTTCGCATTCTTTGTTTCTTACCGTATCTATAATAGAGGTAGCGCTGCTAAGGCTGTGCTCAACCAATAATACAGGTGTTGCAGCATGTGTGAGCTTCAGGCTTTTAACCGAAGCAATTAATCTTTTTTCCAGTTCTTCATCAGTAAAGCCACCGCTTTTAACCATATTGGGTAAGCAATCCAGCACATATAGCCCCGCATCAATGTCATTGATCAGGTCAATAACTGGCTGCTCCAACCTTCCATTCCCCGAAAATCCCAGGTTGATTAAAGGACAGTCTAATTTTCTTTCCAGCATAGCTGTCCATGCCAGTCCGGGCCTGGATGCGCAACCACCCTGTGCGATAGATGTTCCATATATCACCACAGGTTTTTCTTTGGTAAGCGGTAAGGCTGTAAGGGTTTTGTTTTTAGGTACACCAATCTGCATCCAGCCAACGCCGTTGTATAGTGGCAGAAACAACCTGAATTCCCGCGCTCTCGATTTGAAAACCGGGTCGGCCTCCATATTCAAAAAACGATAAGTGATCGTATCGCCGAAAGAATACTTACCCGGTGCCCATACCCATTTACCGCTTTGATCAATGGCATATAAATCAACGCCGCTTACACCTGTAGGCGGCATGTGCGGGAACCCGAAATTTTTTCTGTTATCTGCTATATAGCGAACAACGATATCTGGTGAGTTCGATTCAAATTTGATATACAGCCCCGCGCTGTTTTGCGAAAGTTCCCACACATCTTCCCGTACTGTATTTTTTGCTTTAGCGGGCAAACGATCATAGTATCTTTCTAATCCACTTTGCCAACCCTGGCCTTCTATTACCGGAAATGAATTTTCTGCAGGATTCCACCATATATAATCATCTGCATTTTGAGAAAAGCCCTGTGAGGCGGGGAGCAGAAAGAAAAAGATAATAAGTTTTTTAAGAAGAGCCATGCAGCGAAAGTTTAATGCAATGCTACGTTTTTTTATATGAAAAAAATTACGGCAATTATTTGGGTGCGCCCCTGTTCTACACCCACGGTTGAATCCTAATATTTTTAGTATCTTCGCTATCTTTTATGGCAAAATCAAAAGATAAGGTTGCGCAGGATGACCAGTTGGTTACTGCCGGCAATGAACATATAGATGTATTTGGCGCAAGGGTTCACAATCTCAAAAATATTGATATCAGCATTCCGAAAAATAAGCTGGTAGTGGTAACAGGCATCAGCGGCAGCGGAAAATCTTCGCTGGCGTTTGATACGATTTACGCGGAAGGGCAGCGCAGGTATATGGAAACTTTTGGCGCATATGCCCGCCAGTTTATCGGCGATATGGAGCGCCCCGATGTTGATAAGATTACTGGGCTTTCGCCTGTCATTTCCATTGAACAAAAAACCACCAATAAAAATCCACGCTCAACCGTTGGAACTGTTACTGAAGTATATGACTTTTTGCGGTTGTTGTTTGCGAGAGTGGGGGAGGCATATTCCTACAATACCGGCAAACGCATGGTGAAGTGGAGCGAAGAGGAAATTGTAGAAAATATTTTCAAAAGATTCAGGGGACAAAAAATATCAATACTGTCGCCGCTGGTTCGCGGTCGTAAAGGGCATTACCGTGAATTGTTTGAGGAGATACGCAAGAAAGGTTTTTTAAAAGTGAGGATTGACGGCGAGATAAAAGACCTTACGCCCAAAATGCAGGTTGACCGGTATAAAATTCACGATATAGAAGTAGTGATAGACCGCCTGAAAGTGGATGATGAGTTCAGGACACGCATAAGCCAGAGTGTGCAGCAGGCGCTGAAGATGGGCAAGGATTTATTATTTATCAGTTCCGCTGAAGGAAAAAATCCATCCGACGCTTCTTACAGTAAAATGCTGATGTGTGAAGACACCGGCATTTCTTACGAAGAACCCTCTCCCAATAGCTTTTCATTTAACTCTCCATACGGCGCATGCCCGGTTTGTAAAGGGTTGGGGTCTGTTTACCAGGTAAGTATGGAAGCGGTTATCCCTAACCGTGAGCTCAGTATAAATGAAGGCGGCATTGCACCGCTGGGTGGAGAACGAGAAGCGTATATATTCAGGCAGGTACAGCACTTTGCTAAAAAGAATAAGATAAGTCTTGATAAGCCGGTAAAAGATTTACCGGAAAAGTCAATGAATTTATTGCTGTATGGCGATGAAGCAGGAGTAGAAAATATGGATGTGAATTTTGATGATGCGCCAACTAACGGCAATATATACCTGACAGAATTTGAGGGTATAGTCAATCAGTTGAGGCGTTGGTTCAGCGGTGGCACAAGCGAGGGGATCCAGCAATGGGTTGAGCAATTCATGGAATTGAAAACCTGTGAATCATGCAACGGTGCAAGGTTGAAAAAGGAAAGCCTTTGGTTTAAGGTTGATGAAAGAAATATTGCTGAGCTAAGCGAATTAAATCTTGATGAATTGATGCGCTGGTTTGGCGGCATCGAAAAAAGATTGTCAGACAAACAGAATGCTATTGCTAAAGATGTATTGAAAGAAATAAGGGAAAGGCTTGGTTTTTTACTGGATGTTGGACTTACGTATCTCACGCTTAACCGTGCATCAAGAACATTGAGCGGGGGAGAATCCCAACGTATAAGGCTTGCAACACAAATAGGGTCGCAGCTACAGGGTATTACCTATATATTAGATGAACCTTCCATCGGCTTGCATCAGAGAGATAATCAGCGATTGATAACCGCGTTGAAAAATTTGCGGGATATTGGGAATAGTGTATTGGTAGTAGAGCACGATAAAGATATTATGCTGGCAGCAGATCATTTAATTGATATTGGACCGAAAGCGGGCTCTCACGGTGGTAAAATTGTTGCCCAGGGCAAGCCTGCTGATTTGTTGAAGCTGGATACGCTTACTTCTTCTTATCTTAATGGTCACCGTAATATAAAAGTGCCTGCTGAAAGAAGAAAAGGTAACGGAAAATTTATTGAAATAAAAGGCGCTTCGGGTAATAACCTCCGTAAGGTGAATGTGAAATTTCCGTTAGGGAAATTTATTGTGGTTACGGGTGTGAGCGGTAGTGGTAAATCAACGCTGATCAATGAAACCCTGTACCCTATACTCAGCAAACATGCATATGGCTCAAGAATGCAGCCATTGCCTTACGGCAGTGTAAAAGGTTTGGAAAATATTGATAAGGTTATAGAGATAGACCAGTCGCCGATTGGCAGAACACCAAGAAGTAATCCTGCAACCTATTGCGGATTTTTTACTGAAATAAGACAGTTGTTTGCTGCTATACCCGAAGCAAAAATCCGCGGCTATAATGCAGGGCGGTTTTCATTCAATGTTAAAAGTGGCCGCTGCGATGTTTGTGAAGGCGGTGGTATGCGGGTGATTGAAATGAATTTTTTGCCGGATGTATATGTTCCCTGCGAAAAATGCCAGGGAAAAAGATATAATCGCGAGACACTGGAAATTCGTTACAAAGGCAAATCCATCAGCGATGTGCTGGATATGACAGTGGATGAAGCCGTGGAGTTTTTCCAGGCAGTACCCTATCTTTACCGTAAGATCAAAGTATTGCAGGAGGTAGGTTTGGGATATATTACACTCGGGCAAAATGCGGTAACATTGAGCGGTGGTGAAGCGCAACGTGTAAAACTCTCCACCGAATTAGCAAAGAAAGATACCGGTAAAACATTTTATATTCTTGATGAGCCAACAACCGGTTTGCATTTTGAAGATATACAGCATTTGCTCGATGTGCTGAATAAACTGACAGACAGGGGCAATACAGTTTTGGTGATAGAACATAATCTGGATGTGATAAAAGTGGCGGATCATATAATTGATGTTGGACCCGAAGGGGGAACCGGCGGCGGAACAATTTTATTTGAAGGCACCCCGGAAGGATTGGTGAAGTGTAAGGAAAGTTATACAGGGTTTTATTTGAAGGAGGAACTCAAGTAAAAGTGACAAGTAAGTAGGCGGGAGGCAGAAGTAAAAAAAGAAGTAAGTGGGTATGGTCAATAGTGAATAGTCAATAATTACAGAGATTTTGCATTTCAAATCTCAAATTTCAAATAGTAGTATGGAAAGAATAATCATCGACATGGACGAAGTGATGGCCGACACAATGGGCGCAATGTTTGAATGGTATGCAAAAAATTACGGGCTTCCGCTGGATTATTCAAAAATGAAAGGCTCATGGATGCTGGGCATACCTGATGAGCATAAAGATATTGTAAGGCAGCGTTTATACAGCGAAGGATTTTTTCGCCACCTGCCTGTAATGGATGGCTGCATAGACGTGATGGACGAGCTGAATAAAAAATATGAAGTGTTTATTGTATCTGCAGCTACAGAATTTCCTAATTCATTACGGGATAAGCTGGAATGGCTTAATGAACATTTTCCGTTCTTATCATGGCGGCAGTTGGTGCTTTGCGGCGATAAGCGGATGATTGCAGGCGATTATATGATTGATGACCACGTGCGTAACCTGGTGCATTTTAAAGGGAAGCCATATCTTTATAGCACTATTATGAATAAGGACGATACCGGGTACGAAAGGATCAGCAACTGGCAGGAGGTGGCGGAGAAATTGTTGTAGTGTATTTTTTGTGGTTTGTATAAACAATAAACCCCAAACAGTAATTAAGTGCAGGTCTGCTATTGTTGATAATGTAATTTTTGTATTTGCTGCAATTCTTCTTTGCTGCATTGCATACCTTGTAAAAAACGCTCCAGGAATTCTTCGGTTACAACTTCCGTATT
Source organism: Chitinophagaceae bacterium (assembly GCA_020847395.1). Lineage (GTDB taxonomy): Bacteria > Bacteroidota > Bacteroidia > Chitinophagales > Chitinophagaceae > Agriterribacter. The sequence goes on from JADLCD010000162.1 coordinate 41,416, forward strand.
TTCCCATTTTGAATAGTCTTGCTGACTGATTCCTATTTGGCCTGCAACGTTATGCTGAGTAAGTTTTTTCATAGTCCTGTAAATGCGGAGTGTTTTTCCATATATAGGCATAAGGATAAGTTTTATGCAATGTAAATATTTTTTTTTAATTCTGACATATATTATATTAATAGAAAATTTTGGTTGTAAAATACAACCGGAAAAGTTGGAAGAAACGGGAATTCAGAGCGAAAAGCTTTTTTACAAAAATGGGATGGCATTTATTTAATTGCCGAACCGGGTAAAGAATCAGGAGAAAAAAAATTATTATAAAATAAAAAAAGAATTATTGTTGAAAACATCAGCTTCGTTAACCTTATTACACTATCAACAGGAACATGATTAAAAACAGCAGAATGCTTTTTACTTCCCGTACTGGTAGTGGCAATTCCGGTAGTGGCACTTCCTGTTCTGGAAGTTATACATTTATGGCTTTATAAAGTAATATATCCATCCCTAAATATAAAAACACATCAACTATCACAATGTATTTAAGTATTCGGCTTTTACTACTCTGCATTATATCTGTAACCACTAGTGCGCAAGATATTCCGTCTCCTTGCTTGAGTATTGGTGACCCGGCTCCACCTTTGCGTGTGAGGGAGTGGTTAAAAGGAGAACCCATTTACCAATTTATGAAAGGTAAAACTTATGTTATAGAATTTTGGGCAACTTGGTGCGCACCTTGTAAGGCAGCGATGCCCCATTTGTCTAATTTAGCTCAAGAGTATAAAAACAAGATAGTTGTTATAGGTGTGGATATTATGGAGGATAAGCGAACAACATTAAAAAAAATAAAAGATTTTGTTGATAGTATGGGACTTCGTATGGATTATACTGTAGCAATACAGGATAGTAACTTTATGCAAATAGACTGGCTTGACGCTTCAAATGGACAGTGGAAATACGGTATACCCCGAACTTTTGTAGTTAATGAAGAAGGAAAGTTGGCATGGATAGGACATCCTAGTAAACTTAGTAAAGTTTTATATCAAATAACAAATAATTCATGGGATATAGCTGCGGCAGCTGCAAAGCAGAAATCAGATATGTATTTGGCAGCTCTGGATGACTCATTAAATTACGAATTGATGAAATATCGTGAAGATCGTCTAAATCCAGATGATCTTGGGAAGCCGGATTTAGCCCTTCTTGCGATCGATGAAATAATAAGAAAAGAGCCCCGTCTACAATATGCGCCTCTTATGGCTTCTAATACATTTTCTGCTTTGCTCAAAATCAATCCACTTAAGGCTTATCAGTATGGTAAAGTGGCAATTTTAACCCCCACCTATATCGAGGCTCCTTATGATTTCATTATTGGGAGTATAGAAACTTATTCCGAAAAATTAAAATTGCCAGAAGAAATTTACCGTTTAGGTGCAGAAGCACATCAGATAGCAATTGATGACACTCCATATCCTGAGTTAGTTAATATACCTAAGCGTTACAACAGTATGGCAGATTGGTACTGGAAAGCAAATGAAAAAACTAAGGCAATAGATGCCCAAACAAAAGCTATTGAGGAATTGAAAAAAAGAAAAAACTTCTCCAAAAAGGATTTATCCTTATTTGAAGCACGATTAAAACGCTATAAAATCAGTAGTTAAAAATTAAAGGTGCTACGTTATACAACAGAACACTTTTATTATAGAATAATATATGTTTTAAATAAAAACTAAGTTCTTAATTCGGCTATTGCAAGTATACTTTAATTTTAGCTACCTGATTACAATACCGATACTTTTATTTAAAACCACATTTATGGATTTCAGTGATATGCATAGTCTGCCCGCCTGGAACGACCACAAAATGCTGAAGAAGCGATACGAGGGAGAAGAATGGAAAGTAAAACCTCAATTTGAAGCTGCAGAAAAGCTGTATAACAAATGGCGGGAGATTTTCCTGCTGGTAGAATCCTATTGTGAAACATTGCAGGATTCAAAAGATTATGATCATGCGGAGAAGAATAAGGAGCTTATATGGCAAAATCTTTTTATAGTTGCCCCAAAAATTATCGGCGCGGTGGGCGCTGACCTTTACACTTCAAAAATGGAAAATGCTTCTATTGTTCGCAATAACTGCCGCGAGATGATGGAACAAATTAAATTTACTGCAATGGTAGGTGCAGGCGAAGAAAAATATGCTGAAGCTATCCAGCGTGAAATGGACATTTTCAGAAAACTGTTCAAAGCCTGGGTAAATACTTTTGTGAAAGATGAATATGAGGATGAGTGGGGATTGTTTATTTGATGCTTTTTCTGTAAAATATTATTATAACTTTCGCAACAGTTTATTTTAATCATACAAAATCGAGGCATGAAAAAAATATTGTTTGCTTTATCCCTGCTTTTTTTTACGATTTTTCAATCAGCCATCGCTCAAAAAAATAGCCCTGTTATTATTGCCACTTATAATATTCGTTATAATAATCCCGGCGATAGTTTGAATGCATGGCCTAACAGAAAGGAGAATGTAAAAGCGCTTATCCGTTTTCACGAGTTTGATATATTTGGCACGCAGGAAGGTTTGATTGACCAGGTAAAGGGTATTGATGAATTAGAGGAGTATGCTTACACAGGTAAAGGAAGGGATGATGGAAAAGAAGAAGGTGAACATAGCGCTATCTTTTACAGGAAAAGCAGGTTTCAATTATTGCAATCAGGCGATTTCTGGCTGAGTGAAACACCGGAAAGGCCCGGCAAAGGATGGGATGCAAAATGCTGCAACCGTATTTGCTCATGGGGAAAGTTTAAGGATTTACAAACCAAAAAAGAATTTTACTTTTTTTGCGTGCACTTCGATCACCAGGGTGTTATTGCACGCAAGGAATCGGGGAAGCTGATGGTAAAAAAAATAAAGGAAATAGCAGGGAACAGTACTGTAGTTTGCGTTGGCGATTTCAATTCTACCCCGGAAACGGAACAGATAAAAGAAATGCAAACATTGTTGAAAGATTCCTACCAGGTAACAGAAACACCGCCTTATGGTCCCGTTGGCACATTCAACGCATTTAAGTTTGATGCGCCGATGAAAACGAGAATCGATTATATTTTTGTAAGCCCTTCAATAAAAGTGTTGAAGTATGGTGTGCTCACAGATGCTAAAGATCAACACTACCCAAGCGATCACCAGCCTGTAATGATAAAAGCGGTTTTACCATAACGATACCGCCGAAAGTTATTTTGAGGTAAGTGTAAATTGCGGCGGGAAAAGCAGTTTCATGCAGGCTGTAAAACCTGAGATGGCTTCGGCACGCAACAGCATGCGGATATCATTTTCAAGCGGTGCCTCGCCATGACGGCAAGAGGTTGAGTTAATGTATACTTTGTTTTAGTGCCGGTTATTAATCCAAAATAATTTTAGCGTCATTGCGATCCCGCCCGCGGGTTGCATTGGATTAAACGCATATTGCGGCGGGCGAAGCAATCTCCTGATAGCATTGGTAATTATCTATTTTACGCAATACATCATTGGTACACCGCCCGCATGTGGATTTGAATTGAACGAATTTTTCGGTAGGAAAAACAGCCCCACAGCAGAAAATGTTACATGCATGGGGATGGCCCCGGTGCGGCAAGGTATTAACAATACAGTGTTTATTAGCGCACCTCGCCATAACGGTAAGAGGTTGAGCTAATCAGAGTTTCTGAAGGTCTGTACTGCATTAAGTATTGTTTGTGTGAGCAGCCTGTTGAATTTATCGGGCTCTTCAAATGGGATCAAATGACCGGAATTTTCAAAAATAAAGCATCGTTTCAGAGGCGCTTTTATTTTATCAAAATATTGCTTTGCAAGATCCGTGGGTGTATTGTAATCATACTTACCGCAAATTAAAAAAACCGGTATTTTGAACACAGTGTCAGTAGAAAGGAAGTCTGCGCTTAACAATTCCTTCCATAAATGTTGCATAGAGAATTCCTCGCCTTTATTTGCCAAACTGTTGTTTATTAATGCGCTTTCTTCTTTGGCAAGACGTTCAAATAAAGTTGAAAAACTCACTGTGTGATAAACCCCGCCAAATTTCTCCAGCCATTTTCTTTCTGTATAAAGGTATGCTAATGATTTCAGTGGTAATGAGGGATAATTTTTTTGTACGTCTTTGAGCTCGGCAATGGCTTTTTCGTTATTATTTTTCTTTGCCATTTTTAAGGCATATGACAATGATTCCATTTCATTTTTCATCCCATTTACCACCTGACCTATTCCGATATATGCGTACAGATCTTCCGGGTAGCGCAAAGCATATTTAACTCCCGTTATGGTACCGGCTGAATGAGCCAAAAGGAAAACTTTATTTTGCCTGAATCGTTTTTTTAATTTACCTACCAGCTCATGTGCGTCACAAACAAGCTGGTCAAATGTCATTGACTTTTCCTTAATGGAATCATTGTATGAAAGATGTGTGCCGCGCTGATCCCAGTTGACCACCACAAACTTATTTTCCAGTTCCCTGTTAAATGATCTGAAATAAGCGAATTCCGAAAATCCCGGGCCGCCGTGCAATATGAGCAAAACGGGATTTGTACTGTCTTTTCCACGCAAAAATATTTGCTGGCTCACTCCGCCCAGCGTTGATTTCTCCTGAACATCTATGCCGCGCTCCTGACCGTACGACCAGAGCCCTGTTACAATAAGTGTAAGTATCGAAATAATTTTCGCCATTTTTATTTTATCTGTTCAAATAATTTGATCAATAGTTTAGATTTCCCTGCATAATTTATGATGATCCAACTAATAAGCAAGGTGAATAAAATATCAGCAAGTCAAAATGAACCATGCGGTACTTACCGCCAGCCTGCCTGCTCTAACAGCGTTCCAGTACCCGGGCATCATAAATGTATAGAGGAATAATAGAAGCGGAATTTTATCACACTAATTTTTTGTTAAGACAATATGAGTTGCCTGCTCTCCTTCCACTCTTCGAATCCTGTTAAATCCCAGGGCGGGCATATCAATGCCTGAAAATAAATGCTCTCCCGAGCCGAGGAAAAGAGGGGATATAGCAAGATGCATTTCATCAATATAACCGGCTTGCAGCAATTGACGAATTGTTGATACGCCTCCTCCAATGCGTATCTCCTTTCCATTAGCCGCTTTTCTGGCTTCTTCTAACGCCGGTTTAATTCCTGTGGTAATAAAATGAAATGTTGTTCCTCCTTTCATCGTTACAGGTTTTCTTTCATAGTGCGTTAAAACAAAAACAGGAACATGATAAGGTGGATTTTCGCCCCACCAGCCTTTCCATTTATCGTCTGGCCAGTTTCCACGAATTGGCCCAAACATATTCCGACCCATAATCCAGGCGCCTACATTTTCAAATGCTTTTTCCACGAAATCGTTGTCAATTCCTTCAGTTCCATCGTTCTTACCGCCCATTGCACGAAATCTTTTTGTTGGGAACATCCATGTGTGAAGTTCTTCTCCTCCTATGCCTAACGGTTCCTTCATGGTTTGATTAGCCCCTGCTCCGAATCCATCTAAGGAAATTGTAAAATTTGTTACCGTTATCTTACCCATAAAAATTTTGATTTTGTTTTCAATTTGAAAGTTTGCGATGTCGCCCAAGCCTTGCCCTCAACAAAAGGAGCAGAACGATGTTCATCCCCATTGCGGGTTAATTGTTCAATTCGCTATCCGTTATTTATATTCTGATCTGCCATGCTGAATCCATTTTTATCTGAAAACTAATTTTTTATCTGTTTTGCAGTTGACATAACAAATCAAAAAAAATTATTCCTGACTTTTATGATAGTTCACCATCCAGGTAATCCCGAATTTATCTGTAAACGTTCCCCAATAATCGCCCCAGAACATATCCATCATCGGCATAATTGGCTTTCCGCCTTCTGAAAGTGCCCCATATAAACGGTCAGCTTCCTCCCTGCTTTCAGGATGAAGCGATAGCTGCACATTATTACCCGCGGTTACCGTTGGCCCCATACCTTCCACCACATCCGATCCCATAAGAATATTATTGCCAATAGGCAAAGCCACATGCATTACGCCATTCAATTGTTTTTCGTTTAACTGTTCCTTGCCGGGAAAATCCTGCACATCTTTAAACCGCATAATACTACCCTGAAATTCGCCCCCAAAAACGGATTTATAAAAATTGAAGGCTTTCTCTGTCGTCCCGATTGGGAAATTGAGATATGAATTAAGTTTTACCATACACTAAGTTTTAAAAATGAAATATTTTTTTACAACACAAAGATGAGATGGCTTTGAAAATTTTCCAATAGGTAAAAGCGACTTCTTAAGGGTGCAAACACGACAAACATAGTATGCCTGTTAAATTTAAGCAAAGTTCAATCCCAGGTCTGGAAGTATTTTTGTAACAATATCATTCATGCAATTATGAAATCTAAAAAATAAATTATGCTACTCAAAATGAAAATCCGAATAACCCGGTGTGCAATTGAAATTTTTTGAATCAGGCTAAGTGATAACAGCCTTAGCAGAGAAAATTAATTTTAAGATATTGACCTTATTACCCTGATTTCTGAAAGTTCCATTTGAATAAAGTAATAAGGTCAATATAATAAACTACTGCTTTCTACTAAATACAATCTTTCTTCCTGTTGCTGTTTTGTCTGCCTGCAACAGTGTGGAGCTGAATTTTATTTTTTTGTTTTTCATACTATGTTTTATTTAGTTTGTGATAAGTTCTATAAGATATTGCAAGCAACGCTAAAAAAATCAATGGAAAGAATGACTGGAAGTTCATTCCATCAACTGCAAAGTGGCTGATACTTGCGAATATAAAATCAAAAACAAATCCTGCATAAGCAAACTCTTTTACACGCTTTGGAAATTGAGGAATAATCAGAACTAATGCCCCAAGAATTTTGAACACAACTAAGGCGTTACCAAAATAGGGTGGGTAACCTAAATGACTTATACCTTGTTTTGCTACTTCTGTTTGTGAGGTTAGAGCAGTTAATACACCCTCAAACAAAAAGATGATAGTCGTAGTTACCCAGTAAATAATTTTTGTTTTCTTCATTGTTTAAATTTTTAGTTTTTGGTTTTGTTATTTTATGTAGCACAGCATTACAGTGCCGCAGGCGAATAGTTTACAATTTATCAATTTTAATGCTACATCATTTTTTAGGGGGTTAAAAGTTTGCTGCCCGTTTCCAATGGCAGCGGGGTTTACAAGTAAATAAAATTCATCAATTAAATCATGTTGTATTAAAGATGCCACAAATGAATCGCCGCCGTAAACAATAATGTCTTTTCCTTTTTTGTTTTTCAAAGCCGTTATTTCTTCAGCAATATCACCGTTTAAGATCGTTGTATTTTTCCACTTGCTCGACTTGAGTGTATTAGAAAAAATAACATTCGGAATTTCGGCAAAACGCTTCCCCAATTTATGTTCACCATCGTTGGGATTATTGGCTACTTCAGTCCAGTAGGGGATAAATCCCTCGGCTGTTTTTCGTCCATGCAAAATACAATCCACGTTGTTGAGGTTGTCAATACTGAACGCTGACATTCCGCTGTCCCATTTACTGTCAAGTAAAATGTTCATTTGTATTTTTAATTTACGCATGATGTGATGGATTATTTTCCCTGTTATAATTAAGCATCCAGGTGTTACCATACTTATCCGTTAGTCCTCCAAACAGCGCATTCCAAAATGTATTTTCCAAAGGATATGTTTGTTCACCGCCCTGTGAAAGCTTTTTGTAAAGCGCTCTTATTTCCTTTTCACCTGTACAGTTCAGCACAAGAGATACTGCATTGCCTTTTAACAGTCCGCTTTCACTAACCATGTCCGAACCCATCAGCACAAATGCCTTGCTTGTCAAAACACCATGAAGGATGCAGTTTTTCATTTTTACGGGCATTGTTTCTGACAGGGGCGATTCACCGATTGTCTGAAAGCTAAGTTCACCACCCAGGCATTTTTTATAGAATATCATTGCTTCGCGGCAGTTACCGTTGAATGTGAGATATGCATAAATGGTTTTCATTGTATGTTTGTTACAGCAGTTATTTTTCTTCTAAATCGGCAATGATTATTTTTTTCATTTTCATTACTGCTTTAAATGCATACTCCTGCTTTGCCTTGCTTTTATGCGACTCCAGTTTGAAATATTGCTCCGGCACTATCTGCCAGGAAAGCCCGTACCTGTCTTTCAGCCAGCCGCAGGGCCCCTCGCTGCCGCCTTTGGCAGTGAGGGTCTTCCAGTAATAATCTACTTCTGCCTGGTCTTTACAACGCACCACAAATGAAACAGCTTCATTGAACTTGAATAATGGCCCGGCTGCCAGTATCTGAAAATCCAGTCCCAGGATATTAATGGTGGCTGTATCAAAATCCCCGCTGGGGCCGGACTGGTTTTTATAGGCTTTGTAAAATTTTAGCTTGCCTTTTTTGAAAACAGATAAATAATATCTTGCCGCTTTCCTTGCATCTTTTTCTATCCATAAGCAGGGCGTTATTTTTTGCTTTGCCATTGCATTCAGTTTTAATTGTTTTTACTACGGGAAGATTGATAAAAATTTGTGCTGCCATAATTGAAACCATTGTTTTTAAGCATGGCTTCTCAGGTCAAAATCCACCATCCATTCAATACCGAATTTATCCCTGAACATGGCGAAGTAGGAACCCCATGGGCTGTCTCCAATGGGCATTTCAACCGTACCACCTGCCGAAAGTCCCTTATATAGTTTGTCAGCTTCTTCTTTGCTCTCAGCGGTAATGGAAATTTTACTCCTGGTTTCGTTTTCATTATGCTTTCCCATAAAGGCTGGCGTATCGCTTGCCATTAAAACATTTGTTTTACCAATGGGCAAAGCAATGTGCATAATTTTATTCGCTTCATTTTCTGCTATAGGATGTTCGGAATTAGCCGGCATATCTTTATACCGCACTATAGTTTTAAAATCTCCGCCAAATACGGATTTATAAAATGTGAATGCTTCTTCGGCATTGCCGTTGAAGTGAATGTAAGGATTGATTTGTGCCATGATTTTATTTTTTGATTTATTTTGATTGAATAGATACTACACTTTTTGATTTATCAAGCATCGGGTATATTCGGCTCTACCAGTCTTTTTAATTTATCCAACGACTCCTGCCAACCCAGATAACACATTTCCGCTGGTATAGCGGCGGGTATTCCTTCCTGCACAATATTTATTTCTGTACCGCATAATACTTTGCGAAAGTTTACTGTTGTAGTCATTCCTCCCGGCAGGTTGGGGTCATCAAATTTATCGGTATAGCGAATGAGTTCGTTAGGTATAATTTCCAAATACTCGCCGCCAAATGAATGTCCATTGCCAGTGGTGAAATTGGTGAATGACATTTTATGAGCACCACCTTTTGTAAAATTGAATTGATGCACTTTGCATGTAAAACCATACGGCGGAAGCCAGGAGGCTATCGCATCCGCATCACTAAATGCCTTAAATACTTTTTCTGGCGGCGCTGTAAAAACCCTGTGAAGTTGTACTTGATTCGTTGCCATAATTCTAAGTTTAAATTGTTTGTTTAAATAATTTGACAATACAAAGATGATAATCTAAAATGATTTTTACAGGTGGCATATATGTCAGTTCAGATGGTGAATTGTGACAATAAAACACATTACCTTTAATCTATGAAAAAGGTATCCATATTAGTGCCTGAATCTTCGGTAATGCAGGCGGTTGCAGACCCACAGTATTTGTTTGCCACAGTAAACCAGTTTTTAATATCGGCAGGGAAACCTCCGTTGTTTGATGTGGAGCTGGTGGGTGTAAAAAAAGAAGTAAAGCTGAACAACGGGATGTTTTCTGTGCATACAAACAGGCAATTAAAAGAAGTAAAGAAAACTGACCTGGTGTTTATTCCTGCACTGTTTGGTGATATGCCTGCAGCAGTTGCAAAAAACAAAGCAGCAATACCATGGATCATCGGGCAATATAACCAGGGCGCGGAAATAGCATCCCTTTGCGTAGGCGCTTTTTTACTGGCTTCAACAGGTTTATTAAATGGAAAAAAATGTTCAACACATTGGGGGTTTCAAAATGAATTCAGGGAAATGTATCCCGGTGTGGAGGTAGTGGAAGGCAATATTGTAACAGAAGAAAAAAGGCTTTACTCCAGTGGTGGCGCAAACTCTTACTGGAACTTATTACTGCATCTTGTTGAGAAATATACCAACAGGGAAACAGCTATCCTCGCTTCAAAATATTTTGCTATTGATATTGACAGGGACAGCCAGGCTACCTTTGCCATGTTTAAAGGACAAAAAGATCATAACGACAAAGAAATATTAAAAGCCCAGGAGTACATTGAAAAGAATATTCACGAAAAAATTTCTACTGACGAGCTTGCAAAAATAACGGCAACAGGCCGGCGGACATTTGAAAGAAGATTTAAACAGGCAACCAACAATTCTGTGCTGGAATATATTCAGCGGATTAAAATAGAAGCGGCAAAAAGACAATTTGAATCCAGCCGCAAAAACATTAATGAAGTGATGTATGAGGTGGGCTATACAGATACAAAAGCATTCCGCGATTTATTTAAAAAATTAACCGGTCTTACACCAATTGAATACAGGAACAAATATAATAAGATGGCGATGTTGCATGCCTGAACATTTCATGAAAAGCATAAAGGTGAACGTGGCTATTTTCCCGGATCAATGTTATTATTGAATTGTGACAGCTCAAATCATTTTACTGCCAGCACTATAGCTCCTGTAATAATTAATCCTGCACCCACTATTTCTTTAAAGGATATGTTTTCTTTTAAGAATATCACTGATAAAACAATAGCAATCGCCACGCTCAATTTATCTACAGGCGCTACCTGGGATACTTTGCCCGCTTGTAGCGCCCTGAAATAAAACAACCAGGATAAGCCCGTTGCCAACCCTGATAAAATAAGGAATATAATATTTTGCTTTGTTAATGAACCGATACCTTTTGCTTCGTTCTTTACCAGCACAATGGTCCATATCAGTATAAGAACTACAACAGTCCTGATGCCGGTAGCAAGATTGGAATTGATATTAGCCACGCCGATTTTTGCAAAAATGGCCGTCAGCGCAGCAAATAGCGCGGATAACAACGCATAATAAAACCACATCGTTTAAATGATTTTGGTTAAAATACTGAAACCTGCACCTGCCACTACATTTCTTACCCAGTGTTTGTTATTCAAAGTACGATAAACGCCGGTAAATACAGCAAAAGTTACAGGCGATGGTAATTTAGTTTTAGCTTGTATTGGCAAATAATTACTCCTTCATTTCTCCATTCTTAAACCGCTCACTGGCAGTTTGATAATAGGATATGGTTTTGGATGCCAGTTTCCTGTTTACCTGAAACGATTAGCTTTTCCGCATTTCGTAAATTAAAATCACACTTACGCTATAATCTTGCAGCAATTCGGTAATGTATGAAGTTTTACCACAAATTTTTTATGCTGACTATGTTCAGCACAGGGTTGTTTTATATTTCACAATGCGCTGCCCAGGTACTTACAGGCGAAGACAGTTTATATGCCGGTCTTGTTTCCAGGGAACAGGCAACAATTCTTTCAGGCTACGGTGAAGCGAAATATTCCATGGATACAAGAAGGAAGAATGCTGAGGCTTCATTAAACAGGGTTGTTTTGTTTGTCGGGCATAAGTTCAACAAAAAAATTTCCCTCTTCACAGAACTGGAGCTTGAGGATGCGCTTGTTGTTGGCCAGGCTGGCGATGAAGCAGGCATCGGCAAAGGAGGCGTCAGCATGGAGCAGGCTTTTCTGAAGTTCAATCTTGATCCGGCTACTTATATTGTGGCTGGCTTATTTATTCCGCGTATCGGTTTTATAAACGAAAACCATTTGCCTACTACGTTTAACGGAGTTGACCGGCCATTCCTGGAAGAATTGATCATTCCCTCAACCTGGAGGGAAGTAGGTGTGGGTATTTATGGCGGAGTAAAAAATGTTGCAGGGTTAAATTACAGTTTCGCGCTTACCAATGGTTTAAATTCTTCGGGTTTCAGCAATGGCAGCGGCATCCGCGGCGGAAGGCAATTAGGTTCTGCTGCAACAGGACTGGGCCTTGGCGCTTCAGGCGCATTACTATATTATATAAATGATTTTCGTTTCCAGCTTTCAGGGTATGTTGGTGGTTCAACTGCTGTTGAAAAAAGAGTGGCGGATAGCCTTCACCTTAACAGCGGAGCTTTTGGTAACCCTGTTATTCTTGGTGATTTTAATGTACAGTACAGCAATAATGGCTGGAATGTAAGGGCTATCATCAGTGGTGTTCAAATTCCGAATGCTTCAAATATAAACCAGGCATACGCTAATAATACACCAAAAAGTATTTACGGGGGATATGCTGAAGCTGGTTATGACCTGCTTTATCCAAAACATAAAGAAGAAAAAAAGCTGATTGTATTCGGCAGGTTTGAGCACATGAATCTTGGTGCAGCATTACCATCTAACGGAATAAAAAATGATGCAAATACACAGCAGTATATTGTTGGAGGATTAACATACAAGCCCATACGCGGGGTAGCAGTAAAAGCGGATTATGTATATCGCATAACCGGCGAGCCGAACCCGGCGCTGATCATTACTCCTTTTCCGCAGGTTATACCCTACTATACGCACAATGGATTTCTGAATCTTGGTGTTGCCTATAATTTTTGATGATGCAGACAAGAAGAAGCTTTATAAAAAAAGGATGTATGCACTGTGCGGCAATAATGGGTGCGGGCTTATTGCTGGAAAGTTGCGGCAGCAGTATGCATATGTATAAAGCACAGGTTAATGATAAAAAGATAGTAGTGCCGCTGCATGAATTTCCTGCTGATAAAAATATGATTGTAGTACGCTCAAAGGATATGGAGAATGATATTTTACTTGTAAAGAAAGATGATCATTACAATGCCTTGTACCTGCAGTGCACACACGAGGGTGTGGGACTTAGCGCTACTGATAAAAAAATTGTTTGTACAGCCCACGGCAGTGTATTTGATTTTGACGGAAATGTTTTGAAAGAACCGGCATTAAAACCGTTAAAAATGTTTAAGACATCTGTTATTGACAATAGTCTCATTATTAGTTTAACATAAATATACATCATGAAAAGAACGACTTTTGTGGCACTGGCATTGCTTGCATCTGCAGGCATTATGGTATCATCCTGTAAAAAAAACGATGATAGCGGCAATACCGACACTACGGCTTTAAAAACTGAAATTTTGCAGGATGCAGCCAATAAGGTGTGTTTAGCCAGCTACCAGGATCTTTCTTCCAAAGCCGACCAGTTGCTGACGGCTGTTAATACTTTGATCGCCACTTCCAATGATGCGAACTTAAACAGTTGCCGTACATTATGGAGCAGCATACGCGAAACCTGGGAGCGTTCTGAAGCCTGGTTGTTTGGTCCTGTTGATGTTGATAAAATAGATCCAAGGATTGATACATGGCCTGTCGATTTTAATGATCTGAATACAGTTTTGGCAAGCTCAGATGTATTGAATGAAGCCTATATTGATGGACTGGATGAAGAGCATGATGCATTAAAAGGATTTCACCCTATCGAATATTTGCTTTGGGGCAAAGATGGAGACAAAACCCCGGCTGAATTAACAGGCAGGGAGAAAGAATACCTGCTTGCTTTGGCACAAAATCTTGCAAAGCTTGCTGGGGAAGTAAAGAATAGCTGGTCAGGCGGGTATGCTGCCGCGTTATCCACTGCAGGTAATAGCGGAAACAGCGACTATCCGACAAAGCGTGTGGCTTTTGAAACAATAGTAGATGCTATGGGAGGTATATGTGATGAGGTTGCCAATGGTAAAATGAAAGATCCGTTTGAAGCGCAGAACCCTCAATTGGAAGAAAGTCCTTTTGCTCAAAACTCCATCACTGATTTTACCAATAACATCAAAGGCATTATGGATATGTACCAGGGCAAATTCAATGAAGATGGTAAAGGTTTGGAAGACCTGGTGCGCACATATAATCTTTCACTGGATAACGATATTAAAACTAAGCATGGCACTGCCGTAGCGGCATTGCAAGCCATAACTGATCCTTTTGGTAAAGCTATCCTTACCCAGCAAACACAGGTTCAAACTGCAATGGCAAAAATCAATGAACTGGCTGAAACACTCGCCAATGACCTGAAGCCCTTTGTGCAGCAGTATGGGCAATAATTCCGTGCTGCAATGATTTGTTCATCTTATTATCAATTTTCTTGTTTCTGAATGAAAATCCCTGGACCATATAAAATGTTGTTTGCGCTGCTGTGCCTGATTGCCGTGGTACTGATTGCATGTAATAAGTATGATGGAAGCTATACCAACCTCGACGAAGAATGGCGTACCGGAGGCTCCCAAACGGTATTTGACCAGAGCAGTAAGGCCTTTGGTCATGCTTTCCCAACCGGTTTGTCTGAAACACTTGAACGCGTACATGAAATAGGAGATGTTCAGTTTAACGCAACATTTGTATCTGCCCCGGCACCAATTAATCCCGGGCTTGGTCCTATATTCAATAATGTAGGTTGTGCTTCCTGCCATATAGGCGACGGCAGGGGTAAAGTACCCCGGGCAGGGGAGACCTCAGTGCTGATGTTATTCAGAATAAGCACTGCAGGCCAGGGTATACACGGTGAACCCAACCCCGTGCCCGGCTTTGGAGATCAATTGCAAAACCGTTCCAATATTGGTATAAAAAAAGAAGGCGATGTATTGATCTCTTATGATGATAAGAACTATTATTTTGATGACGGCGAAACATACCAAATGCGCTTTCCAACATATACTGTTACCAATACCTATACTGCTTTTCCTTCAGATATAATGCTGTCGCCACGTGTGGCGGCACCCGTATTCGGGCTTGGTTTACTTGAAGCTGTAAGTGATGCGGATATTCTTGCAAGGGCAGATGAAAATGATGCTGACGGCGATGGTATAAGCGGTAAAGCAAATTATGTATGGAATTATCAAAATAACACTGTTTCCATGGGGCGATTTGGCTGGAAAGCCAACCAGCCCGACCTTTTGCAGCAGGTAGCAGCAGCATATAACCAGGATATAGGCATAACCAATAAAATTTTTCCTAAAGAAAGCAGCCTGGGACAATTACAGGCAGACAAGCTGCCCGATGATCCCGAAATATCCGACAGTCTTTTATACAGTGTGGAATTTTATGTTAAAACACTTGCAGTGCCGGGCAGGAGAAATCTTGATGATGCTACAGTGCAGCAAGGCAGGCAATTATTCACCCAGGCCGGCTGTGTCAAATGCCATATACCATCTATGCGCACTGCCGTTAACGTTAGTTTTCCTGCCGTAAGTAATCAATTAATTCACCCGTATACAGACTTATTGTTACACGATATGGGTGACAGTCTTGCAGATAATCGCCCGGATTATCTTGCTACAGGCAGGGAATGGAGAACAGCGCCATTATGGGGAATAGGGCTTACACAAAAAGTAAACGGGCATAATAATTTTTTACACGACGGGCGTGCACGCAGCTTAATGGAAGCTGTTATGTGGCATGGGGGAGAGGCGCTTAGTGCGAAAAATAAAGTAAAAGCAATGAGCGCTGCAGAAAGAGCTGCATTGATAAAATTCCTTGAATCATTGTAGCGCCCTGCGGTAAATTTAACCATAACATTATGTTAGGAATATTATCTGATCTTTCTTTCCTTTGCAACTAACAATAATTCTCTAAGTATTCAAGCCAGGTTCTATGAAATTACCTTCATTTAAAAACTTCTTTGTTTCTATTTTCCTATTACTTTCTATATCTTCTGCATTTGCACAGCAGAAAAAGTTTGAAGCTCCTGTATTATCTGACTCAAACTCCTGGTCGGTTATTATGTTGCCTGATCCTCAAACCTACCAGAAGTTTGCCCGCAATCAGCCGCTGTTTGAATTGATGACAGCGTGGGTAAGCGAAAATATTGACAGGCTTAAGATTAAGCTCGTAATGTGTACAGGAGACCTGGTTGAGCAAAATGAAATGATCAACCCTGATGGCACAACAGCCAATCAGCCCAGCAAATCACAATGGGAATCTGTATCGCGGGCATTTGGCAGGTTAGATGGAAAAGTACCGTATATGCTGGCAGCCGGAAACCATGATTACGGGTATAATAATATCAGCACACGTAATTCCAACTACAATAAATATTTCCCGGTCGATAAAAACTTTCTTACGCAAAAAGGCATAAGAGAAGTGGCATTGAATGCAGAAAATATCCCTTCGCTGGAAAATGCTGCATATGAGTTTACCTCCCCGCAGGGAAGAAAATTTTTATTGCTTACACTGGAATTTGCACCACGGGATACAGTGCTTAACTGGGCAAAAAGCACCGTTGCACAGGAGAAATATAAAAACCATACGGCAATAGTGCTTACGCATTCCTATCTCAATACAAAGAATGAGCAAATAGAAAAGGAGAATTATAAAATTGCAGAAGGCAATTATGGCGCTGCTATCTGGCACAAGCTGGTACAGCCTTCTTCAAATATTCAACTGGTATTTTCAGGGCACATAGGCGCCCCGGATAATGCAAGGGAGCATGTAGGTTTCCGCCAGGATAAGAACGCTGCAGGAAAAAAAGTAAGCCAGATGGTCTTTAACGCGCAGGCTATGGGCGGCGGCTGGTATGGTAACGGCGGTGATGGATGGTTGCGTATGCTGGAATTTTTACCGGACGGAAAAACAATTAAAGTAAAAACTTTTTCACCTTTTTTTGCAATATCGCCAACAACGCAGCAATTTGCATGGAGAACAGAAGCGTATGATCAGTTTGAATTCAGTATTGACTGACAGCAACAAATAGATGACCCGCGAACTGCAGCTAATGATTATTTTCCTCTTAAATACTCAGCAAGCACAATTGCCTGGTTATAATTTTCATTTTTTGCACCATAAAGCAATGTTACCGTAGCATGTTCTTTCAGTACCTGCTTCATTTCCTTTAAGGCTGGTTGTCCTTTCAGTTCCCCGCAGTATTTTTTTCTGAAAGAATCCCATTTCTCAGATTCATGATTAAACCATTTTCTTAATGCGGTTGACGGCGCTATTGCTTTCAGCCATAGATCCACATGCGCATCTTCTTTCTTTATTCCTCTTGGCCATAACCTGTCAACCAGCACACGATAGCCGTCATTTTTATCAGCAGGTTCATATACGCGCTTTATTTTTATCAGGGCTGTGCTCATATTATTTTTTTAAGGCCTGATCAAGATCATTGAGCAGATCATTAATATTCTCAAGCCCCACGCTCATTCTTATCAGGCCATCTGTAACGCCTGATTTCAGCCTGTCTTCTCGTAACATACCGGAATGAGACATAGAGGCCGGGTGTGATATCAGGGTATCAACTGTTCCCAAAGACACCGCTTTTGTACACATTTTCAAGCTATTGATAAAATGTTTTCCGTCCTCCAGTCCTCCTTTCAGCTCAAAGCTCATTACAGCGCCGGGATGGCGCATTTGCTTTGAAGAAAGTGCATGATCAGGGTGGCTGCTCAGCCCGTTATAATTTACTTTTTCTATTGACGGGTGCGTTGACAGGAAGTTGGCTACCTGCATAGCGTTTTCGCAATGTTGCTTCATTCTTACTTCAAGCGTTCTTACTCCCTGCATTAATAAATAAGCATCAAAGGGGCTTGCGCATCCGCCCAACAGCTTATAGGTTTCATATCCTTTCTTTTTCATGAACTCAACATCTCTTCCAACCAGCACACCGCCTATGGAAGTGCCATGACCGTTCAGGAACTTGGTTGTGGAATGAAAGATAAAATCAACACCATATTTGAAAGGCTGCTGCAAATAGGGCGTGGCGAAAGTATTATCTACTGTAACTTTTGCATTGTATTTTTTTGCAAGAACGCAAATGCCCGCAAGATCAACACAGTTCATGGTGGGATTGGCAGGCGTTTCTACATGGATCAGTTTTATCCGTGCATTCTTTTTCAGCGTATCTTCTATTTTGTTCAGGTCTGAAAAGTCTTCAATGGCAGAAGCTATTCCTAACCTTGCCAGGAAGCCGTAAATAAATTCATGTGTGCCCCCATATAATGAATAGTGTGATAATATTCCATCACCGGCAGATAAATTACAGAGCAGCATAGTTGCCATAGCTGATTGCCCGCTTGCATGGAGCAATGCGCTTGCCTGCAATGGCTCGCCTTGTTCATCTTTTATTTTGAACGTTTCCAGGCCGGCGATAACACTTGCGGCTGCTGATGTAGTAGGATTACCAAAGCGTGAATAAATAAATCCTTTTTCTTCGCCGGAAAATCTGCGCATTCCCTGCTCTGCACTTTCAAAAACAAAAGTTGATGATGCAACGATAGGGAAGAGGTGGGCATTTTCTCCGTTGTTAATTGAAGTTGAATGTATGGCATGGCTTCCAAAGCCTTCGGGGCTAAAATCTAAATCCATCGGGCAATCCATTAAAATTCTGTGCAAGTTAATTAATTGCCTGCGATAGTTCCTGCTAAACTAATGCTGTATCTATGCAAAAAAACTGTGCCGATATGTTGACACAGCTTTTCATAATTTTGTTATCTCCTACATATTAGCAATAAGCGTATAAACAATTAACGTAGCAATTACAAACACCCTTAGGGTAATGATGCGCGATGAAAGGTTTTTTTGAATGGTTTTCATATGGACGATTTTGGATTATGTGATTAAAATCTTACAGGGCAGGCAATAGTACCATTACTACCTGAGCCTAAGCGGAAGCTGAATTTAAGACCAAGAGAATAATAAGAATCTTTCCTGCCGGTTGTTCCTCTTTTATCTCCTGCATTATATCCCGGAATTCTGGTTTCTAAACCTACCTGTTGTGTTTTATTGGCCATTTGTTTTGCCATTTGCGCGGTAGCTGAACCTGCGCCAAAGTATGCATCAAAATCACTGTCGGCAACATATGTTGTTGATACATCATCAATATAATCAGTAAAAGTTTTTCTGTTTACGGCTTCAAAAGCCACACTAATATTATCTGAAAAATAATACCTGATACCAATACCGTAAGGAATATTTATTTGTGTAAGGGAATATTGTTTTCTGTCAGGATATCCCGGCATTCCCTGACCTTCTGTACGTAATGGCTGTAAATCTACCATGTGTTTTGCACCATTACCATCTATATATTCTCCCTGTGGGTTAAAATGAAATACACCTATACCAATAATTCCATAAGGACGAAATTTATGAGAAAGATCTTTGTCATCTTCTTCAAGTAATACGGTAGGATATATTTCTGTAGTTAAAGTAAGTTCTTTAAGTGGTGTTCTTACGGAAAGATTTCTATTCTTCCTGGCTAATTCAGCACCTCCCTTATCAGCAATTACGCTGTCTGCAGCCTCTAATGTTGCAAAATTTGCTGCAAGGGAAAACCCGATAAATTCACTTGGACGTACCGTAATAAAAGCTCCTTTCATCAGCTTTGTCATCCGGATATTATTATCCTTGATGAAAGTCGTTCCCACACCTCTGTTCCCTCCCAGGTCTCCAAGAATATTAGTTGGGCCGAGGTTAATGCCTATTTCATAAACAGGTTTACCAAAGAAATTGTATTGGCTGTATGATTTAGCCGATAATAAACTTATGGCTGCAATTGCACAGGCGCGTAAAATGATAGGTATACGTCTTGTCATGAGAGCGGATTTTAAAGCTTTCAAAAAGTATTTGGACTGACTAATTAACGGAGGATAATGTGGAATATTATTTTTTTGCCAGCGATTGACTTATGATAAGAGCGTAGTATTGATATATGATAATTTAGGCGAGAAGCATTTTAATATGTTCAATATCATCTTCAAGGTAAATATCACTGACTTGTTTAAAGCCAAAGCTTTCGTAAAATTTTTTTAAATAAAGCTGGGCACCTATTTTAATGGCTGTTCGTCCAAATAATGTATATATACCTTCTATTGATCGTTGCATGAGTTCTTTACCTATGCTTTTGCCACGTGCAGATTTTGAGTTTACTACACGGCCAATAGATGCTTCCGTATATGATGCACCCGGAGGAAGTAACCTTGTGTAAGCAACTAACTCATTATTGTGCCATGCACATAAATGCCATGATCCCTGGTCATTATCATCCATATCCTGAAATGCACAATTTTGTTCTACTACAAACACAGAGGAGCGTAATTGTAATATTTTATATAGTTCAACATTAGAAAGTTCTTCAAACGTTTTTAATGCCCAGTGGAGGTTCATATTTCAATTGATCTATGGTAATAATAAAAATTATTTTTTAGTAGCCATATTTATCTTTCCAAAGTGTTTTTAACCATTTTCTCATTTCTTCTTCCCTTGCATTTTTTCCAGGTACATAAAATGGAGTACCCTTTAACCCTTCCGGAAGATATTCTTGTGCAGAGAAACTATTATCGTAATCATGGGAGTATTCATAATTTTTTCCATAGTCAAGATTTTTCATTAGCCGGGTTGGAGCATTTCTTAAATGAAGTGGCACCGGTAAATCGCCGTATTCTTTTACTGCATTAAGTGCATTACCAATGGCCATGTAAGAAGCATTGCTTTTTGGCGATGATGCAAGGTATGTAGTACACTGTGCTAAAATAATCCGCGCTTCCGGGTAGCCAATTTTATTTACAGCTTCAAAAGTAGCATTAGCCAATAGTAACGCATTTGCATTGGCATTGCCTATATCTTCACTGGCGAGTATAACAAGGCGGCGGGCAATGAACTTTACATCTTCACCGCCTTCTATCATTCTTGCAAGCCAGTATACCGCGCCGTTAGGGTCGCTGCCGCGGATAGATTTTATGAAAGCGGAAATAATATCATAATGCTGTTCACCGCTTTTATCATATAATGCAACCCTCTTTTGCGCAATTTCCATAACAATATCATCAGTAATAATTATTTCTTTACCGGCAGGTAATGCTTCAACAACAATTTCAAGCAGGTTCAATAATTTCCTGGCATCTCCACCGGAAATATTGATTAATGCTGAGGTTTCTTTTAAGGTGATCTTTCTTTTGCTGAGCTCGGCATCGGCAGTAATGGCATGCTGCAGTAATGCTTTCATATCATTTTCATCCAATGGTTTCAGCACATATACCAGGCATCTGCTCAGCAACGCGGCATTTACTTCAAAAGAAGGGTTTTCAGTAGTGGCGCCAATAAGGGTAATTGTTCCTTTTTCAACGGCACCTAATAGCGCGTCTTGTTGTCCCTTATTAAACCGGTGAATTTCATCTATAAATAAAATACTTTCAGGCTGTAGCTTAGCTTTTTCTATCACTTCTCTTACTTCTTTTACACCGGCGCTGATAGCGCTTAATGTATAAAAGGGTACATGCAAGGTATGCGCAATAATATTTGCGATGGTTGTTTTACCAACACCCGGCGGTCCCCACAAAATCATGGAAGGTATTTTGCCCTGTTCAATGGCTTTACGCAATACACTGCCTTTGCCGGTTAAATGTTGCTGCCCGGTTAATTCATCCAATGAAGTAGGTCTTAATCTTTCCGCTAAAGGAATTGCCATAGGTGGCAAAATTAAGCGAAAGTTGAGTTTGAGAAGAAAAGTTGAAATAATGAAAATTCAAGCAACGCTTTAATCAATTCAGGGGTCATTTAAAAAAACGTAATGAAAAAGTATTTTTTTTATACAATATTATGTGTTTTATTTTTTGCTTGTAAAAAGCATATGCCTGAAAACCAAACGTTATGGGAATGTAATTCTTCTATTGCTAAAGACTCGGCAACTATAATAAAAGGGATTATTGGTACCTGGAAGCTTAAAGCTGCCAAGGGAGGAAATGTTGCCGGAGCTCCTGCGCTTGAAATTAAAGATGTAATACTGACTTTTAACTCAAACTCAAATTATATTGTAACTGGGGACTCTTTAGCCTCAGGCTCCGGTAAATGGAATCTGGTTTTTGTTGATAGCACTTGGTTAAAACTTGAATGTTCTCCTGCAAATATGTACCTGAACGGAAGTCTCATTTTTTGCGATGATAAGTTAATATTTTCCAATAGTCCTTTTGATGGAATTGACTATTTGTTTATAAAAGCATATTAAACAAAATGAAATGCAGAATATTTAAAATTGTTGTCTGTAATATTATAAAGCAATTTCTACGAGCCGATAAATAGTAGCAGGAAAAATTGGTCGATCAGAGTCAACATCATTCTTTGTTTGTATCTCCTTATTTTGATCTTCAGCCGATACCCGTTCGCTTGAATGGAGCTTATAATGCAGGGCTAATATCAATAATATTATTGTAGCCAGTAAAAGAACAGATGATTTTCTCTTTTTCATGAATGCAATTTTATTGTGTTTTTGAATTTTGATTCAAAAATGCCTTCATCGTTTTGCCTCCGATTTTTACCGTAGCACTATCTGCTATGGTCGTATTTTCAAAACTGATGACGGTTGATTCGCTCGCGTCAAGTTCAGCACCGTTTGCAAGATTAAGTTGAAGTTTTTGTATGATGTTTGCACCGAGATTTACGTTCGCGTTTCTATCAATGTTCAAAACCAGGCTGTCTGCATTATTGGTAAGTGTTATTCTTGACTCAGTCTTTGCATTAATAGTAGCATTCCGTAAAACATTTCCAACGGATATTTCTACAGAATCTGCTGTGATAGTTGTAACGGAAGGGCAAAGTATGGTAACGGGTGCATAATTATCCTCGTTTTTATAATGCAAAGTCAGAACACCGTCTTTAACTTTTGGAATAACTTTGTCTTTATCCCAGTTGAAAACAACTATTGCAAAACTATCTGAAGCTTTTATGGTTGCAGTACCACGATAAGAAGACAAATCAATTGTGTTAAATGACGAAACTATGGTGGATATTTCTTTTTCTTTTGTGTATTGTTCCTGCGTAATATATTTTCCGCTCTTGTATCTTGAATAGAAGCTGAAAGCAACGAATGTTACTGCAATAAATGGAAGCAGGAATAATGCCAGCAAAATTTTATTACTTGTTTTCATTATTATAAATTGACTATGAAAAGTTTTGTTTAATAAATTTTTCAAACCGGGGCTTTAATTCATCAATATTCATATCAAGCAGGTAAATATTCCTGAATAATGCCGGCAAATCCCTTTCAAGAAACTCTTCTTTTCGGTAACGTAAAGCATTGTCATATGCTTTGGGCGATACAAAGTATCCGATACCTCGCTGGTTATAAATAATTTCCTGCTGCTGTAAAAAATCAAAAGTGCGCATTACAGTATTAGGATTCACTTCTAATGAAACAGCTAACTCTCTAACCGAAGGTATCCGTTCGTCGGGTTTCCACTCTTTCAAAAGTATTTTTTCAGAGAGGTAATCTGCTATTTGTAGGTATATAGATTGATTTTCTTTAAACTGCATAATGTTAAAACTTTAACAGGTTACATTTAAATTTCTTTTTCTTTTAACCGAAAATATGTAGCGATTAAAAGAACAGGAACCCAAATAAATTTAGCCAGCGGTTCAATTACGGCGCCTATCCAGTTTGGTAGTTTATAAATCTTTACTGCATCATCGTTTTCGTAAACTCTAAACTCAGTAAAGCTCCTGGTGCCGAAATGTTCAGGAAGAAGATTGTTTACAATGAATTGAAGAAACATTACAAAAATGAAAGCTATAAATACAGAAACTAAAACTGTTTTAATAAAAGCAAATCTTTCAAAATACACTGAACCAAGCATGAATAGCGCCTGCAGGGCAAAGAATGCATAGAGAAAATTTGGTAAGACTATTCTTTTAAATACGTCGTTATCATCTGCCTTTCTAAGCGTGTTTTGGGGATTGAGCTCAATTAGAAAAAAAGTTATGTGTTTAACAAGCCAGAAACTTGTAAAGTACACAACTGTAAAAACTATAAATGAATAAAAGAAACCGCAGATTAGTTTTTCCAACGGAGTGGCAGGAACGCTAAGCCAGTAAATACCCTTAGCCTTGTCGCCCAAAACGCCAAAGCTGGTGCTTGAAAAAATAAAACCTGCAACAAATAATACCGCTAAAAAAATACCATAAGTACTTGCTTCATTAAAATAGTGATCCTGTTTATTTGCAAGCCACCAAATAGTGAAAATGATAATCAGTATCCCCGTTAGCGCAAGTGCAGATAAACTATAAAGCTTTGCATTATCAAACCATTGTTTTTTAATAAGCAGCCAAAGGCGCGAAAAGCTGAATGAATTTTGCATGATAAAAGCTTGATTAATTAAAAGCAGATTGAATTTTAGTCCTGTCGGTTACTATAGCCTTGTATAACATTTCAAGATCAAGCCTTGTATCTTCTCCATTTATATTTTTTGTGATGATAGCATTGCCTTTTAATGAATCTTCGTTATATAAAGCCCTTTGTATTTCTTCTTTGTCGAATGATATTTTGAATTGCAACTTTTGTGTTATCTGCTCAATTGTTTGATCAAACAAAATCCTGCCTTCGTCAATAATGGTAATTCTATCTATCAGGTTTTCGAGATCTTTTACCTGGTGCGTGCTGATGATAATGCATTTCTTTTCATCTAATGCACCAGCAATTACTTTGCGAAACTGGCTTTTACTCATAATGTCCAGTCCATTGGTTGGTTCATCCATTAATAGGAGAGAAGTGTTGCAGGCAAGACCAAAACTGATGAGTACTTTCTTCTTTTGTCCATAACTCATATGTTGGATGGTGCTATCTGCGGGTATTTCAAATTCTTTCATGTATCGGTTAAACTGTTCATGACTGAATTTGGGATAAAAGACCGCGTTAAATTTTACAAGTTGCTCAGGTGTAACATTAGGAAGAAAAAACTCTTCTGCAACAATAAATACTTCCTGCAAAAAAGAAGGCTGTCTTTTCTGTGGAACTTCGCCGGAAACAGTAATACTACCTGAATCCGGAAAAAGAAGACCGGAAATATTACGAAGCAAAGTAGATTTTCCTGTGCCGTTTTTGCCAAGCAGCCCATATATATAACCTGCCTCAAGCTCAAGACTTAAACCGTTAAATATCTTTTTGCGCTTATAAGCAAAATGAAGATCTTTTATCGAAATCATATTTGGAAATTTAGTGTACTATTGTATTAGTACACTGCAAATATAGTACTGAAAATAATATTTCCAAATTTTTTTAGAAGTTTTTGATTCGCACGTTCATAACATCAATAGCTAAGCATATACTATTTGATGATTGCTGTATCAATGTCGTTTCCTTAGTGAAAATCTTCTACAGGTGTTTATAATTAGAGGATGGCGGCTTTTTCTTTATTTTCTTTCTGGGGTTCGTTCTTCCGGGACGAATAATCTCCGTTGTTTTTGAAAGTA
>JADLCD010000163.1 GCA_020847395.1 Chitinophagaceae bacterium
ATGCAAAAAAAAATGCCCGGATCATCTACAGTGTTTTATCAAATATAACCAACTATACAATACTATTTCCCTTCAGCCCTCAGCAGGGTTACCAGGGTTAAAATCATGATTCTTGCGTCAAGCAGTAAAGAAATATTTTCCACATACATTAAATCATACGGCATCCTTTGAATCATTTCCTCCACTGAAGAAGCATACCCAAATTTTACCATACCCCAACTGCTCAGGCCTGGTTTTACTTTAAACAAATAATTGTATTCCGGATGTTGTAGTACAATTTGATCAACATAAAATTTTCTTTCCGGTCTGGGGCCTACCAAACTCATTTCACCTTTTAAAATATTGATCAGTTGCGGCAGTTCATCCAGTCTCCATTTTCTCATCACCCTTCCCCACTTCGTAATTCTTGGATCATCATGACTGCTTAAGGCGGGGCCATCCTTTTCAGCATCCTGCGCCATACTTCTAAACTTGTAAATGGTAAATGGTGCCCCTTTGTAGCCAATTCTTTCCTGGAAATATAATACAGGCCCCTTTGATGAAAGCATTGTTCTTATAGCGGCGTACAAAATCAACGGCGATAATCCAACCAATGCAAATAAAGAAAATACCACATCTACAAAACGCTTTACATTTTTTTGCCAGGATGACAGCACAGCTCCATGCACATCAATCAACGGCACCCCCATCACATTGCTGGTTTGCACAGCACCAGTAATGATATCCACTGCATCGGGAGTAATTTTAATGTTTACATCTTTATCGCTTAACTGCTGCAAAATTTTGGTAAGCAGTTCCCTTTCCTGTTTCTCTACTGTAATAATAACTTCCTCTATTTTTTCATTATTAATTACATCGGAAAGCTTATTGAGATTATTGTACTTATTAATATGGGCAGGTAAATGCACACCATTGCCATTGGTATTTAAAAAGCTGGTGATAGCAAATCCTGATTTTTGATTGGACCTTGTAAATGCATCATAAAGTGCAGAAGCATTTCTTCCAGAACCGATCAGCAACACTTTAAAAAAAACTTTTTGAGTAGCCAGTTGCTTCTTGACCACGTCAAGAAAAATCAATCTTGAAATAATGGTAAGAAAAAAAACAGGCACCAGCAGCGCAAAATATTCTTTATAATAATTGGCATTATTGCTTTGCGGATTTTTTAGAATAAAGAAAAACAGGAGCAGGAAAGAACCAATCAGGCTTACAATGGCAGTTCTAAAAAATTCAGTAATTGTAGTTTTTTGATAAATTGTTTGATATGCCCCACTCAAAAAATGCAGGCTTACCCACCCTGCCGAATATATGAATGCTCCGGTATAAAAACCAGCAGGCAATTTAAATGGAGACTGATAGATGAGGGTACGCAGGTAATAAAACATGATCCATGTTGCCAATGCTACTATCACATCAGCTACAATATACCATTTGCTATGTATCCGGGGTTGGTTCAACTGAAATTATAAAGGGCTTTAATACGGCCTTAGCCGGCATGCTTATGACCAATTTTTTCCAATATCTGGTGAGCCACATCCATGGCCCTAAAGCCGTCAATTACAGTAACTGCTGTTTTGGTATTGTTTACAATCGCATTATAAAAAGCCTGCAGTTCCATTTTTATTGCATTGCCATCTTCTACCACCGGGTTTGCAATCGCTATTGTTTTTTTCCCGTTGTTGGTTTCAATATCAAATGTGAAAACATTTTTATCAGCAGGCGTATTTAATTTGATCACTTCTGTTTTCTTTTCCAGGAAATCAATGCCGATATAGGCATCTTTCTGAAATAGCCGCATCTTGCGCATCTTTTTCATTGAAATGCGGCTGCTGGTAAGATTTGCTACGCAACTGTTATCAAATTCAATTCTTACGTTAGCTATATCCGGCGTATCACTCATCACCGCCACGCCATTTGCAGAAATACTCTTTACATTACTGTTGATCAAACTCAAAATGATATCAATATCATGAATCATTAAATCTAATATCACACTTACATCAGTACCTCTTGGATTGAACTGTGCCAACCGGTGCACTTCGATAAACATGGGTTCCAGGGCAATTCCCTTTAATGAAAGAAAAGCAGGATTAAACCGCTCCACATGCCCCACCTGGAATTTGATATTGGCTTCCTTTGCCAGCTTTACCAGTTCCCTTGCTTCGTCCATTGTATTAGCAAGTGGCTTTTCTACAAATACATGTTTGCCTTTTGTGATAGCTGTTTTACATAAATCATAATGAAAAGAAGTAGGGGCAATAATATCAGCAGCATCACATTCATCCAGCAGGGAATCTACTGTGTCAAATCTTTTTAATCCATATTTTGAAATTACGTCTGCTGATGTTGCATCATCCGGGTCATAAAAACCAGTTAATGTAACGTCATTAATTTCCTTCCAGTTATTCAAATGAAATTTTCCTAAATGACCTACTCCAAAAACGCCGACTCTTAGCATAACAAATTATTTTTTCAAAAAGCCTGTCAATAACTTCAAACGTTTAGCCGCTCTTTTA
>JADLCD010000164.1 GCA_020847395.1 Chitinophagaceae bacterium
CATTTGAGTGGTCGGGTATGACACGTGAAGAAATTTCTTCGGGTAATCAGGTTTTTTTCATATTTGCCATCTGTTTGCTATTTGTTTATTTGCTTTTAGCAGCCCAATACGAGAGTTTCCTGTTGCCACTTCCGGTGCTGTTATCGTTGCCGGTGGGTATTTTTGGTTCTTTATCTTTTTTATATGTTACAGGATTAGAAAATAATATTTATGCTCAAGTAGCAATGGTTATGTTAATTGGATTGCTTGGGAAAAATGCAATTTTAATTGTTGAATATGCCATATTAAAACAAAAGCATGGGTTAACACCTTTGCAAGCTGCAATTGAAGGCGCTGAGGCAAGGTTGCGCCCCATTTTAATGACTTCATTTGCATTTATAGCAGGATTAATTCCGCTAATGGTAGCATCTGGCGCAGGAGCAATAGGAAATCACACTATTGGAACAGCTGCTGCCGGAGGTATGTTATTTGGGACAATTTTTGGAATTATTTTAGTTCCCGGATTGTATGTGTTGTTTGCAAAAAAGAATAAACCGTCTCTTAAAAAAATTAATCATGGGTAAAAATATATATATAGTTATTGCCATTTTATTCACCAGTGTTTCTTGCAAAACCATTGATATTGCAAATAAAAATTCAGTGGAAAAAATGCCTGAATTTTTTGTCCATAGTCAGGATACTTCAAGTGCTGAAATAGCAAAATGGAGAGCCTTTTTCTTTGACGATAACCTGAAAAAATTAATAGATACCGCTTTGTTAAATAATTACGATTTAAAAGCTACTCTGCAAAAACTGGAAATTTATAAATCCGGAATAACCTTGCATAAAGGTATTCGATTGCCTGAAGTAAATTTGAATATTGCATCGGGTGTCAGAAAATTTGGTGATTATACAATGGATGGAGTAGGAAATTATGACACCCAATTTTCTACAAATATTAACGATAAGCAACAAATCCCTAATCCATTACCGGATTATTATTTAGGTTTTCAAAGTTTTTGGGAAATTGATTTATGGGGGAAATTGAAAAGTAAGAAAAAGGCCGCTTTAGCTTCATTTATTGCATCTCAGCATGGAAAAGATTTGATAGTAACAACATTAATCAGCGAGGTAGCAACAGCTTATTTTGAATTATTAGCTTTAGACAATGAGGTGAAAATTTTAGACGACAATATTGCATTACAACAAGCCGCATTAGATTTGGTAATAGCTCAAAAACAAGTGGCAAAGGCAAATGAATTAGCGGTAGAACTTTTGCATGCGCAATTATTAAATTCCAAATCAACTAAAAAGAAAGTTGAACAAAAGTTGATTGAATGCGAAAGCAGGTTGAATTTTTTAACAGGTTCATACGTTAAAAAAAATGAAAGAGATACTTTATATTTTGCTCAACGAATTGACACATTACTTAAAGTTGGAATCCCAACTGATTTACTTAAAAATCGTCCGGATATTAAACAAGCCGAATTTGAAATAGTCGCTAAAAATGCGGATTTGCATGCAGCGAGGGCAGCATTTTATCCGAGTCTTACCATTAATTCAGCATTAGGTTTGCAGTCTTTTAAAGCATTCTTATTACTTGAAACTCCTGCTTCTTTAGCTTATAATTTGTTTGGGGGATTAGTTACCCCGGTTGTAAATCGCAGAAAAATTAAAGCTGATCTGATGGCAAGCAAAGCAGAACAAAAAATTGCTTATATAAATTATGAAAAAACGTTGGTTAATGCTTTTAATGAAGTGTATGTTTCTGTTAAAAACATTAATAACACCCGACAAATGTATGCTTACAAAAATGAGGAGGTTGAAATACTTAAAAAATCAATATCAACTTCAACTGAATTGTTTAAAGCAGGAAGAGCAGGTTATTTAGAAATAATTACCTCACAAAAAAACGCATTACAATCGCAGCTCGAACTTACCGAATATTACAAAATGCAAAATATTGCGTTGGTAAACCTATATAAATCTATTGGAGGCGGATGGAATTAATTTTTGTTGTATTTTAAACATGATGATAGCTGAAATCCGTTTTCAGCGTAGCTTATAGCTACGCTGTATTTTTATGTAGCCAAAGGCTACGTATGCACAATGCTTATCAATCCCTTTCCATCTGCATAATCACGGGCGCTGCTATACAAATAATGTTCTGCTTCTTCCACATATCCTTCTTTTACCGGGTTTTGATGAATGTAGTTAAGTTTTGATGTGGTTATATCAGGTGTGGTAAGTTCTACGGCATGGTTTTCATGTGTCCAAACTTGATAATTTATGTTTCGTAAGTGTTGTTGGGCTGCACGTTTAAACTGAAAAAGCATCCATTCTCTACGGCTTTCCGGTTCGTCTTTTACCGATGTAAGAATCTGCTTGCTTGTGTGGCTTTTAAAATCACGTATTACGGATGACAGATTGCCTTGTTGTGCCGATAAAATGCAATGTACATGGTTGCTCATAATACACCAGCTATATACTTGCAGCCCTTTGTGTCGGATGCAAGTATTCAGGCTGTCCACCAGTATATCTTTATATCTTCTTCTTGAAAACAGATCCACCCAGGATACTACCTGAAAGGTTAAAAAATAAACACCTTCCTGGTTTTTGATTTGATAAGCATCACTCATACTAAATAGTTTTATACGAAAATAATTTCTGATAACTGAAAAACAAGTGAACTCAGTGTATATGCTGCAAAAAATTAGATAGTTCTCAGCGTAGCTTATAGCTACGCTGCATTTTTATGTAGCCTTAGGCTACACTTTCGGGTTGTGTATTCAGGATTGGAACTATGAAGTTTTTGTTCGCTTTTAATTGGTTCGGTGTGTTTCGTAGCTGCAAGCTACATAAAACGGAAGCGTAGGCACAACCTACGCTTAGTTGGGGGGGGTAAGTCACACACATGCGACAGCATGGGCTACGGGGTTGCTCTTGACATGCAAAGCAACATAAGCAAGTAAATAACAATAGAAATTTATTATTGAGGTAAAAGTCATTGACGGGCCTACATATTTGGAATTGAAGACACGCGTTGCAAACGCGCGCCCAATGTCATTAAGTTAAGACTACAAACATATGAGTATTAATAACTAATTGAGTTGTTTTTTATAACGTAAGCGATAAGGGCAGTATTTGCGGCTAAAAGAAATGGC
>JADLCD010000165.1 GCA_020847395.1 Chitinophagaceae bacterium
TTAAGATAAGAAAAAATATGGCTGCCAGGAGAGATTTAGCCAGCCCGCTAACAGAAGTGTTGGGTGTAATTGTATTGTGTGTAATATTATATTTTGGCGGGCGATTAGTATTAGAGAGCGGCGGCAAAGGTTTGGCAGCAGGCGAACTATTGGCATATATCGCTTCATTTGCATTAATCATTAACCCGGCAAAAAATATTTCTACATCATTCTTTAATGTGCAAAGAGGCGCTGCAGCACTGGAGCGTGTGGAAGATGTATTGAATGCAAAAATTACTGTGGCGGATAATCCGGAAGGTAAAAAACTGGATACATTTAACAGTAAGATAGCATTGCGTAATGTAAACTTCAGCTACGATGATATTTCTATACTCAGAAATATTAATCTTATTATTGAAAAAGGAAAAACACTGGCGCTTGTAGGTTCTTCCGGTTCGGGTAAGTCAACGCTTGCAGACCTCATTCCCAGGTTTCATGATGCTACTTCCGGTGAAGTATTAATTGATGATGTTAACATAAAGGATTATGCACTTTCGTCTGTTCGCCAGCATATAAGTATTGTAACACAGGAGCCTATTTTGTTTAATGATACAATAGCTGCAAACATTGCTTTGGGCGCGCCGGATGCTACAATGGCTGATATTGAAAACGCGGCTAAAATTGCCAACGCGTATGATTTTATCTGCAAAAAAGAAGACGGATTTCAGTATAATATTGGCGACAGAGGAACAAAGTTGAGTGGTGGAGAAAGACAACGACTAACCATAGCAAGAGCCGTTTTAAAAAATCCGCCAATACTTATTCTTGATGAAGCCACATCATCTCTTGATACAGAAAGTGAACGCCTGGTGCAGGATGCTATTTATAACCTGATGGAAGACAGAACTTCTATTGTTATAGCGCATCGCCTTTCAACTGTAAGGCATGCAGATGAAATAATAGTTTTGCAAAAAGGGGAAATTGCTGAAAGAGGTACGCATGATGAGTTAATGGTGCTTAATGGTATTTACCGCAAGCTGGTGGAGATGCAGGAAGTTAAATAACAAAAAAACCGGTACTGGTATACCGGTTTAATTAATTTACTACGTATCATTTCTGGTCGGTAGAACAATAGTATTTTCTTCTTAATTTCTTCCCGGATTTTTCATGGATGTGGATATAGCGTTATTATGTCTTTCTAAGGATTCGGATTTTACCAAAAGGGTAATTCAGGGATCAGGGATTTTTAGTTTTCATAGTTATAAGGCACAAATTAAAAACGGACCAGTGTTCTGTAGGTTATGTTGTTGTTTTCTTAGGTTTGGATTTTATGGTTTTCATAGTTCTCGGTTTTTTTCAGGATTTGGATTGTTTTATCAGCGTTGACAATACAAAGATGTTCAATATTCCAGCCTTATGAAAGTATATTCGATATGCTATCTTGTTTCTTAGATTTTTGGATGAAATGTTTCGATTAACTATTAACGCTGCAAACCTATAATGTTTGCCGGGCCGGATAGCAGCGCTGCAAACATTATAGGTTTTTCATCATCCTTATACCCTACACCGTATACCTTCCACCTTTCCATAAATGCATTAGCTTTACCAAATGATAACTACATACGAACAGGCATTACATAAGTTGATTAAAAATGCATTGGAAGAAGATATTGGCGATGGTGATCATTCAACACTAAGTTGTATTTTGCCGGATGCAAAAGGAAAAGCAATCCTGAAAATAAAAGAAGATGGCATTCTTGCAGGCATGGAAGTTGCAGAGAAAATATTCCGGTTTATGGAGCCGGAAATGATATTTGCAGCCCACAAAAAAGATGGCGATACAATGAAGTTTGGAGAGATTGCTTTTGAAGTGGAAGCAAAAGTATATACCATATTGCAATGTGAAAGACTTGTATTGAATTGCATGCAGCGCATGAGTGGTATAGCATCACTAACCAGGAAATATGTTGATAAAATAAAAGGATACCACACAAGAGTGTTGGACACAAGAAAAACCACACCCAATTTTCGTTTGCTCGAAAAAGAAGCAGTTCGAATTGGCGGAGGCTTAAATCATCGTATGGGATTATATGACATGATAATGCTTAAGGATAATCATATTGATTATAGCGGAGGCATTAAAAAAGCATTAGATAAAGCCTACGATTATGTGCAGCAAAAAAAGCCGGGCATGAAAATAGAAGTGGAAACAAGAAATATTGATGATGTTAAGAACGTGGTGGCATCAGGCAAAGCAGACAGGATAATGCTTGACAATTTTAAACCTGAGCAAATAACAGAGGCATTAAAAATTATTGATGGTAATTTTGAAACGGAAGCGAGCGGAGGCATCAACCTTGATAATGTAACTGCCTATGCCGAAACCGGTGTTGACTATGTGAGTATAGGAGCTGTTATTCATCACGCGGTTAGCGCGGACCTTAGCCTTAAGGCGATGATTGTTTAAGAGAAGGGCGATGGGCAATGGTGAATAGTGAATGGGAAATAGTGAAACGTGAGAAGTGAGAGGTAAAATGTGAGTTTGAAACCTGAAACTTGAAACCTGAAACCCGTCGAACACCCCAATGAACGCAGTGATTTCGGAGAAACCTGTAACCTGAAACTAGCAACCTGAAACCAGCAACTTGCAACCTGAAACCAGCAACCTGCAACCAGCAACCTTAAACCCTAAATCCTCAACAAACCTCTTTTCCATGTCTAAAAAAAACAAACCCGATAAACAAGGGTATATATACAGCACAGATCCATCTTTTTCTTTTGATCAGGAAGAAAAAGACACAACTACATTGCCTCCTGCCCAGCAATCATTGCGTGTTATACTCGATACCAAACATCGTGCTGGCAAGGCCGTTACTATTGTATATGGTTTTAAAGGCAATGATGATGACCTTGAAGCACTGGGCAAAAAACTAAAAAGCTTTTGTGGCACCGGCGGTTCAGTAAAAGATGGAGAAATTATTATACAAGGCGACCAGAGAGATAAAGTATTACAATGGCTTCAAAAAAATGACTACAAAAAAGCAGCAAGAGTATAGAAGTGTTTTACATGGTTCCAACTTCATGTTATACATAAAAAACGGGAAGCATCAGCTTCCCGAAATTTTTTTTAGAGGACAGTCTTTCGGTTTTTCACAGGTGATTTTCACAACATGTTAGGTGTTTTTCATTGTTTGGTTTTCACAGGATTGGCAGGTTCTCCATTAGATATTGAATTGTTTTTCTGTTAGCATATTGGATTAATCATGAAATTCGAAAAATACATTTAAAGGATAAGGATTCGGATATGGATTGTTCTGGTTTCATAGGTATTGTATTGGTTTTTTTCAAAGATGGTTTATTATTAGTAATGCATGGAGATGTTTATGTAACCAGTTTCAGCAATTTTTTTTAAGAACGAACAATACTTTGATATAGATCAATGTAAGCGTTATTATTTCATATTACTCTTTCATATTGGTTGATATATGATATTGGAAAAGCCACAGGCCGGGCTACAAAACCGGGAAAAAGTCTCATAAGCTCTCCCCGGTTGTATTGGTTAATACTGGCATTTTAAGCAGATATAAAAGTGGCGTTTCAGATTGCAACCGCTTTGAGAAAAATCAATTGAAGCTATTCAAAGGTTGCCGGCTTTTGTGCAGGAATGTTTAAAATACCAGGCAACAATAATATTCGCTGCCAGGTTTCATGCGTTTGTATAACATCAGGAAACACAAAATAAATAATGCATCTCATTTAAAAGCACTCCTACTTCGCCACCTCAACCGCAGCCCCATTTCTTATTTCTTCTGTGGCTTTTTCAACTACCATATCACCGACATTCAGTTGGCCATATATTTCGGCTTTGCCTTCTGATTCGCGGCCTTTATGCACCGTTACCCATTCTGCTTTGCCGTTATTAACTTTTATAACAAAAATTCTTTCTGGTGAGTTTACCACAGCCGATTTTGGAACTATAAAAGTGCTGTCTCTGGCAGGGAGTGTTAGTTTAATTTCGGCTACCATACCAGGCAATAATTTTTTGTCGGCGTTTATCACATCCATTTCAATACGTTCTGAACGAAGGCGGTTATCCAACACACCTGCCATACGTTTTACTTTTGCCTTAAATGGTTTACCGGGAAATGTTTTTACCGTAAAATCAACTTCGCTGCTATTATCCAGGTAACCGGTATAGGCTTCAGGCACAGCAACCACTAACCTAAGCTGCCGCTGCTCCTGCAATGTAAATACCGGCAACTCAGAGCCTTTGCCCGATGGGCCAACATATGCGCCTGCACTTACGTTTCTTGCACTAATCACGCCGCTGAATGGCGCACGTATTTCAAGATAGTTCCTGTTATCGGTTATTTCGTTATGTGCAGCTTTGGCTGCCTGCAACTGGGCGTAATCAGAATTTTGTTTGGCTAAAGCCGCATCAAGATCACTGGGCGAAATAGTGCCCGGCGTTTTGCTGGTTTCCAGCAATCTTTCATAATATGCTTTGCTGGCAATATATAATGCTTCCGCTGATTTTAATCTCGACTCCGCTCCAGTAAGCTGTGAATTGATTTCAGGGGCTTCCATAATAGCCAGCAACTGTCCTGCTTTTACTTCTGAGCCAACATCTGCATACATTTTTCTTACAAAGCTGTTCACTTTCGAATAAAGATCTACCTGCTGAAAAGCAACCAGTTCACCTGGTATTTCAAGGGTAGAAGCTAACCTGCCTTTTTCTACCGATACCACTTTATACGCTGGTACGGCGCTGGTAGAATCAGCGCCCTGCTTTTCTCCTGCTGCACCTGAGCCATGACAACCCTGTAGCATTGACGCAATAAGTAGTATTGCAGAAAAGAATGTATATATTGACCTTCTCATTGTTATTGTAATTTTTTTGATATTCATCTCATTCATTACTCCAAAAAATTTTATGTTGAGCTCTATAAATTATTAATGATTAGCCGGTATATAGTGTGTGCTTTCTTCATCTTCCGGGTCAAGCGAAACACTTTGCACAGAAGCTTTGCCTTGTCCCCATGCAAATGCTAATGGCAAAATAAATAATGCGGCAAAAGTAGATGCAACCAATCCGCCTATTACTGCCCTGCCTAATGGTGAAGCCTGGTCGCCCGCCTCGCCTAAACCTGCCGCCATTGGTATCATACCTACTACCATTGCGAGCGCCGTCATAACAATAGGGCGTATACGAAGTGCCGCAGCTTCGCTTGCCGATAATTTTGCATTGGCATTATGCTTACGCAATTCTTCTGCATTGGTTATAAGTAATACCGCGTTTGAAATAGATACACCAACGCTCATAATTATGCCCATATAGGATTGCAGGTTAAGCGTTGAGCCTGTTGCCAGCAATAAAGCCAGTGAACCGAGAATTACAGCAGGCACTGTTGATAATACAATTGCGGAAACTTTGAACGACTGAAAATTTGCGGCAAGCATTAAAAAGATTACCACAATGGCAACAATCAACCCGTTTTGTAAACTGTCGAGTGTATTGGTAAGCGTTTTGCTTAATCCTATTGTTTCCACTGTTAATCCTCTTGGTATTTTACCCAGTAACTCAATTGCTTTGTCAACATCTCTTATAGCGCTGCCCAAATCCTTATTACTCAGGTTAGCCGTAACCGTTAGTGCGGGCATTGAACCGATATTATCTGTTTCGCCATAGGTTGTGCCTTCCTTAATATCGGCTATATCGCCCAATACAGGCCGGGATGTATTTCGTAAAAGAGAAATTTCGCCAATATCATTTTGCGACAGCATTTTGTTTTCAGGCACTTCCACCTGTACGCTGTAGCTGGTATTGGATTTTACGTCTGTCCATATATTTTTATCTGTAAACCTTGAAGAAGAAGTGGAAGGCGTTACAGATTTTGCAACATCAGACATATCAACGCCTATCTGTGCTGCACGCACCCTGTTAACGTCAATATTAATAGCGGGGTATTTGGTTGACTGAACTATTTGCACATCACGCAGGTAAGGAATTTTTTCCAGTATCGGTACTAATTTTTTTGCATATTCCTCGTTCAGCTTTTTATCTCTGCCTGAAAATCTTACTTCAACAGGCGTTGGAGAACCCTGGCTTAATATTTTATCTGTTAATTCAATAGGCTCAAAAGATAATTTTACACCTGGAATTACTTCAGCAGCTTTTTTCCTGATTTTATCTTTTAAAGCATCAAGATCAGTTTTATATTCACTTTTTAGTGCCACTTGCAAAACTGCTTCATGCGGCCCGGCCATCCATAAAAACAAGGGGCTGGTTGAAAACAATTGCGGATGCAGCCCAACATATGCAGAGGTGATTGATACATTTTTCTTTCCCACAATATCAAATACCGCGTTGGTAAGTTTGATGGTCATATCTTCTGTGCGCTCAATTCTTGTGCCTTCTTCTGCACGTAACCTAACCTGGAACTGGCCGCCATTTACTTTTGGTAATACATCGCGTCCAATTTGTAATAGCAAAAAAACGGCAGCGGCGCTTATTACTAATAAGTAGCTGGTAACAATTATTTTACGGTAAGGCATCATCCGTTCAATAAATTTCAGGTACCTTGCTCTCAGTCTTTCAAACATGCTGATCTTTCCATTCCTGTTACTATCTGTTCTTTGTAGCAATACTACTTTTTGATCCCAGGTATTATGTTCTCCTTCTGCGTTTAAGCCGCTTGCAGCAAATTCTTCTGCATCTGTCATTTCACTGCCATCTGCTTTTTTATGATGCTTTACTTTCATTATCCAGTTGGCCATTACCGGCACAAAAGTTTGTGCAAGAAAATAAGATACAATCATACTAAAGCCAATAGTTAACGCCAATGGAAGAAACAGAGAGCCGGGTATACCACCCATAGTAAATGCAGGCGCAAATACCGCGAGGATACAAAACAATATCAGCAACTTTGGAAAAGCAATTTCTTTACAGGCATCCCAAATAGCCAATGCTTTTGGTTTGCCCATATCAAGATGCTGGTGTATGTTTTCAATCGTTACCGTACTTTCATCAACCAATATACCAATCGCCAGCGCAAGCCCGCTGAGCGTCATGATGTTGATGGTTTGTCCGAAAAGATTTAAAAATAATACGGCAGATATAACAGATGTTGGAATAGTGAGGATTACAATCAATGCGCCCCTTGCATCTCCTAAAAATAACAATACCATTAAGCCGGTTAATATAGCGCCGATTGCACCTTCTGACAGCAGGCTCTTCACAGAATTCATTACATATACAGACTGGTCAAATTCATAAGTGAGATTTACACCTTCAGGTAACTGCGACTGCATTTTGGGTATATAGCTTTTCAAATTTTGCACTACTTCCCATGTAGAAGCATCAGCGTTTTTCGCGATACTCAGGTAAACGGAGCGTTTGCCGTTAACCAATGCATAGCCAACCGTTCTGTCTGCACCATCTTCAACAGTTGCCACATCTCGTAAATATAAATTTTGCACACTGCCTTTATAGAGCGGTATATTTTCAAAATCTTTTACGCTTGCAATAGCAGTATTGATTGGTGTGATATAATTTTTATCGCCAACACGCACATTACCCGAGGGCGAAGTTTGATTATTAATACGGATAGCTTCCACCAGTTGATCCGGCGTCAAATTATGTATACGCAGCAATTCGGGATCAGCTTTTACCACAATGGTACGTACGTTACCACCAAAAGGAGGAGACGATACTATACCGGGAATAGATGTAAAAGAGGAACGTACATAGTTGTTGGCAAGATCAAGCAATTCATTGTTACTATGCCTTTCGCTGCTCAACACCAATTGTCCAACGGGCATGGTGGATGCATCGAAGCGAATAATAAATGGCGGATTTGAGCCTGGCGGAAAAACTGCCTGTATACGATTTGAAAATGCGCTTACCTCAGCAGCAGCCTGCGCCATATTGGTGCCAGGATAAAAACTTATTTTCATAAAATTTAATCCCTGTATATTTTTTGTTTCAATGGTTCTAACACCATTTACATACAAAAAGATGTTGATATACTGCTTGGCAAAAAAACTTTCCATTTGCACAGGCGTATAACCACCAAAAGGATGCGACACATAGATCACCGGCAGATCCAGCCGTGGAAAGATGTCGATTTTAATACTGTTAA
Source organism: Chitinophagaceae bacterium (assembly GCA_020847395.1). Taxonomy (GTDB): domain Bacteria; phylum Bacteroidota; class Bacteroidia; order Chitinophagales; family Chitinophagaceae; genus Agriterribacter. The sequence goes on from JADLCD010000165.1 coordinate 8,121, forward strand.
CCGCTTTGATACCAAAAAAAAGTAAACCAGCTACCAACACAAGAATGGTAATAGGCTTACGAAGTGCAAAACGAATCAGGTTCATACTTTTTTTATTAGCGAAATATAAGCCTCACCCTCTTATCCCTCTCATAGCAGAGAGGGACGGTGCAGCAGAATAAAATCAAACTATATGTTCTACCACATCATCTATTGAATATAACCGGGCTTTGCGTTTCCACATTCTTACTCTTTGTGAAACTTCGTGTCTTTGTGGTTCAAAATTTCCAAATTCATCGCTACAGCTCATTAATAAACAACCCAAAATCTCCGGCAGCAGCGGCTTTCAACAGCAATGCCTGCCATACATTATTATAAGCAATATCCCGGTCGGTTTCTGCACGATTTAATGCATATAGCGCCTGGGTTACATCAACTATATTGGTTAGCCCGTTTTTATAGAGTACGGATTTTTGCAGGTATGCATCTGATGCTGCTTTTACCTGCACAGGCGCTTCTGTATACACCGAAACAGCGTTTTTTAATTTTGCTTCAGCAAGTATTTGCTGGGCAGTTAATTGCTGCTGCATCTGGTTGTATTCATTACGCAATGCCTCTGATATAAACTTTTGTGAAGTTAATTGCTGATGCACGCGCAAAATGGTTGTAAGATTCCATGTAACACCTACGCCTACCAGGTAGTTGCTCCGTACCGGTTTTATTCCTTCATAATATTTATGATCGAATGCTGTTTGATCAGTTGCATAATTTGAGTGAAATCCTGAACCTCTTGTTTGATAAACGCTGAACAGCGAAAATGCAGGATACTGCAATGTGCGGGTATACTTTTGCTGCTGCTCACTTACGTGTATACGGCTCCGGTAGTATGCCAGCACAGGATGATTTTCTTTTACAGCAAAAGAATCACCAATTATAGCCGGCACTTTTGTAATGAATAAGGTATCCAGCAAAAAATCCAGCTTATCCGGTGTGCCCATTAATACGGCCAATTCGCTTGCTTTTTGCTGCTCAGCATCCTGCGCCCGCAATAAAGCTATTTTGGCGGCTGATACTTCAGCATTTGCCAATGATGAATCAACACCGGCAATCAAACCATTTTTTGCCCGGGTAGTAACCACAAAGCGAAAAGTATCTGCACGGTTAAGATTATTTTGTAAAGACCTGCTGATGCGTTGCGCTGCTAACAGGTTAAGATAGGCTGCCGCCACTTTTACCTGGTGCTGAAATTGCTCCTGCTGCAAATCCATATTATCTCTTTCAAAAACAGATGCTGCTACTTTTACTCTTTCCTTCACTCTGCCAAAGGCAAAAAATTCCCAATTAATATTTGCAAGATACAATGCGCCAAAAGCAGCATTCCAGTTTTGCTCAGGTAAAGGCAAGCCCGAGGAGGCAACACCATAACCACCAAAACCATATAAGGGACCATTTTGCCCGTTGATAGTACCGTAATCCTGTTGCGCCGAAATAACAAAATTCGGCAATGCTTCTCTTTTGGTTTGAGCGATTACGGACTGCGAAGCATTGGCATAATTGCTTTTTGCTTTAATGATATTATAGTTCTTCAGCGCAGTATCTTCTGCTTCTTTTAAGGAAAGCACCTGTGCATGCACAATGTGTTGACAAATTAAAATTACCAACGCTGATAAAACGGACTTAGCTATGCTCGTCATATTAAATTGCTGATATTTTCAGCAGGCTATCGTTAAAAATTATTGCTGATGATAAGCTCGTTAGCAGGGGCTACAACGGTTAGTATTTCATATGGCAGATTATTTCAAAAAGTTGAAGTTAGCTATTTCTCAGTTTTCTTTCAGTTCAAGTTTCATCATTATATCCGTCTGCTCATCATTACCTAACCTGAAAATATGTTTACTAAACTCAACAAAGCCATTTTTCCTGTAAAAATGTATCGCTTTTATATTATCTTCCCAAACACCCAACCAAACATACGCAGCGTTTCTTTGTTTAGCAAACTGTATTGCTTTTTGGTACAATAACTGTCCTACCTTCTTTCCCTGAAATGCTTTCAACACATAAATCCTTTCTATCTCAACTGCTGTATTATCTTTTAATTCTGTTTGCGCTGTTCCAAAATTCAACTTTAAATACCCAATTACTTTTTCGTTAATCGTTGCAAAATAAAATAAAGACTCTTTGTTATTAAGTTCCTCTGTAAGCTTTGCCAATGAGAAATTTTCATCCAGGTATCTTTTCATATCTTCTTCCGCATTAGTAGAAGAAAATGTTTCTGAAAAAGTTTGTTTTCCTACGTTCTGCAACGCCTCAATATGTTTAACGGATACTGCTGTTATCTCAATGTTTTCCATATTTGACCATTCACTTTCTGTAAACTTTCTTTTGAACACTTAAATATCTGGCAATATACATCATATCAAAACTAAAAAACACCTTTATAACGTAATTCAAAAACTTATATATCACTTGCATCTGCTTAACTGCTCCAGGAAATTTATTTACTTTCTTTCAGGCACAAATAAAACTGCATCTGCTATAACTATTCCGTTTGATTCTTTTGCTGTTATTTCTACAGCAGCCGTGGCGCCGGGCTTAAAAATATATTCACCCACATATAACCATTCCCCGGAAGTTTGACCCTCTACTTTAAGCGAATTAAGGTTAATTGTTTTCAAAGCGGTTTCTTTTTCATTGGTAATTTTAAAATGTATAGTTGAAGAACCTCCGCTGATTTTGGGAGTATAGCTGTAAACTTTATACTTCGCTTCTTTTATAATAACAGGTGTAAACTTTACTGCATTGGCTTCGCTGCTATTGCTTATTTGTAATGATGAAGAAGCGTAGCTGCCTTTGCCCTTTACGGTTTGCCAGTTGCCAGTTACAGTTATATTTTCATCCTGTTCATTATCTATCAAAATATCCGGCTGGCTGCCGTCAGCAAAAGGATTATTGCGCAATATGCTTTGCAATTGTGGTATATTGATATCCTGAACAGATTTTTGTTTATCAATAGCCAGTGTTGCTGCTGTTGCTGCAGCCTGCCCCATTACCATGAAAACAGGTTCCATGCGTATGGAGCCGTAAGCTATATGTGATGCAGATAAACAAACAGGCACCAACAGGTTAGTGCATTCGGCAGCTTTTGGTGTTAATGAGCGATATGCTACAGGATAAGGAGGAAATCCGCCTACCTGCACATCGCCTTCATTCTTCACCATCATCACACCATCTTTTTCAATTACAATACGCTGGCAGTTGTGTGAGTCCATTGTATAGGCAGCCATACCAACACCGTCTGTTACAATTTCTTTTCCTTCGCAATTAGCCTGCGTCATTACATAATCACCAATCATTCTGCGGCATTCGCGTATATACATTTGGGGTGTCCAGTTATTGTTATCAGTGTATTCGTCTTTAGGATAACCCCATTTCAACATTTCGTCTCTTAAATGCTTTGGCATTCGCGGATCATGACCAATAAAATACAGCAAGCCTTTTGTATATGATTCATGCGCTTTTTGTATTTCTTTTCTTTTTTCATAACCGCCTTCGGGATAGTCGTGATTCATGCCAATCATATCTGTTGAAAACGGGCCGTTGTTATTAATGTCCGTTTTTTGATTCGGCATTAAATCCGGTTTCATTATCAGATCAAAAGGGCGATTGGGCTCTTTCTCCAATACACGTATCAATAGTTCATATCTGGCAGCATCATAATCATCAGGCCGCGTAATGGGTATTTGATTAGCCGGATCGCTGGTAAGGCATATACGAAAATTATACGTTTGAACTTTTTTATCTCCCGATCCCTGCGCTGCAACCTCTTCGCTGCTGATGCCCCAAAGCAAACCACTTTTAGGATCGCCTTTTACTTTATAAGGATCAATACTATCCCTGAATTGATGTTTGTCTCTTAACTGCACGCCGTTATATAATTCTCCATAGGTGTTGTTAGACTCACGGCCAACCGTATACGAAACACCTGACTTTGCCATCAGGTCACCTTCGTAGCTGCAATCGATAAATACTTTTGCGGTAATTGTATAATCAGTATTACTATTAGGCTTATCGCTGTTTTCAACAGTAATTGTTTTTATAGCAGTGCCATCTTTGCTTACCGATTTAAGCCGGTTGGTGTACAATACATTTACAGCGCCACTTTGTATATATTGTTTAAATAAATTTTCAGCAATATGCGGTTCAAATATCCACTGTTCAAATTTTCCGTAATAATTACCAATTCGCCTGTAATAATCAAGTGCCAGTCCTGATATGGCAAACTTATTCCCTATATCAGTATATCCTAATCCTCCTGAAGTTAATCCGCCCAATCTTTTTCCCGGCTCAATCAGCACAACGGTTTTACCCATTTTTTTTGCCGTATACGCGGCTATTACGCCCGAAGAAGTTCCGCCATATACGCAAATATCAACAGCAATTTTTTTTTGCGAAAAAGAAACATTACAAAGAGACAGGCAATAGATTACAATACAGCATTTCAGCAGTTGACGGCAAAGCATAATTCGTTATTTAAATATCTTTTTTACGTGGACGAATAATTAAACGCAGTGTTGGATCATTGGTAACAAAAGCCCAGAACCAGTTATACGCAAGCTTTCCTTTATTTCTGAAACCGGCAATCGGAATAAGATGAATGAACAACCAAACCAGCCATGCAAGAAATCCTTTAAAAAATGCTCTGGGTAAATCAACCACCGCCTTAAACTTTGAAATAATAGCCATACTTCCTTTATCAAAATAACTGAAAGCACGCATTTCTTTTTGCGCCACCAATCGTTTCATGTTTTCAGCCAGGTTCTTTCCCTGTTGTATAGCAACCTGCGCCAATTGCGGGTGCCCGTTAGGAAATTTTTGATCGGTGGTTTGATAAGCCTGATCTCCTATAACAAAAACATTATTGATACCTTTTACCCTGTTGTATTCATCAACCATAATGCGCCTTCCCCGTGCTAATAATTCGGGAGGTAAGCCCGGCGCTTCTCTTGCAATTACACCAGATGCCCATATTAATGTATTGCTGTTGATGATTTCGCCGGTTGCCAGCAATACTTTATCATCAGAAAAATCTTTAACGGCAGTGTTCAGTTTTATTTGCACGCCTAATTTTTGGAGCACTTTATATGCTTCCTGCTGCGATTTTGTACTCATCGGGCCAAGCAGCGCATGCCCCGCATCTACCAGGTAAATACTATCTCTTCTGTTGCCCAACTCAGGATAATCTTTGGAAAGAATATATTTACCCATCTCGGCTATCATCCCCGAAACTTCTACTCCTGTTGGGCCTCCTCCTGCTATAACAATATTTCTTCTTTTTTCTCTTTCTTCCGGGTCAGTAGTCCTCGTAAGTTTTTCAAGATTGAGAAGAATATGATTGCGAAGATTCAATGCATCATCAATGGTTTTCATTGGCAAAGCATTTTGTTTCACATTCTCCATACCAAAATAATTGGTTTCCGTACCCATTGCCAGCACAAGATGGTCGTAGTATAAAATACCTGAATCTGTTTCAATGGTATTATCTGCAACATTTATGTTAACCAGCGCCCCCAGGTGGAAACGCAGATTCTGCTTTTCCTGAAACATGCGCCTGAATGGATAACTGATATTTGATGCTTCTATAAACGCAGTGGCAACCTGGTACAGCAATGGAGGAAAGAAATGATAATTGTGCTTATCCACCAATGTTATTTCTATGCTGTTATAATCAGCAAGTTTTTTTGCAAGATTCATGCCTGCAAAACCACCGCCTACAATTACTACTTTCATACAGCGAATTTAAGTATTAAAATGAACCTCCATTTCTTCATTAATACCTTTTCTCATTTCACTTAAACGAACGGCATATTGATACAGTTGATGCTCTTCTTCAGTTTGCGGTTTCCATTCCGGCACAGGCACGGTTTTCCCACTATCGTCAATAGCTGCAAAAACAATAATACAATGCGTTGTTTTTATAGCTGATTTTGTTTTGGGATTAATGGCCTTAATATCAACCGCTATATGCATGCTCGATTTACCTGTATATATAATTCTTGCACGCACTTCAACCATATCACCAATCAAAATTGGATTTACAAATCGTATGCCTCCAACGTATACTGTTACACAATACTGACTGCTCCAGTTAACGGCGCAGGTATATGCAGCCTGGTCAATCCATTTCATTACAGCTCCGCCATGCACTTTGCCGCCAAAATTTACATCTGAAGGTTCGCTGAGAAAACGGAAAACAACGGTATCGTTTGTCATTGGGATAATTTGTTGCAGGTTGCAGGTTACAGGTTGCAGGTTTCAGGTTGCAGGTTTCAGGTTGCAGGTTTCAGGTTGCAGGTTTTAACACCTGATAGCTTAACATTCACTATTGCCTACTTACTACTTACCTCTTACCACTCTCTTCTCACTTACCACTCTCTTCATTTCCTCTTCTCCCACAATCTCGGGCCACCTTTAATGCCTTCTTTATTGGTTACGATAGTGATGTTTTTATCAAGCTTAAAATTAATTTGCTTTGCATTGCCGCCGCCAATATACAAGTGATCGTAATTAAAAACGGTTTTCAGAATACCGATAACTCTTTGTATCCGCTTATTCCATTTTTCCACGCCTTCTTTTTTGAGCGCTTTTTCGCCAATATATTTATCGTAATCCCAGTCGTTTTTCCAAACAGGATGATGTGCAAACTCAAGGTGAGGCAACAATTTACCTTCATATAAAAATGCGGTGCCAAAGCCGGTACCTAATGTAACTACTATTTCAAACCCTTTTCCTTTAGCAATACCAAGTCCCTGCATATCGGCATCATTCACTACTATACATGGCTTCTTCAGCAGCTTTGACAACCTGCCCTGTAAATCAAATTTTGCCCATGCAGGTGTACCCAGGTTAGGCGCCGTCATTACTACACCATGTTTTACATAACCCGGAAAGCCTACAGAAATTTTTTGATATGCGGGATAACCACTCACCAGTTGCTGTATTGTTTTCAGTACATTTTGCGGATTGGAAGGTGCCGGTGTTGGTAGTTTTTGATATGGTTCAATAATTTTTCCGGCAGAATCCAATACTGTTGCTTTAATGTTTGAGCCGCCGATGTCAATACATAGAATTTTTTGTGTAGCCATAACGGTAGTAGTTGTATATTTTAATCGTTATTCTTCATATTTATAAGATTGGCTATTAACCCTGTCCATCCTGTTTGGTGCGATGCACCTAATCCCTTTCCACTGTCTCCATGAAAATATTCATGAAACAAAATATAATCACTAAAGGCCGGATCTGTTTGCAATTTAACATTGTTGCCGTATACAGGTCGTTTTCCATTGCTATCTTTTAAAAAAATTTTCAATAACCTGTTAGCAAGTTCTGTTCCTGCTTGTTTTAATGTGATATAATTTCCCGAAGCTGTTGGGTATTCAATTTTAAAATCATCGCTGTAAAAAAGATGAAACTCCCTGAGACTTTCAATAATCAGGAAATTCATGGGCATCCAGATGGGACCACGCCAGTTTGAATTACCGCCATACATAGTGCTGTCACTTTCACCCGGAATATATTTAACAGCCGTTGATACATCATCTGTGCCGATATAAAAAGGATGGCTTTCATATTTTTTGGAAAGAGAACGAACGCCGTAATCACTCAAAAATTCAGTTTCGTCAAGTGCACAGCTCAACAAACGTTTCATTCTGTGTCCGCGCAAAAGGCTCAGCAAATGCATTTCTCCCTCCCCTTTTTCATACCATCTTGAAACCAGCGATGCAAGATCAGGACGATGACGCAGAAACCATTCCATGCGTTCTGCAAAAACCGGGTTATCCCTGAGCGTTTCTTTTGTAATTACCTGCACCGCGAATAATGGTATTAAACCTACCAGGCTTTTTACTTTTATTTTGTTGATAGTATTATCAGGCATAAGAATCTGGTCATAAAAAAATTCATCTTCATCATCCCACAGTCCGCTATTGCCCTCTCCCATACTCGCCATAGCGCCGGCGATATACAGAAAATGTTCAAAAAATTTTGTTGTCATACCTGTATAGGCCTTATTTGCACTTGCCAGTTCAAGCGAAATGCGAAGCATGTTCAATGCATACATCGCCATCCAGCTTGTAGCATCTGCCTGTTCCATAACAGCACCATTTGCCAATGGCGCGCTTCTGTCAAACACACTGATATTATCCAGTCCTAAAAATCCTCCTTCAAAAATATTATTGTTGCTATGGTCTTTCCTGTTTACCCACCATGTAAAATTTATAATGAGTTTATGAAAAGCAGTTTCCAGGAAAAAATAATCTTTCCTGCCATTTATCTTTTCATCGCGCTTAAACACCCTGTATACAGCGCCTGCATGCACAGGCGGATTTACATCAGACAATGACCATTCATATGCCGGAAATTCACCCGCAGGATTGATATACCACTCTTCGGCGAGTAATAACAATTGTTGCTTGGCAAAAGCAGGATCAATCATGGCAAGCGTAACACAATGAAAAGCCAGGTCCCAGGATGCATACCAGGGAAACTCCCATTTATCAGGCACGGAAATAATATCTTCATTATTCAGTTGCTTCCAGTTTGCATTTCTGCCATGCCAGCGTTCCGGTGGCGGAGCGCCTGTAGCAGGATCGCCCTCAAGCCATTGCTCCACTTTATAATAGTAAAATTGTTTATTCCAAATCATGCCCGCAAAGGCCTGGCGTTGTATTGCCCTTTCTTCCGGCGCGGCTATATGCTTTTGTATTTCGCTGTAAAACTCGTTTGCTTCATTTATTCTTTGCTGAAACAGGTTGTCAAATTCATCAAATGGTTTTTCTTCATCTTTATTGGTAAGCCGCAGGCGTATTACATAACATTCACCAGGCGCTACAACTATTTCAGACAGTATAGCGGCCTTTGTTCCCTTTTTTTCCGGGTTAATGGTTTGCACTTCATGAATAATATAATCGTTAATGCCATCTTTAGGATGGGGCGTGATGTTAGCGCTGTTATATAACCTTTGATTATTGGTTTCGTTATCGCAAAAAAGCGCGTTGCCCTTTTCAAAATACAAATACTTTACGGCAAGCGATTCATGCTGAATTTGTATACTATTATTATTTTGCTGAAACAGCATTGGCTTGTAAGGATGCCGCCCCCATACCCATGTATTTCTGAACCATATAGTTGGTAATGCCAGCAAACTGGCTGGCTTTTCACTCCTGTTGCAGATGGAAAGTTTTATCAGTATATCGTCTGTATCTGCTTTTGCATATTCAGTAAATACATCAAAGTATTCATTATTATCAAAGATGCCTGTATCAACAATTTCAAACTCCGGCTGTTGCCTGTTTCTGTTTTTATTTTCATCAATGAGCCACTGGTAAGGATACTCCTGCTGCGGGTATTTGTACAGCATTTTCATGTAAGAGTGTGTAGGTGTAGCATCAAGATGGTAGTATAATTCTTTTACATCTTCCCCATGATTGCCTTCATCATTCGTTAAACCAAAATAACGCTCTTTAAGAAACGGATCTTTTTTATTCCATAACGCAAGGGAAAAACACAGCAGTTGTTTTTCATCGCAAATACCTGCTATACCCTCTTCACCCCAACGCCAGGTTTTGCTGCGCGCCATATCGTGTGTAGTAAATTTCCAGGCATCACCATTGGCGCTGTAATCTTCTCTTACCGTGCCCCATTGTCTGTCTGATACATAAGACCCCCATTTTTTCCATTCCGGGTGTAAAAGCCTTTCCATTTCTGCATTCATAATTTGCTCCTGATTTAAACTGATACAAATTACTAAAGAAAATGAAATGACTATTTTACATATCCCTAAAAGGTATTTCTATGCATTTTTACTTTAGGATGGATAGTTAGATTTTCTGAAACCTGCTCTTAAATATGCTGTTGTTAAATTGAATATGAACGTAGTATTGCCCCTTTGCAATTGACTGTAACGAAACCCGTATTTGATTGTTTCCTTTAACAATGGTTTTCCTTTCCGTTTGTACCAACTTGCCCATGCTATTGTAAATAGATAGCTGGATAGTGCCGTTACTTTCTGCAATAAAAGGCAACAATATATAGTTGTTTGCAGGATTGGGATAAGAAACCAGCGTTTTTTCTGAAGATTTTTTCTGAATGTTTGTAACATGAATAGTATCAGTATATGTTCGGTTGCAACCACTGTTGGTAACAACCCGTAGGGTTATATTATAACTACCGGTATCCGGAAATAAGTATTTAACAGGGTCGCCTGAAGTTGTAATGATTGAGTCTGAAAAACCATGCTCATTTTCAATAGCCCAGTATTGATTTACAATAGGCTGGTTACTTGAAGCAGATAAAATGAGCTGATGCTGAATATCCTGGTCAGTTCTGTGTGTATATGATACGGTGCAACTGTCATAGCGATTTCCTTTTACGTCAATCACTTTCTTTACACTATCATAACAATTTTTAATTGAGTCAGTAATAAACATGGTTACTTCATATTTACCTGCCTGCGGAAATTCGTGATAGCCGTAGAATTGCTGCGATTGATTTGTAAGCCAGAGGTATCTCAAATCGGGATTATCAGGAGTAGGCACAAATTCAATATACCTTGCGTTGTTAGCGCCGGCTGTATAAGAAAAATCAGATTTTGTTTTACAGGTATACATAATATTGACTGTTTCGCAATACGATGAAGTGCAACCCGAACTCGTATTTATCTCCAGGCAAACCTGGTAGCTACCCGGCGCATTAAAATTAAGCGTTGCTCCGGGATATTCGCTTGTAAAGGCTACAGTGTCGTTTATTTTCCAGGTATATTGTGTAATTGTTGTTCCGCTAATTATTGAAGATGGATAAAAATTAACAGACCTGAAATTGGGAAATGAAAACTGGTAGTAAAAAGCGATGTGGCATTGTGGAGTATATGACAATGTGATGGTTTGTTTAAGTGAATCTGTGCAATTGGTTAAACTATCATGTACAATATGAGTAACCTGGTAGCTGCCCGGCTTACTATAGCTATTGAATCCATATATCTCCGATGAGGAATTACCATCTCCAAAATGCCAAAGATGGTTTTTGCCGGTAATAGAATCGCCCGGATTAAAATAAACCTGATGTTGCGTTATAATATAGGTAAATGATGGGTCGCATTGGCAAAAACTCTGCAAAGTTAGTACAGTTAAAATGGTTGCGATTAATACTCTCATAATAGGTGTTTGTATAAAACAATACGCACGCCTATACAAAAGGGTTGGATTTTTTCCAGGAGACACTTACTACACCAGTGGATTAACGTTTTTAAATAGCCGTAAGAAAATTTTATCTCTCAAAACCTTACTGGTAGCGATTCTACGTATTGGGACACGTATTTTTCCAAAAAATATTTGGTAGCAACCAAAACCTGACTATCTTTGCGACCCGCTTTGAAAAAAAAGCATCAGTTCTTAAAAAACAAACGACAGGCCGCAGGAAGAAAGGAAGGAAAAAGAGAAAAAAGATTTGGTGATATTGAAAATGTTTTTACCTTTGCACCCCAATCAAAAAACATCAGCTCTTTAAGTAATTTTTTTGACGATAATGTGAGTAAAAAAGCAAGGATAAAACTTGCAAATAAATAGAGCAGTGCTAACTTTGCAGTCCGTTTCAATTTTTTGAATTTAGTTCTTGATTTATAGATTGTTATGAGCCAAAGAGTTTGAAAAATAATTCAAAAATAATTTGGTGAAAATAATATAACTCTTACCTTTGCAACCCGTTTCAAAACGGTTAGTAAAATAAGAGAAATAAAGATCTTTGAAAGTTTGGAAGCAACAGCACTTGATTTCTTTTTAGAAATCAGGGTAAGGTAAACCAGCCACAAAATTTGATTTCAAGAGCAATCTTCAAATCTCAACATTATTTACAATGGAGAGTTTGATCCTGGCTCAGGATGAACGCTAGCGGCAGGCTTAA
>JADLCD010000166.1 GCA_020847395.1 Chitinophagaceae bacterium
TTAGTTCATCTTTGCTCCAATTGATATTAGTCGTAAGTGCCGCATCTTTTAATTCCTCTTTGGTAAGTGTAGTAACACCTCCTTCACCTAATGGGGGTAATTCATCCACACTAAATAATATTCATATATAAAATGTGCGAAAATGCACGTCCAGTAAGGGTTTTAGCATGTTTTATATTTTTTGTTAAATAAAACATTCATCGGAATTTGGGTTAATATTACTTCAGGTCCGCATGGTATTGTTTGACTATATTTACGAGTTTTTTTACTTCGTTTTCCAGCGACATTACATTGTTAATCAACTCGTTGTAAGGTGTTGAATTAAATTCAACAGCCGGTTCAGCTACGATGTTTAAATTGGCAGGATCCTGAGTATATTCATTGATTGGATTACCCTTTACATTACCCTTTACATTACCCTTTTTATCGTTTTTAGGAATATTAGAAATATTAATTACTTTACCTTTTGATAAATCCTGGTCAAAAATTTTTAATCCATCTACTTTAAAAAATTTGATGATTTTATAAAAATCTTCAAGATTTGGGGTTGAACGTCCTAATTCATAATTATTCCACGTTGTCGGCTGAAATCCAATCCTACGGCATATTTCAGCCTGCGACATATTTAGTGATTTTCTCAAAAATGATATGTTGCTACTAAAAAAAGTCATCAGTTATTAATTTATTATCCAAATTATTTTGATATTCAAATAATTTGAATGTATATTTGTCGCTATAAGAGACAAATAAAGGTATGCAAAAAAATATACGAAAAAAGAAAAGGAGAGACCCTGTAGTAGCCGCAAGGGTTAAAAATACTGCTGATATAGTAGGGGTTTCTAATAGAACAGTATATAGGGTAATTAAAGGAGACTCAATTAATATAACTGTTCTAAGGGCTTATATGAATCTATTGGAGGGCGAAAGGTTATTACTTGAAGAGGTTAAGCGAATTATCCCATTTAATTAAAGTAGCAAAATGATAAGAAGTATTGACATCATTAATGGCGAGCTATTTATAGGTATGAGTGCGCTAAAGAATGTTGGCATATCTGTCGGTTACTATATGAAGGAAAAGAGTATTGGCAATAACCGGCTGATTTTTATAAATCATCCAAATGATAACCGGCTTATTTATGTATCATTTGAAACAATGTCTAATAAACATAAGGACATTATTAGAACATTTTACGGAAATCCTTACGAGTGTGTAGCCAGGCAACCTGTAAGAGATCTGATCATTAAGAATGAAGACGTACTACAATCATTACTAAGATATAGGTATGGGGGAGATAACATGGCCCTGCCAGTAAAAAGAGTTAAACAATACAGCAGAGCTGCCGACATCATTTCAGCCCTTATTAAGATTGATGACTTGCGAAATAAGCCAATTAAAGAGATGAATCTCACGATACCTGAATTTTATAATCATCTGATCGCAATAATTAAAGAAGAGCAAGTGAATGGTAGTTGTAATAAATATGATGGCTATTATCAATTGTACGATAGATTCCCAGCCAGGTACGATTCGTTAAGATGTAAAGTGGCTGAGTATAAAAAACAAGGTTACCATTGTCTTATAAGTAAGCAGTACGGCAACGAAGCCGCGCTTAAGATTAAAGAAGATGATTCAAAAGACCTGCTGATCGAGTTACTTAAAAACCCACTTCAGTATGATGATGTATTAATAGCGATGCTTTACAATACAGAAGCGCAGAAAAACGGATGGAAAGCAATAACAGACCAAACAGTGGGCAACTGGAGGTCAAAGTTTGGGTTTGAAATATCATTAACAAGAAACGGAAATAACATATTTAACGAGCGATACATCAGAGAGGTGAAGGGATTAAAGCCATCAACACCACTACGACTTGTAGAGCATGATGATAATAATCTTGATTTCTTGTATCAAGATGAAAAGAAATATCAGTACCATCGGTATGTGGCCATTGTTGTATCAGATAGCTATTGCAATCTTGTGCTTGGCAAGAGTATAATACAGGCTGATACGCCACAAACCTGGCAGGTGCAACACGCATACATTGATGCGATGTATTACATACGCAGTCTTGCGGGTGGTTGGTTTATGCCATTTGAGATAAAAGCAGATAAATGGGCATCAGCAGATTTACAACCATTATACCAGCGCATTGCTAAGTATGTACCACCATCACATGGTAATAAACATAGAGGTTACATTGAGCAATTATTTGGGTCGCCTATATGGAAGAGGGCGCAAAAATTAGTGAGCCAAGGCAACTGGTCGGGAAATAACATATCATCCAAAAACAGAGGATTTAATCCCGACATGCTTACACTGAGTGCTAAAGATAAGAGCAGACCGATGATAGGTGAAGATGCCGAGTTACAGATTGAGCAATTCTTTTATCTCCTTCGACACATGCCTGATTTCAAGCGCACAGAGATGAACGCAAAGTCAAAAGAACAGAAATGGCTTGAAGCCTGGAGTAAGATGTCTGATGAGGATAAACGGCCTATAACAGACGAACAATTTCTTCTCACATTCGGCATTACGCACAGTCCCAAACATCAGGATACTATTCGCATTACCAACCGTGGTATAGAGCCGCAGATTAATAAAGTGAAATATAGCTATGACCTTCCTGAAGCATGGATGTATAATAAACTCTGTGGTGCCGCTGTTCAAGTTATATACGACCCCTATGATATGAGCAGGGTGCTCATTACAGATAACAAAGGGATAAGATTCATTGCAAAAAATGCACAACTGGCGCCACGTGCATTAAAGGACCACTATACCGGCAGCCGCACATTTTTAAATTCAATATTGGAAGACAAAAAAAAGCAAGTTAAAGAAGTAGTGCGACTTGATGCCAAACGAAAAAAAGTAAATACCAATCACGCAATGGCATTGCTGCAAGCTGGGCAAGTATTGCCAAAGGAGATTAAGAACGCGGCCGAACAAAAACAAATTGAACAATTCAATCAACAATACGAAGAGCATCTTGATAGTAATATAGATTTTAATGAGTATTTATAAACCTTAAAAATTAATAAAATGGCAAAGTATTACGGCTGGCAAAACGTACCTACCATTCAGTTCAAAGAGATCATAAGCGAGCTGATTGATGCGAAGGAGGAACAGAAATCTCTTATGCTTATTGCATCTACAGGAATTGGAAAAACAAACGCGATTAACGCATTCGCATCAAAACAAAAACGTTGCTGCTATACAGTTACGCTTGGTGATAGCTTTAGTTTGAAGCATCTGCTCAATGATTTGCTTTCGCAAATGGGGCAAGAAGAAATTATGTACACCTGCAAACGGTATATAGGCATACGCCGCATCACACAATTTTTGAAAGAAAAATATGAAGAGGGGGAAACTCCAATAATTATACTGGATGAAGCTGAGAACTGCCGAATCCCGGCACTTAAAGCGATTAAAGAGATCTACGACTTAGTACATAAATATTGCAGCATCGTATTGATTGGAACAGAACAATTAATACACCAGATCAATAAAAAGGCAATGGGGCAGTCAATACCACAGCTGCGCCGCAGATTTAAGGCCGGCACACGATTTATTACTCCCTTTAATAAATCAAAAGATATGAAACCATTTTTCAACGCTTTAATTCCAAATGAGGAAGATTTGAAAGATATGTTAATCTCATTATGCGACAACTATGGCGAGTTACACGATTATCTTGATCCATTCCTCCGATATTGCGATAAGCGAAATCTTACACCCAATGAAAAAAACTTCAGACTATACCACAAGATTCCATCACAACTAAAATAAAATACAATGAAAAACGAAAGTCAAATTTTAGACAAATCAATTCAAAAAGAAGTGCAATCCATTCTTGGATGGACCGCGCAACAATGGGCCGAGTTCGTAGAACAGTGCGGCAATGATTACCTCAACGTACTGATGCCAGAATATCCGCAGGTAGTATCGCAAATTACCCGTAGTAGTATCTTCTGGAATTGGTGGCGTTCACACTGGGAACGCCGGGATATCGAATACCTGGAACAGATAGACCTGGCAGATGATCGTAAGATTATAGATGTATTAGCCGAATATAATGAAATGCACAACCCAGATATATTGGCGCAGGCATTATATCTAAACGGACAGATCTTACAAGAAAGCTACGCAGCTATGATGCAGAAAATATTAGATGCTCAAAATAAAAAACTTGTCGTATGATACCTATAACAATTGGCTCAGTATCCGAATGGATTGACGCGTTTCAGGCAGAACTACGCAACCGGTTCAACCCCGGAATAACGCTAATGCCAATATATAAAGACACTTCTTTATCTGTAGATAATATTATTTATATCGTATCTGAGCTCACAGATGTGCCTTTAAAATTGTTCAATTCGCCACACAGGGGGGAGCAACGAATAACCGAAGCACGACAGGCAGCTATTTATGCGACCTATAAATACCTGAACATGTCAAAATCTGATATTGCAAGACGGTTCAACCGAGACCACTCTTCTGTCATTAATTCACTAAAGGTTATCAACAACCGATTATCCATTAATGATGAACAAACCATCGCATTACTTAATGCCATTGACCGAAGAATTACTCATCTACTTAAACAATTAAATAATGAAACTAAAGTTAACGGCTGCTGAGTTCAACTCATTGTATCTTTTGCTCACCGAGATAGTGAACAACAGTAAACCTATTGGTATATTACATCATGTTGTTTATGGTATTATATACCGGGTTTTCAGGAAATTCTACAACAAAGCGATCCAGAAAAAAAGAGAATATAAAATAACACTGGATGCTGACGAAGCTTGCGCATTCTATTTATTCTTTAGTAAAAATCCGCTAAGCAATCAAGACTTTTTTACCCAAAATCTCATTCACACTATTAACAATAAAATTCATCAAATCTATTCTTAAAATGAAATCTGAACTATTTAACCCTTACGCCGACTGCATCAGTGCAGCCATCTCCAAGGCAGATAATCCTGAAAAAATAATATGCTGCGCACACATGATTGAGCAACTCGAGCACGACTTTCAGCTACTGCCGAGCAATAATCATGATGAGCGATATTATGAGCTGCGCGAAGAGCTGCAACGCAAACACGAAGAGATATGTACTGAATATTTAACTACTCAATGCGGCATTCATATTAAATGGGATTAATCATATTTATCATATCAGTCAGCAGCAGCAGCATACTGCTATCGCTATGCCTCAGGCTCATTACCTATTGGCTTCGGTTGCAGGAGTGGACAAAAGAAATGGACTATCGCCGCCGCTACCCACATGCTACGCCGCCTCCCATGCGGCCACGTCTTTTCACACCAATTTTTAAACATAAAAAAATCAAACAATCATGGCAACAAGAATCTCAAAAAAAGTAATTGACAGCGTAACTCGTGATGAGGCAGAAGAATCTCTAAGCATTGTAGCACGAAACAACAGTGAGCTTAAGAAAATAGAAGCTCAGCTGGAGCTGGAAAAACAGCGTATTGATGAAAAATATCGGGATAAAATACAGCAATACACCGATAATATTAATGCCCAAAAAGAACGCATTGAAGTGTGGGCCAAAAGCGACTATGCCAACTGGGAAGGGAAAAGCATGGAGCTTACACATGGTACCGTTGGCTTTAGAACCACCACGCCAAAGCTTGAAAAAAAGAAAGGCTTCACCTGGGATGCCGTTACCGAGCTGCTTCAAAAACATTTTCCCGCACTGGTACGCACCAAGAGTGAACCAGATAAAGAGATGATCATCTCTATGCGTGATGAAGACGTGTTTACATCTATCAAAGAAAAATGCTATCTGAATGTAACACAGGATGAAACGTTTTTCATCAAATTGAAAGAAGAAGAACTGGCCGAATATTAATTGGTAATCGTAAAAAAACACAAAATGGAAAAACAAAATGTACAACCACAAACCTGCCCCGATTGTGGAGAAAAATTATCTGAAATAGAGATACAGCTATGCGAATGCTGGAGTTGTCAACTGCTCAAAGCTACACGCTCTGATAATGAAAAAAAGCAGGGCTGTAGCCATCAGGCTAAACCATTGATTGGCAAAAAAGACCACGATAAACTACAATAGCGGTACACTCATACGCCGATTCAGTATGGGGTTTGACCACTTTTTTAAATCAAAATAATGACCGGAAAAATTCTAAAAATGGATGAAAATGAAAGCCTTACGCTCAGTATAGCGGGGGACGACAAGCCAGCATCTGTGCCTTTTTTGCAACCCGTTCAACTTTTGCCCGAAAAGACACAACTCGCTGATACTGATGGCGCAACTGCCCGAAAAAACCCAAAAAATGAAGTATCCTACAAAAAGCTGGGGCTAAAGCAATTTAGCCAGAAGACATATAAATCAGTAACCGGTCTATCGCAGCAATTTGTTCAAAGTTTTGGCGACATTGAAGATGCATTTGATTGCATTGTTTATGGCCCAAGCGGGAATGGCAAAACCAATTTTACGGTACAGGTTATAAAAGAACTGATACATGCCACTCGCCAAAAGTGCATGTACATCTCCTATGAAGAGGGCCATACCAAGACACTTCAAAAAACGATGATAGAGCGACATGATATGCTGAACCTGGTAGGCAATAAACTGGAGATAATGGACGGCGCAACGTTTGGCGAATTGGTGCAGATAATGAGCAAGCGCAAAAGCCCAAAAATATGGGTAATAGACAGCCTGCAAGCCAGCCATCTCACCGAACAAGAATGTGCCGAACTTAAAAAAAGGTTTGTAATGAGTCGCCGCAAAAAAATACTCATCTACATCAGCTGGGCCGATGGTAAAAAACCAAAAGGCGCAGCCGCACAGGCGGTTGAATATTATGCGCATATCAAAATACGCATAGAAGGCTTTATTTCATTTTTCAAAAGCCGCTTTGGTGGCAATCGCAATTACATTATTTGGGAAGAAGGAGCCAAGCGCTTCTGGGGGCTTAAATCTTTTAACAAACATAAACACCGTTAATTATGCCTAAATCATTAGTTACACCAAGGGTACACCGTTACATTTTAAAGCATCGGTTCAAAATGACCGGTTCTGATATAGCTGCGCATTTTGGCCTAAGCGAAAGTGTCGTACACCGCTACATGCGCAAGCACGGCCTTGCAATTGATAAACAGCAGATGTATGCCCTGAGGGCACAAAAACGAATCGGCAAAACAACATTTACCAAAAAGGAGGACAACTACATTCGCCGTCATTACCTTACCATACCTGTAAAAAGGATAGCTGCCGCACTGGGCCGCAGTTATACCGGCGTTAATAATCGGCTGCTGCGCATGGGTCTTACCATCCCCCGCCACATTGTGGACCAGCGCAAAGCCGACAGCCGTATAAAACCTGGCACTGTACCGCCCAACAAGGGCAAGAAGATGCCTCCAGAAGTGTATAAAAAAGTAAAACATACTTTTTTCAAAAAAGGCCATTTGCCTGCCAACACACGCTACGATGGATTTGTAACCATGCGCACTGCTCATCGCAAAAACGGCACTGTAGATCACTACCATTGGGTGCGTGTGGCAAAGGCCAAATGGATAATGAAGCATGTACAAGTGTGGGAGCGAAAGCACGGCCCCGTACCTCCAGGGCATATCATCATTTTTAAAGACGGCAATACCTCCAACTGCCGCATAAGCAATCTTAAATGTATTAACCGCAAGCAACACATGCTGCGCAATAACATACACAACCTGCCACCACAGCTGGTGCAGGCAAAAAGACTTTTACAATCACTAAACAAAAAAATAAAAAAGTATGAAGAACAAGCTAACAGACCTTAACGACCACCTGTTTGCCCAGTTGGAGCGGTTAAACGAGGAAGATATACATCCTGATAAACTAAAAGAAGAAATGGCCCGTGCAAAGGCAATAGCAGCAGTGGCTACACAAATTGTAAACAGCAGTAAAGTAACAGTAGATGCCATGCGGCTGATAAGCCGGGGTGGACTGCGCAAAGAAGATCTGCCAAAGCTTTTATCCGAAAAATAAAAATGCGATGACACTTACACTCTTTACCAATATAACCGAGCAGCTAACCACATTGGAAAAACAAACCCTTGTGCCCATGCTGCTCGACACCCTTCGCCTGTCGCACAGCGGCAATCGTATGAAGGGCCGCTGGCTTACCGGTTGGTTGCGAGCCTGCGGCCATGTAGTAACGGAGCCCCGTTTGCGCAAGATGATGAACTATATAAGAGTAACCAATGCTGCACAGCCCTATGTACTTATAGGCGCAGCCAACGGCTACTACCTTACTGCCAATGTACAAGAAGTGGAAGATCAGATACAAAGCCTGGAAGGACGAATAGATGCCATAGAAGCTGCAAGAGATGCCATTATTTCGCAATGCCAAAATTTAAAAAGAAAATGCGAAGATTTATAATTATCTCACCAAAATTTGACGGCCAGGCCGAGCTTGTATATAACGAGCAGGAAGTACTTTGCCTTATTGATTGCACCAAAAGCAATATGGAGGAACACCTTATCAGCTTATTTAAAAGAGCAGTGCCGGCCACCATTGCATTGCTGCAAACGGGCAATGCCTTTGCGCCCGGTACGGTTATTACCGAAAGCAACTATGTAGTAAGCTTTAAAAAATTCTATGATGAATACCCGCTTAAGCGTAATCGTTTTAGAGCAGAAAAAATTTGGCAAAAATTAAATGGAACACAGCAGGTGCAGGCATACTATTCACTATCGCATTATAAACGATATCTGCATCGCACCAATATATTCGCCATGGGTGCCGACAGATATCTGAGCGAAAGGCATTTTGAAACCGAATGGAAAACAATATGAAAAAAAAATATTACAGCGAGCAGTATAATGGATATACCATCATTTGCATCAATAATGGGTGGCGTATCGCAGGGCTTCCAGGATTATTATTCTTTAGCCTGGATGCCGCCAGGCGGTATATAGATAAATTAATAAGCTAAAATATGAAGGCAACGAACAAACAGATACAAAGCATACATGCAGCCCTGCACAGAAAGGGGCTGCTGCGCCACAAAGCCGAGATGGTTAGCGGATTCACTGCCGGGCGCACCACACACAGCAGCGAGATGACGGTGCAAGAAGCCGCTGCACTGCTTGCCGATATAAATGAGTACACAACACAGCAAGACGATCGGCAACGAATGTTGCGCTACATCATAGCCATGGCGCATGAAATGGGTTGGATAACGCAAGTTTCCGCAGTGGAGCATGATGGAAAAATAATACAGAAAAACGATTATAGCAGACTGCATAGCTGGGTGTTGAAATATGGCAATGCAAAAAAAGGAATGAATCAATATAACCATCAGGAATTGGTAAAGCTTGTTGCCGCTTTTAAAAACATGCACCGGGAATGGCTGAATAAGCCACGGTAACGTTCCCACGCTTGGCGAAGGTGGCGAGTTTAACCACAAATGCTAATGCGGAGAACGAGCGTTGAATATAGCAGTAAATGTCGAGCGGACTACTGCACCGCCACTTTTGCCAAACGTGTGTTATGCGTTCGGGCTTTTTTGAAACAAGATTAAAATTTGAAATATGAACAGTAAAATAATCAGCTTCGCAATTGAAGCACACAACAA
>JADLCD010000167.1 GCA_020847395.1 Chitinophagaceae bacterium
CAAATATTAGCTTAGCTGTTACAAAAAAGAATTATATGTTCAAATAATTCATAAGGTGGTCCAGGTTGTTCTGCAACTCATTTTGATATAATTCTTCACCATTGTAATAGCGAATATTGTATTCATGCCGTTGGAGCGTGGCAACGATGTCGGATATTTCAGTTTTATTTACTCGTATGGTAACTGTAAGCAATTGATTTGCAGCATCAAAAAAACTATTCAGTTGTGTAATATATGCATCATTCGATTCAATCAGCCGGTTTAACTCACCGGCAGAAAAATCATTCTTTTCCATTTCCAGCACAATTATTCCACCCGGCTCATCAATTCCTGCAAATATTGCCAACTGCTTAAACAAATCATCTTCACCAATTACCCCCAATAATTCGTATTGGTCAGTAATAACAGGCACTACGGACAAATGCATGTCTCTTGCTCTTTTTACAGCAAGTAAAAAGAAGTCATCCTGTCTTACAAAAGGTTTTATAAAATCAGGTTGCAGGTTTTGGAGCAGGTTTTTTTCATTATTATCAAGTAGTGCATCTTCGCCTATCAATCCTAAATATTTATCATCTGCAACTACCGGTAGATGTGAAACATGAAAATCATTCATTTCCTGCAAAGCCTTTCCTGCAGTATCATCCAAATGTAAAAATGGAATGCTTTGCGATATGAGTTGCCCTGCAAACATAATTAAGCCTTTTTTCTACAGATGCAAATTACCTTGTAACCGCTGCAGGCTCTTTCAGTTTTGTGAGAAACTGATGCAAAATTTTGTTAAACTCTTCTGGTACCTCCATCATAGGCGCATGTCCGCATTTATCAATAAAATGCAACTCGCTATTCGGTATCAGTTTATTAAACTCTCTGCCAACAAACGGCGGTGTAATCGTATCGTTGTTACCCCAAACCAATAAGGTTGGTTGTTTTATTTCATTTAGTTCTTCTCCAAGATTATTCCTGATGGCACTTTTTGCAAGCGCTATTATTTTAATAACCTTAAGCCTGTTGCTTGTTATTTCAAACACCTCATCAACCAGTTCCTTGGTTGCCATCTTAGGATCATAAAACGTTAATTCCGTTTTCTTTCGTATATATTCATAATCTCCTCTTTTGGGGTAAGTATCTCCCATGCCATTTTCAAACAAACCTGAGCTTCCGGTAAGAATTAATGATTTAATATGCTGGGGGTGCTTAAGAATATGGAGTAATGCAACATGCCCGCCAAGCGAGTTTCCTAAAAGATGAACATTGGTATAACCTTTGTGCTCTATAAATTTCTGAACAAACTTTTCAATGCCGCCAACAGAAGTGTGCAGCAAATCAAGTTCTAAAAGCGGTAATACAGGAACAACCACCTTATATTCTTTCTTAAAATATTCAATCAGGGGTTCAAAGTTGCTCAGGGCTCCAAATAAACCATGCAGCAATACAAGGGTTTCTCCATTCCCCTCTTCAATATAGCGGAACTTATTTTCTTGTTTTATCTCGTAACTCATCCTTATTTACCTCAATTAATTGCTAAAATAATTTTTTTGCTTCAAAATACAGCACCGGAGGTTACAAAGAAAAGGAAAAAACTTTGAAATAAATGGTTATTGCAGTTCCCGCTCAGTTTCTTTCTATTGAATAAAGGGCTATTTTTGAAAATCTATTACATTCCTGATTAATAACTTTTTAACTATGGATTATCGCAGAATGGGGCGCACGGGTTTAGAACTTAGTGTATTGTCCTATGGCAGTTGGGTTACTTTTCATAAACAGGTTGATGATACACTTGCCGATGAGTTAATGGGAATGGCATATGACAACGGCATCAATTTTTTTGATAATGCGGAAGTATATGCTTTGGGTGAAAGCGAAAAACTGATGGGCAGGGTATTGAAAAGAAAAAACTGGGACAGAACCTCCTATACGGTTTCGTCTAAAGCATATTTTGGATGGAGAGGCAAGGGTAATAAGCCCAATCAAACAGGATTGAGCCGCAAACACCTTACAGAAGCCTGCCATGAGGCTTTGCAACGCATGCAACTTGATTATCTTGATTTGTTTCTCTGCCATCGCCCCGACCCTAATGTACCGATTGAAGAAGTGGTTTGGACGATGAACCATTTAATACAGCAGGGTAAAATTCTTTACTGGGGCACCAGCCAGTGGAGCGGCGCGGAAATTATGGAAGCGCACCGTGCAGCGCAGGAGTATAAATTGATAGGGCCGGCAATGGAGCAGCCGCAATACAATATGTTTGAACGTTTCAAAATGGAGCAGGATTATTTACCGGTTTTTCAAAATGTGGGTTTAGGCACAACTATCTGGAGCCCGCTTGCAGCAGGGTTTTTAACGGGTAAATACAATGATGGTATTCCGGAAGGATCTCGCCTTGCTATTGAAGGATTTGACTGGCTGAAAGAAAGATGGGTGCAGGATGAAAAAATAAAAAAAGTGAAGCAGCTTGGAGAGCTTTCAAAAAAACTAAATGTGTCGCTGGCAAGCCTCGCTATTGCCTGGACAATATATAACCCCAGGGTTACCACGGCTATTTTAGGCGCTACAAGTAAAACGCAATTAGCTGAAAACCTAAAAGCCCTTGATGTGGTGAATGTGCTTACCCCTGATATAATAGAAGAAATTGAAAAAATTCTTCAAAACAAACCCAGGATTGACCTGGCATAGTATATCACATAAAAAACGCTCCTTATAAGGAGCGGTAAACACACTTTTTATAGTGATTTAGGGATAGGCATTTACAAACCCTCCAACTGGTTCTTACCACGTTTCCGCTTGTGGTAATGCTTTATCGGATAAAAGTCGGGTTGTTGTATAAATCTTTGCAATAAACTGGAAAGCAGTCTATTAATGGCAAACGTTTTTTGAAACTTAGATAGGTTCATGGCGAATATTTTGATTGGATATTAGTAAAGATTGCTCAATAACGAATGGACGCCGGATTTATTATGCAAACCACCAAACCTTGTTAATTAAGGTTAAAGCATTTCACATTATTATTTACTTGACTCTATTTTTGTGAGAATGAAAAAGACTTTCATTACATCACTGGGATTAATGATTGCTGCAATATTACTTATTACTGCATTCCAGGTTTACTGGTTATCTATGAAGGTTGAAGAAGAGAGAAGAACATTACGTTTTCGCACAAACGCATTATTCAGAGAGTCGGTTTTTGAATTGCAATCTTCAAAATTAAAAATTGACAGCTCGGCAAAATGGATGGTTGGTTACCCGCCTGGTGTGGCAAGATTTGCAGATGTTGTGCGCAGGCGCATATCAGATTCATTAATGCCGGCACTACCCGAAAATAAAAACTCCATTATTACATTGGAGCGTCCCCCGGGTACTCCGCCATCGCCGGACTCAAGCTCACGCATACCATATAGGGCAGGTGATAGATATTTTGAGGTTTTGATGGGCATAGATTCATTGCAGGATTCTTTACATATTACTGATATAAAAACAGTATTTGCAAAAAACCTGAACAGGGAGCAGATTAACGTTCCATTTTTTATTATTAAAACAGATGGTGATGGATTTAAACGGGATGAGCCCGGAAGAAGGGAATGGAATAAAGTTGTTATCGGTCTCTCACATCCCATAACCTATGCATTACAGTTAGGTAATGATATTAATTATATTTTTCTCAAATTATTACCACAATTGCTTTTCTCTGTTTTTCTGTTGGCGCTTACTATTTCTGCATTCATCTTCCTGTATAGAAGCCTTAAAGCGCAACACAGGTTAACCGATATTAAAAATGATTTTATCAGCAACATAACACACGAACTTAAAACACCCATTGCCACTGTGAGCGTGGCTGTTGAAGCCATTAAAAATTTCGATGTACTGAAGCAGCCGGAAAAAACAAAAGAATATCTCGGCATTGCCGGCAACGAATTAAACCGGCTTTCTCTCCTGGTAGATAAAGTTTTGAAATTATCTATGTTTGAAAAACAGCAGGTAAACCTTCAATTTGAACAGTTTGATATAAAACAATTGGTGCAGGAAGTATTAACATCTATGAGCCTGCAATTTGAAAAAGCGCAGGCAACTGTAAACTTCAATTATTCAGGAGACCATTTTATCATATCCGCCGATCATTTGCACTTAACAAGTGTGATATACAACTTATTGGATAATGCATTAAAATATAGCAATAAAAAACCGGTGATTGATGTAACTATTCAATCTAATGGAAAAGAATGTACCTTGAGGGTGAAAGATAATGGTGTAGGTGTGCCGGTTGAGTATAAGGATAAAATTTTTGAAAAATTCTTCAGGGTGCCGGCAGGTAATAAACATAATGTAAAAGGATATGGATTAGGGTTAAGCTATGTTGCACATATCGTACAGCAACATAAGGGAACCATTCATGTACAAAGTCAGCCAAACAAAGGAAGTGAGTTTATAGTAACAATACCTGTTGCCAATGTATAAAGCAAAAATACTTTATGTAGAAGATGAGCTGTTCCTGGCCAAGATAGTTAAGGAAAGTCTTGAAAGCAGGGGCTACGACGTATTGCTTGAAATGGATGGAGGCGAAGCTGTGCAGCAATTCATTGCTTTAACACCAGATATTTGTGTGCTTGATATTATGCTGCCCAATAAAGATGGCTTTACCATTGCCGAAGAAATACGGCAAATCAATACAGCTATACCGATTATTTTTTTAACGGCAAAAACACAAACTGCCGATCTTGTAAAAGGATTTAACCTCGGCGGCAACGACTATATACGTAAGCCGTTTAGCATGGAAGAATTAATAGTGCGTATTGAAAACGCGTTGCGCAACAGGGAAAGCAATAACACAGCAGACACCCCTAAAAATGAAATCAACATCGGCAGCTTTGCGTTCAATCCGCATCGTCAAACATTATCTGACTCCGGTGATGAAAGAAAACTTTCTTTCCGCGAAAGTGAATTACTCCGCTTATTATACGAAAACAGGGAAAGAATTATTGACCGCAGAGATATATTAAATGTTTTGTGGGGAAGTGATTCTTTTTTTAACTCAAGAACCCTTGATGTATACATTACCAAACTAAGGGGATATTTAAAAAATGACCCTGCCTTACAGATAATAACTGTTAAAGGAATTGGTTACAGGTTTGTGCTGGAATAAAAATAAATAGCGCTCCAACGAATTGAAGCGCCGCAGCTTTAAACGGGTTGGATTGACTGCTTAATTTCAGTTTTGTTACTATACAGTTTTAAAAACCACATTATTGTAAAGCTTGGAATAAAATCAAGGCCGGGAAAAAGCTCTTCAACAAAATTTAACACGCCACCGATTGCTCCTTTCCATCCTCCAAAAAGTTTATAAAATATCAGTGCGGATATAGGCGCCCAGATAATATCTCCAAATTCTCCTAAAATTGGTAACGCATAGCTTGCATAACCTAAAAGGTCGAGCAGAATACATACTAATAAAGAAGGATTCTTTTTCATTCTTTTTTAATTATAACAATTATTATGACGAGTATTTTCGCAAAAAGTTGCAAATAAACAATACTACCGTTGCAGATGATATCGTATAGTTATTTTCAACAACCATTTTTACGGGAGAAATGCTTTTTTTATGGTTGTAAGCATACTTTTCAGCCCTTTGTTTGGAGGTAAGAAAATTATTCATTGGCAAACTTTAAAACAGCAGATACAGCTACCAAATCTTAATAAAGATAACTTAATGCTATCAGTATAGCTATTTTTATGCCGAATACAAACAAATTATTAAACCTCAGAATAACATGTCTTGCCGTGGGAAGTTTTTACCAAGATGTTCGTAAGCTTTATGAGTGGCTTCTCTGCCTCGTGTTGTCCTCATTATGAACCCTTCCTGTATTAAAAATGGTTCATATACTTCCTCTAATGTACCTTGTTCTTCACCAACCGCAGTAGCAATAGTATTTATCCCCACAGGGCCGCCTTTAAATTTTTCTATGATGGTAGAAAGTATTTTATTATCCATTTCATCAAGACCGTGCTCATCTACGTTCAATGCTTTTAATGCATGAATAGTAATGCCCGTGTCAATTTTTCCATCATTCAATACCTGCGCAAAATCTCTCACCCTGCGCAACAACCCGTTTGCAATGCGGGGTGTGCCACGGCTTCGGCGCGAAATTTCCATAGCAGCCTTATCATCAATATTGGTTTGTAAAATTTTAGCAGAACGTATAATTATTCCTTTCAGCGTTTCAGCATTATAATATTCAAGTCTTGATTTAATAGCAAACCTGGAAAGTAATGGCGCGGTTAATAAACCACTTCTCGTTGTGGCGCCTACCAACGTGAACGGGTTAAGATTTATTTGAATACTTCTTGCATTAGGACCTGTATCAATCATGATGTCTATCCTGTTATCTTCCATTGCAGAGTATAAATATTCCTCTACAACGGTACTTAACCGGTGTATCTCATCAATAAACAATACATCGTTGGTTTGCAGGCTTGTTAATAACCCGGCAAGATCTGCAGGCTTTTCAATTACCGGCCCGGAAGTTTCTTTAATGTTTACACCAAGCTCATGCGCCACTATACGGCTTAAGGTAGTTTTGCCTAAACCGGGAGGCCCGTGAAAGAGAATATGGTCGAGTGATTCACCGCGGATTTTTGCGGCTTTAATAAATATCCTGAGGTTTTCAATTACTTTCTCCTGCCCGCTGAAATCAGCTATTTCCCCGGGACGGATATTATTCTCAAAATCTTTTTCCGCAGTGCTAAGCGAACTTTTATCAGCATCAAGATTGGGATTCTGCATATAATCATTGCTTAGTTTATCAACTGCATTCTTTACAAATTCCGCTTACTACTACTTCTGTTTGCTGCGTTTTATAGCCGCGGGGTAATTTAATTTCAGGAACATGTACTTCATCAAGACAAGTGGTTATACCGCAAATTTTGCAGATAAAGTGAATATGATCATCGTGGTGATGTCCCTGTTCGCAATTGTCTTTACATAATGCGTATTTAACGGAATTATCAGGCGTTGGTATAGTATGAATAATGCCTTTATCCAAAAAAGCCTGTAGTGTACGGTATACCGTTACACGGTCAAATTTTTCTCCGGCCTTTATTTCTATATCATGATGCGCCATTGCACTATCCGACTGGAGAAACAATTCCAGTATCTTCCTCCTGCTGTCAGTTACACTCAACTGGCTCTTTTTTAATACATCTATAATCTGTTCTTCCATATCATACTTTTTTACACTGCTGCATCAGGTTTTCTCTTTCAGTAAATCGTCAATATCATTATTCAATTTATCCATTTCACTTTTTTTCAGCCCGTCGTAAATACCGCGCACCCTGCCGTTTTTATCTATCAAAGCAAAAAACTGTGTATGCAAAAATTGTTCGTTTATACTTGTAGCATTGTTCTTTGGGTCATCCAATATATAACTTTCTCTTGCAGCTTTATATAAATTTTCTTTTGAACCTGTAACAAACCACCAGTTTTTTATATCAGCCTGCATCGAATCGGCATAATACTTTAAACGTGCCACACTATCGTTTGCAGGATCTACGGTATGCGACAATATAAGAAAATCGCTGTTTGCTTTATGCTTGTTATACACTGCCTTCATATTGGTATTCATTTTAGGGCAAATACCCGGGCAGGTTGTAAAGAAAAATTCAGCTACATACACTTTATTTTTCGTGTCTTTCTCTGATACCATTTGTCCATCCTGCCGCTGAAAACTGAATGGACGAACATCATTCAATACCGGCAACCGCGATTTTGAACCATCGATTATAGAATTTAAAAACACATAAAATCCCCCAAAAAGGATAACAAAAAATACAATATATACCCAGGTTTTCTTTCTCATAAAAATTATGCTGCAAAGTTACGATTGAAATGCTATCATATTTGAACCGTATTAACAAGAAATATTTTTAACTAAATTAAAGTTGCATATTTTGCAACACTGTTGCAAAATGTAGTATATTTGCAACCTTTTATTAATGATGCTTAAGATTAATTATGACGCACTTGGTATAACGGCTTCATTGGCCTGCGCTATTCACTGCGCTGTGTTGCCGCTTATATTGAGCAGTTTACCCATATTTGGAATTGATATCATTCATAATTATTTTTTTGAATTCGGAATGATAGGCCTCGCATTTGTTGTAGGCTTGTATGCACTATATCATGGCTATAAAAAACATCACCACAAATTTTTACCTGCGCTTATTTTTACGGCAGGTATTTCCTTTTTGTTGCTGAAAGAAATATTTCACGACTATCATGTATGGCTGCTGATACCCGCAGTTGTTTTAATTGTATCGGCTCATTACATCAATTATCGCCTCTGCCGCAAAGCCAATCATTGCCATTCCGGAGATTGCGATCATCATTGAGCAGTACCCGGTATAATATTTTTTGCATATCCCTTTTAAAGTTGAGATAACAAGCTTCTTTTCCTTAATTTCATTCTTCAATCAATCATCTTGCCATGACAACACGCAGATCATTCCTCAAGCAAACAAGCATGCTTTCATTAGCAGCTTTCGCAAGTCCGTCTTTATTATCATATAAGCAACATGCTGTGGGTTTACAACTATATACGCTCAGAGCGGATATAATGAAAGACCCCAAAGGAATTATTGAAAAAGTAGCAGCGCTTGGTTATAACGAAGTAGAATCTTTTGGATACCGGGATGGAAAATATTTTGGGCTGACGCCGTCAGAATTTGCCACGCTGCTGAAGAACAATAAACTTACCCACCCAAGCGGGCACTATATGCTGGCAAGCCTTAATAACAACTGGGAAAAAACAGTGGAAGATGCTGTAGCGGCGGGTCAGCAATATATGATTGTTGCCTACCTGCTGGATACGGAGCGAAAGACAATTGACGATTACAAAAAGATTGCAGCACAATTTAATAAAGCAGCAGAGGTTTGTAAGCAAGCGAATATTCAATTTGGCTATCACAACCACGATTTTGAGTTTATTGATATGGATGGACAAAAAGGATACGATATTTTATTAAAAGAAACCGACCAGCAGCTCGTAAAATTTGAATTAGACCTTTATTGGATTTCTTATGCAGGCATGAATCCTGTAGATATGTTTAAAGCCAATCCCGGCCGTTTTCCGCT
Source organism: Chitinophagaceae bacterium (assembly GCA_020847395.1). Lineage (GTDB taxonomy): Bacteria > Bacteroidota > Bacteroidia > Chitinophagales > Chitinophagaceae > Agriterribacter. Next base: position 9,119 of record JADLCD010000167.1, read on the forward strand.
TTGGCATGTAAAGGACATGGATAATACACCTAAGAAATTTTTTACCGAAGTAGGTAACGGCGTTATAGATTTCAAAAAGATTTTTGCCGCCGCAGATACTGCAGGCATGAAACATTTTTTTGTAGAGCAGGATGTATGCCCCGGCCCTCCATTGATTAGCATTGAAAAAAGTATTAATTATTTGCGGAAGAATATTCTTTAGGGAGGTAGAAAGTGGGGGGTAGGGGAAGCTGTTGCAGATTACAAATTTTAAGTTATACGTACTTAATTTAAAAGCCTGTTTGCAAATAGTAAGTCCTGAAACCTGCAACTTGTAACATAACTTCAACAATCATCTAAAATAACGATCATGCAAGGCAGAAGAAAATTTTTATACGATAGCTCACGTATAGCTGCGGGATCTGTATTATTATCTGCACTATCTGATAAAACATTTGCAGCAGGTGGAAAAATAATATCGGCAGCAGACCAGATCAATATCGGCGCCATAGGCATTAACGGTATGGGTTGGTCTGATACCAAAGCCGCATTAAAAGTGCCGGGTGTAAATCTTGTGGCGCTATGCGATGTTGATAAAAATGTAATAGATAAACGCCTTGGTGAAGCAAATGAATTAAACTTTGATGCTTCTAAAGTAAAAACCTATACTGATTATCGTAAGCTGCTTGAAAATAAAGATATTGATGCAGTGATTATCGGCACACCCGATCACTGGCATTGTTTGCAGATGGTGGATGCATGTAAAGCCGGGAAACATGTGTACGTAGAAAAACCTATTGGTAATTCTATTGCGGAATGTAATGCGATGGTAGCCGCGCAGAAAAAATATAACCGTGTTGTGCAGGTTGGCCAATGGCAAAGAAGCCAGCAGCATTTTCGTGACGCGATTGAATTTGTACATTCAGGCAAGCTTGGCAATATACGTACAGCAAAAGTTTGGTGCTACCAGGGTTGGATGAAACCCGCAGAGGTGCAACCGGATTCTGCACCGCCTGCCGGTGTTGATTACAAAGGCTGGCTCGGACCCGCACCAACAAAACCATTTAACGCAAGCAGGTTTCATTTTAATTTTCGCTGGTTTTGGGATTATGCCGGAGGTTTAATGACTGATTGGGGCGTTCATTTGCTTGACTATGCGCTCTTTGGCATGCAGGCAGATGTTCCTAAAACTGTAATGGCATTGGGTGGCAAATTTGCATACCCTGATTTAGCGCAGGAAACACCGGATACTTTAACCACGCTTTACGAATTTGATAAATTCAATCTTGTTTGGGATCATGCAATGGGTATAGATAATGGGCAATATGCAAGAGATCACGGTATTGCTTTTGTAGGCAATAATGCTACACTTGTTTTAGACAGGGGCGGATGGGAAATAATTGAAGAAAAGAATTCAAAAAATAAGATACCGGGCATGCCGAAAGTAAAACCATCAGAAAACGGGTTGGATAAACACATGCAGAATTTTATGTCGGTTATACGTTCGGGTAAGATGGAAGAATTAACAGCGCCCATCCAGGTTGGTGCAGACGTGGCTATTGTAGCACAGATGGGTAATATTGCTTTCAGAAGCGGCAAACGATTAGCATGGAATAAGCAAAAAGGTAAATTCACAGATGAAGAAGTGAATAAAACCTATTTCGCAAAAGAATATCATAATGGGTATAAAATTCCGGTAGTGTAGCGCTGAGCTAACAAACGGGAGAAGTGAGCAATGAAAGTTATTGTCATGTTTGCTATAAGGTAAGCGCCTTTCACCTTTTACCATCGGCTTTTCACATACCAATAAATAAAAAAGAATAAGGCTGTATATCCATAATCAATACAATCTTATTCTTTTTGTAATAGCTTACGCTACAGCTTCAGATGAAGAAGATTAATAACGTCCGCGACCGCCGCCGTTATTGCTACCTGCAAATGAACGTCTGTTGCCACCACCATTACTTCTACCGCCGCCATTGCTGCGCTCTTCGCGTGGCTTAGCTTCAGTAACAGTAATTGCACGACCTTCTACAACACCTTTGTCTAATTCGCTGATAGCTTTTTTAGCTTCCTCGTCATTAGGCATTTCAACAAAACCGAAACCACGGCTACGGCCAGTGAATTTATCAGTTATAACTCTTGCAGAAGATACTTCACCGTATTCTTCAAAAAACGCTTTTAAGTCTTCATCAACTACGTTGAAGCTTAAATTTGAAACATAAATGTTCATCAGTACTAAGAAATTAAATTAAATAAATGAAATCTGAGAAAACAGGGGAGTAAAGACGACTGAACTATTAGCAGAAGATGCGTAGCAGATTGAATCATTTCTTTTACCGGGACTGTACAAACTCAAATTTTGACGCCGCAAATGTACAGTTTATTTTGCATTTACCGAACTTATTTACAGCTTAATCCTATCTTTTTTGTTAATTGCTGCTAAACCCGTTCCTATCTTCGGCAAATAATCTATCGCAAAATTGTATCCTTTAATTATATACTGTTATGATGCGTATTGCTGCTGGTGCTATGGTTTTAGCCCTATTATATCAAAACTGAAGGAGAAATATCAGCAATATATTGATTTTGAAGTAATATCCGGGGGCATGATTTTACCCGGCAAGCCGGCACATATCAGCACTATGGCGGCTTTTTTTACCGAAACATATAAAGCTGTTGAAACCACAACAGGCATTACATTCGGAAAGGATTTTTTATGGCATATTGAAAATGATTCAGATAGTGATTGGTTTCCGAATTCTGAAAAGCCCGCTATTGCCATGTGTGTTTTCAAAAAATATAATCCGGATAAAGCCGTAGATTTTGCTGCCGATCTTCAGCATGCTTTATTTTTTGAAGGAAGGGATTTGTGTGATAATGAAGCATACCGCCACTTACTACACAGGTATAATATACCGGAAGATGAATTTTATAGACAGATGCAACAACCGGAATATAAAGAGCAGGCAGCAGAAGAATTTGCTTTATGCAAGCAATTAAAAGTTGCCGGCTTTCCTGCATTGTTTCTGCAAACCTCCGGGTCAAAAATATATACTTTAGCCAATGGGTATACTAACTATAATACACTGCATTCCAGGCTGCAAAATATTCTCGCCCAGCAATAATTTTAATGCAACGCAAACCAAAAGTGGCTTGTCATCGTAGTATTAATTGTATAATGCAAATTCCGGATCATGAAGTTGCCTTCTATATTAGCTATCTGCATTTTGCTCGTAAGTTGCGAAAAAAATGATGCAGCTTATGATGTTGGCAAAAGTGATATTACGCTCACTTTTGTAAAAGCATTATTTAATGGAGAGGAAATAGTGCAGAGTGAATTTCAATATTTTGCTGATGGTAAAATAAAGACAGCACTTGGTTATAAAGATTACAGTAAAAACCTTGTCGGTTATAAAAGAACCTATAATTATGAAGGTGACAGGCTTGTAAATAGTGAAATACAAATGGACATCTCTTCATCGCTTTTCGCAGTTAATTATATATACAGCAAAGCACAGTATGAGTATAACGGTAACCTCATTATTCAGTCTAATCATTTTTCAAAAAAGAATGATGAATATGAAATGACTTCTTTTGTAACCTATACTTATAATGATAGAAAGTTACCAGTAAAAATATCAAGGTATGCTGCCGGCGGTTCGCTTTATGGTTATTCAACCTATTCTTATGATGAGAATGGCAATGTAGTTCTGTTGGAAGATTACGGAATCAACGATTTGGGCGAGCCGGTTAAAACAATGCAAAACGCCTACACATACGACAATAAAAATAATCCATATCAACTGGCGTATCATCCACTTGAAAATATTCCATATTCTGTAAACAAGAATAATATTCTTACCTCAAGCTGGGTTAATTATGTTGCAGGTGCACAGCCGCCCTCCGGAACTTCAACCACTGTATATAACAGCTATAATACTTACGGTTATCCTACATCAATGAATGAGCAAGGCAATGTTTTTTTACTGGAATATAAATAAGTTATATACTGCTATTTATTGCTGAATATTTTAGTTTAGGTTTGCAACAACCACCATCAATCTACAGAACAACAAGAGGAGTTTAGTAAAATGCAAGCCGATACGCAGGGAACATCTATAACAAAGGTGATAGCAGCATTTGCTGTTATATATATTGTTTGGGGATCTACTTACTTTTTTATTCAGATTGCAGTACACAATATGCCGGTAACGGTTATGGGCACCTTCAGGTTTATTACCGCTGCACTCCTCATGCTGGGCTGGTGTATTTTTAATAAAGAAAAGATATTTGTGTGGAGGGATATACGCGCCGCTTTTTTTACAGGCTTACTATTACTGTTTATTGGCAATGGCGCGGTAGCCTGGTCTGAACAATACCTGGCGAGTTCATTGGTTGCAGTATTCATCGCTTCATCACCCGTATGGTTTGTTGTGTTGGATTACAGCAAATGGCGCGAAAATTTTGCAAACCGCCTTACCATTTTAGGCATCCTGCTGGGCTTTGCCGGTATATTTTTTTTGTTTGGAGAAAATCTGCAACAGGCCTTATCTGTAACAGCCAATAAATGGGAACTTTTTTCTCTTGGCGCATTAACTATCGGTTCAATTTCATGGGCGGCAGGCTCGCTTTATGGTAAGTACAAGCCCACCTCATTTTCCGGCGCACTTAATTCCGGCTGGCAAATGATGGGCGCCGGACTTGCATATGCTATTACAGGATTACTAAGGGATGACTGGGATAAATTCAACTTCAGAGATGTTGCTCCTTCCGGTTGGGGAGCCATTCTATATCTTGTTACAATGGGATCGCTGGTAGGATACAGTTCTTATGTTTGGCTGCTTAAAGTACGCCCGGCAACACAGGTAAGCACGCACGCATATGTAAACCCGGTGGTGGCAGTATTGCTGGGCGTATTTTTCGCCAATGAAAAAATTACGGCCATACAATTAACAGGATTGGCAATTATTTTGGGCGGTGTGTTATTGGTAAATCTTGCAAAAAACAGGAAGGGATAACGGTGGAAGGAAAGATGTGAGGCCGTTACAGGTTGGCACTTCTCACTTTCTGCCCTTCACCTTCCGTCTTCCTTCTACCAGTCTTTTTCCGGCTGATTGCCTGATTGTTGCTTTTTCATGGTTTTATCCTGCAGTTTCTTTTCCTGTTCTTCAAGCGCTTTTAATAATTGCTGTACCTGTTGCTGATTTAATTTATTTTGTTTTGGCTGAGGTTGTTTTTCATCTTTCTTTTGTTTTTGCTCCTGCTGCTTTTGTTGCTTTTGCTGTTGTTGCTTTTTCTCGTTTAATGCCCGTTGCAAATTTTCTCTTGCAAGAGAATCTGCCGGATTTATGCGCAGCGATTGTTTATATGCCGCTAGACTCTCTTCCAGTTTTTTTTGTTGCGTAAACGATACGCCTTTATTGTAATACAACCGGGATTGCATTTTTTTCTCTTCCGTTTTTTTTACCGCTTCTTCAAATACTTTAGCGGCTTCTTCAAATTTTTTTTCCCTGAATAATGCATTGCCCATATTAAAGGAAGCGGTAGCATTATTGGGATCTTTTTCAAGCGCTTCTTTATAAGCCTGTGCAGCTTTTTCATATTGCCCGGCACGGTAAGCTTCATTGCCTTTGCTTATAAAGCGATCTGCCTCCTGTGAAAAAGCAAGATTCACACTTATAATCAACCATATTAAAAAGGCAATGCGTTTCATTATTTATTCGCTTTTCTTTTTTCAGATATAAACAACTCTCCTATTAAACCTATAAGCGCAAGCACTAAAAACCATTGAAAAAAACTCCTGTAATTCCTGTCGCTGCTATCATTGATGGTTTTCTGCTCCATTGATGCAACCTGCGATTGAATTTTGCTTACCACAGATTCAACATCATTTAATTGCTGGTAAATGCCATTGGAGTTGCTTGCAATATCAATAAGTTCGCGCTCATTTAATTTAGATACGATAACATTTCCCTGTATATCTCTTTTAGGTTCCCCTGTAATAGCATTCATAATTATGCCGCCCTCTGTAGTGCCCACACCAATCGTATTAATAATTACACCATTATCGGCAAGCTGTTTGGCAGTTTTTACAGCTTCTTCATCATGATCTTCTCCATCTGTAATCAGCAAAATGGTTTTGTATTTTTTATCTTTCTTATTGAACCCTGAATTGCTGATGCGCAATGCTTCAGCAATCACTGTTCCCTGTGTTGGCACAGCCTCCGGTGAAGCGTTACTAATATACAAGCGCGCAGCAGAATGATCTGCAGTAAGCGGCATTTGCATATATGCCCTTCCTGCAAAAACTACGAGCCCAATCCTATCGTTCTGCAACTGATCCATCAGTTTATTTGCCAGTTGCTTTGCTTTGTCAAGGCGGCTTGGTTTTATATCCTGCGACAACATGCTCCGGCTTACATCCAAAGCTATCATCACATCAATACCCTGCCTGCTTATTTTTTCTACCTGGGTAGCTGATTGCAGGTTGGCAGCAGCAATAATCAAAAGCCCAAAACCGGTTACCAGTATTACAAACCGTAACAAATATCTTTTATGAAGAAAACTTTTGGTAAGCTGGGCTACCAGTTTTTCATCACCTATTTTTTTATAAGTATTTTTTTTCCATCGTAATACAGCCAGGAAAAGCAATATCAGCACTGGTATTAACAGCAGTAATAATAAATGTTCGATATGTTCAAAACGAAACAAAAAATAATTATTGATATTGTTACCTATGCAAACTACCTGCCAGCTTATTGTTACGTGAGATGATAAACAACAAAAGTGAGCATCTCATATTTATCATCTCGCCTCTCACAAAAAAAAGTACAATGCGTTATACCTGTCATCTCCCTACATCTTCCCTTCAAAAAAGCCTAACTGCTTCAGAATGCCATTTAAAATCTCTTTCCGGATAGCAGGGTCTGCATTCGGGCTCGCGGATTCAGTATTCAACACAAAAAAATAAGGATGCCTGTTTTCCTCAATCCATCCTACAACCCAGCCAATGGCATGTCCTTCTTTATTATAGCCCCAGCCGGTTTTATAACTGAGTTTATAATTACTGTTATCTTCCTGTAGCATCATTGCTTTTACTGCATCCTGCGCGCCTTTACGAAAGGGAAGTTTTCCAAAGTATAATTTCTTTACCAGTCCTAATTCCTCATCAGGAGATACGAGTAAAGAATTATCTAACCAGAATGAATCTACGGCTTTGCCGATTGTTTTATTACCATAGCTCAATGTATCTAACCATTTTTGCATACTATCCCTGCCTATCGTTCTGGCTATCTGCTGAAAATGTGGAACAGATGAATATTGAAACGCCTTTGTAATACTAAGGTCCTGGTTCCAGTCTTTATTGGGGCGTTGTATACTATCCCATTTTATAATACTGTTTTCATTCATCACCACCCCTGTTTGTATAGCAATCAACGCGTTTACAATTTTAAAAGTAGAAGCCGGCAGAAAACGGGTAGTATCTCTTTTTAAATTATATATTTTGAATACACCGCGGCCGTTATCAAACATTGCAAAACTTCCATCAACATTCTTTTCAGTAAAATACTTTTTTAAAGATTTATCCTCATCCACATTATTCATAGAACAGGAATACACAGCACAAATGCAAATAATAAACAGGAAACCGGAGTATTTTTTTTTCATTGTATACAAAAAAATTATAAATGTTTTTTTAATGCGCTGCGTTATTTAATTACGCCAAGTTCTTTTCCCACTTTGGTAAAGGCGGCAATAGCTTTATCAAGATGGTGTTGTTCATGCGCTGCGCTTAACTGCACACGTATGCGTGCCTGCCCTTTGGGCACAACAGGAAAGAAAAATCCAATAACATAAATGCCTTCTTCCAGTAATTGAGCAGCCATTTTTTGCGCCAATACAGCATCATAAAGCATAATGGGCACAATAGGATGATCGCCGGGTTTTATATCAAAGCCCGCCGCTGTCATTTTTTGGCGGAAATATTTCGTGTTGTTTTCCAGCTTATCGCGAAGCTCAGTTGTTTCACTCAGCATATCAAGCACTGCTATAGAAGCGCCAACAATACTCGGAGCAACAGTATTTGAAAATAAGTATGGACGGGAACGTTGCCTCAGCATATCAATCACTTCTTTTCTGCCGCTGGTAAAACCACCCGAAGCGCCACCCAAAGCCTTACCGAGCGTGCCGGTTATAATATCTATTTTCCCCATCACACCGCGATACTCATGTGTGCCCCTTCCGGTTTTACCCAAAAATCCGCTGGAGTGACATTCATCAATCATTACTGCAGCATTATATTTATCCGCCAGTTCACAAATCTTATCAAGCTGTGCGATAGTGCCATCCATACTGAATGAACCATCGGTAACAATAATGCGGCTGCGTGCGCCCTGTGCTTCTTTGAGTTTAACCTCAAGATCAGCCATATCATTATGATTGTATCTAAAGCGCTGAGCCTTACATAATCTTACACCATCAATAATGGAAGCATGATTAAGCGCATCAGAAATAATCGCGTCTTTCTCATCAAAAAGCGGTTCAAACACACCACCATTGGCATCAAAAGCCGCAGCATATAATATGGTATCTTCAGTACCCAGAAATTTGGAAATCTTCTTTTCCAGTTCTTTATGAATATCCTGTGTGCCGCAGATAAACCGCACACTGCTCAGCCCATATCCTCTTGTGTCAACATATTTTTTTGCAGCGCTGATTACCGCAGGATGCGATGATAAGCCCAGGTAATTATTAGCGCAAAGATTTATAACAGATTTTAAGCCGTTCTGTCCTGGTATTTTCACTTCAATGTCTGCTCCTTGCGGGCTTTCAATTATTCTTTCTGTTTTGTAAAGCCCGTTTTGCTTAATTTCTTCTAGTTCAACGCTTATCCGGTTAACCAAGTTTTCGTTCATATACTTTTTTTAGCGCCACAAACCTACGTGGTTTTTAAAAAAAATAATCATTGGTATTATTTAGTCGAAAAGATTTCTCTTAAACAGATTTTTGGTAATTATTAACAACTGATGTATTAACTTAGCTACTCTAAATAGATAAAGGGTATAGAAAAAATCTACACAAGATGCCCGGCATTTTCTAGTGCCGGGTTTTTTTATGCCTTTATGCAAACGATTTAGAAAGCAGGCTAATAAAAACGGGAAGCTATACTTCCCGAATACAACATATTACTGGTTTTTCTATCTACTTTTTAAGGCAAATGTTTCCACAGAATTAGGTTGCTTACAAAGATGTAACATTTGAAATATTTACCAAATTGATTAATTTTATATTTAAATAGATTTTGTCTATACTATGACATTTGTTCAACTGGAATATATCGTTGCTTTAGATACCCACCGCCAATTTACACTTGCCGCAGAAAGTTGCTTTATTACACAGCCAACGCTGAGTATGCAAATTCAAAAACTTGAAGAAGAATTAGGCATTACCATTTTCGACAGAACCAAACAGCCCATTGCTACTACAGAAACAGGTAAAGAAATAATTCAGCAGGCAAAAATAATTTTAGCGCAAAAGCAGGTGATGCATGAGTTGGTGCAGCATAAAAAGGGAGTGCTTACGGGTGAACTAAAACTTGGCATTATACCCACTTTAGCGCCATATCTTTTGCCATTATTTATACAAAGCTTTACGGCAAAATACAAACAGGTAAAACTGGTGGTAAGTGAAATGACTACTGATAATATTATTAAATCGCTTACAGAAGGCTCAATTGATGCAGGTATATTGGTAACACCATTACAAAAAAATGGCATTAAAGAATATCCATTATTTTATGAAGAGTTGGTAGCCTATGTTTCAAGAAAAAATGCTTTGTATGAAAAGAATTATGTGCTTGCACAGGATATAGACCCAAACAAATTATGGTTGCTGGAAGAAGGGCATTGCTTCCGCTCGCAAATAGAAAACTTATGCGAACTGCGCAAAATGAGTACGGCCGGTAGTAATTTTGATTATGAAACAGGAAGTATAGAAACGCTGCGCAGAATGGTTGATTTGAATGATGGTATAACTATTTTACCCGAGTTAGCTACGTTTGATATGCCGGCAAAGCAATTGCAACTCATCAGGCAATTTAAAAAACCTGTGCCTATGAGGGAAGTAAGCGTGGTGGTACAAAGAGATTTTGTGAAAAAGAGATTAATAGATGCATTAAAGAACGAGATTGTTCAATCTATTCCGGATAAAGTAAAAAAAAATCAATCAGTTAATGTGGTGCCGATAAAGGGTTGAACAATAGTACTAATGTACGGCGGGTTTCTCTCCTGAACTTCGGTTGGGATCGAAAGGACGGCACACTCACCCGTCATTTCGATACCACCCTCTGGTTGCAATGAATTAAATGCATCTTGTGCGGTGAGAAATCCGTTGGGCAGTAGTGCAAAAGATGAACATCAGTACCAATGCCCGGCAGATTTCTCTCTCACAAAAGAGCGATTTAACTACGATGTTTGTGTTGAAGGACGGGGATAATAACATTACAACGCCAGCAAGCTATCCAACTTCTCCCTGAACAAAGGAAATTCACTTAAGTTATTGTGTTCACCATCCGGTATTGTAATAAACTCATCTTTTGTGTTAAGCAATGGTTTTAATTTTTCAGCATTGCTGTAGGGTATTACATTATCACTCGTGCCATGAAATATGCTAATGGGCGCATTAATGATATTGATGTGAGCATACGTTGGAAGCTGGTATTTCAAAATCCTGCTCACCGGGTAAATGGGCAGATAATGTGATACAAGGGAAGGTATGCTGTAATATGGCGTTTCTAATATCACTCTCTTAGCCGTTTTTTTTGAAGCCAACCAGGCTGCAATACCTGTGCCCAAAGACTTTCCATAAATGATTATACTATCTGCATTGTATTTCGCTTTTGCCATTATATATAACTGTTCGGCATAATCGTATAGTTTTTGCTCTGTGAGCTTGCCGTAGCTTTTACCATAACCGGGATAGTCAATCATCCAAACTTCATAACCCTTACCTGTGAATGTGGGAGCATACCCGGCATACCATTCAATGTTCTTACGATTTCCATGAAAATATAATACTACACCCTTAGCTGTACTGTCATTCGTTAAAAACTGTACAACATTCATATTGTAATCGCCATCCAATGCAATATTTACTTCCTTATGTGAAATAGAGAAATTGAAATTTTTATCTTTCGAAATGGTTTCAGGATGAAATAAAAACCTGTTCTGTAAAAAATAAACCGCTACGCCAACAAGCAGGTAAATAACAAGTACAATATTCAGCAGCCTGATCCATCTTCGTTTACGCGGCACCGGTAGCTTAACCTCTTCAGTCATATTTTAAAATATCCCTTATAAAATTGTGATACTCCGGAAACGAAGGTAAATTATTATGCCCACCGCCATTTATTCTTATCAGCGTGATTTTATGGGGACTTAATTTTTGCAGGTTTTCGCTATGCCTTATAGGAATAAGAAAATCTTTTGTGCCATGCAGAATATAGGTGTGGCAATTTACTTTGCGTATCCATTTGTCTGTTCTTAAATGATAGCGCAATACGTATTTTACAGGGAGCAGCGGCAGAAAACGTTCTACCACTTTTGTAAAACTATAATATGGTGCATCAAGAATAAGATAGCGGGGTCTGTTATCCGACGCTACTTTTGCGGCAAAACCGCTTCCTATGCTTCTTCCATATACAATAATGTGATGCTCATTATATTTATTTGCAAGCTGTGTATATATGAACTGTACATCTGCAAGCATTTTACTTTCGCTGCGCTTGCCGGTGCTTTTTCCAAATCCCCGGTAATCAACCAATACTACATCATATTGATAGCGGTAAAAATCTTTTGCATATTTTCCCCAACCCTTAATGCTTCTTGTATTGCCGTGAAAATAAAGTATAAGCCCAAGTGGCTTTTCCACATAAAAATGTAAACCGTTAATGCGAACACCCGGCTCAACATCAAAAAACAATTCTTCAAAAGGGGCATCATATATGAACTTAAAATCTGCCGGTAATTTTTCAGGTTTAAAAATGAATTTCTCCTGTATAAAATATAATATAATGAGGAGAAGAGCAATTACTCCGGCTATATACAAAATGATAGATGGCAATACAATCGAATGTTTACACTATGAAAATAGTAAAAGACGGAGAGAAGTTAAAGTCTTATTATTTACAAAGGCAGAAACGATTAATCTTTATAAATGCGATTAAGCTTTAAGTTGGTAAGCGGCGCAACTATCAAAGGGAACTTTTCAACCGTTACATAGCTGGCATCCAAACCAAAACCTCTTTCTTCAGAAAGGCTGATTTCTTTTATCCAGAAATATCCGCGCATAATCAATGTTTCCCAGAATGGCAATTCATTATCCATACTCAGGAATTTTTCCATTACGATAAACTGAAAATCGCCAATAACATTATTGCGTTGAAGGCTCTCATAGCGGCTGGTAATATTTACTTCTTTATTCTTAACCATATCTTCCACTACTTTTCTGAACATAATATTAATGCGCGGCTCAACCCTGAAACCCAACCTGAATTCAACCCTTATCACTTCATTGGGAATAATGGTTTGTACCTCGTACTCGCAGGTATAGGGATTATCCAGCGTATCTACATGCACAAACCAGTATATATCCGCACGCTTGGGTTTCCTGTTCAGGATAGAATAGATAATCTTATGTTCTATTTCTTTTGGATTATTAGCACTTGTAAGATAAATGAGGTGAGTGGCGTATTTGGCAACGGAAGGATCATTACTCAACTCCTGCAGCATAGGAAGATAATCTTCTAGCTTTACAAACTCAACATAACGGTTCTTGATTTTTCTGCTCCTGAACCAGATATACATTACCAGGAACATTACACCGCCAATAATTACTGTGATATAACCACCGTGTGTAAATTTTTGCAGGAGGGCGATCAGGTAACCGCCTTCAATAATAGTATACCCTACCAAAAACAACCATATCCAGCCGGAGGCTACCCTGTGATTAACAAGATAGTTGGCAAAAAGAATGGTTGTCATGAGCATGGTTACAATTATTGCAAGCCCGTATGCAGCTCCCATACGGGAAGATGTTTGAAAATACAGCACTACTCCCACACAACCAATAAACAATATGGTATTTAAAGAAGGGATGAATAACTGCCCTTTTTCTTCTGATGGGTACCTTATTTTCAACCTCGGCCAAAGGTTAAGGCGTATAGCTTCACCAATTAATGTAAACGAGCCCGATATCATTGCCTGGCTGGCAATAATGGCTGCAACAGTAGCGATAATTACCCCGGGCAAAACAAACCAGTCAGGCATGAGGTCAAAAAAGGGATTGATGGAAGCATGTGACCCTGCCGGAACGTTCAGGTGATGATTAAGCAAACTGGCTCCCTGCCCAAGGTAATTGAGCAGTAAACAGGATTTTACAAAAATCCATGAAATGCGTATGTTTTCCCTGCCGCAATGCCCCAGGTCGCTATATAATGCTTCTGCCCCGGTAGTACATAAAAACACGGCTCCTAATATCCACAATGCCTGCGGATTTATACTCAGCAGTTTAATGGCATAATAGGGATTAAAAGCACGCATAATTGATAAGTCATCAAACAGGTGTATAGCGCCAAATACCGCTAACATGCTAAACCATATCGTCATTACAGGCCCAAAAAATTTACCTATTGATGCAGTACCAAATTGCTGAAGAAAGAAAAAGAAAGAGAGAATCCCTATTACGATATAAATGATATATTCATCAAGATTATGGAATGCAGGCAGTTTTTGCAAACCTTCAATGGCGGACGTGATGGTGATTGGCGGCGTAATCATTCCATCTGCCAGTAGCGCAGCCCCGCCTATCATGGCCGGTACAACCAGCCATTTGCGCCGGCGCCTTACCAGGGCATAAAGAGCAAAAATTCCCCCCTCACCCCTGTTATCAGCTCTTAATACCAGAACAACATACTTAATAGTTGTTTGAAGGGTTATTGTCCAGATTATACAGGAAAGGCTCCCGACAATCAGATCTTCCGTAATAGATCTGCCGGCAATAATTTCGCTGAAAACGTAAAGAGGCGAAGTTCCAATGTCTCCGTATATAATACCCAGTGCGATAACAAGACCGGCCAGGGTAGCTTTGTTTGTGTGTTTGCCCACGGTGAATGCAGGTTAAATACTTTCTGTGTCAGAATTCAAAACGGCAAAGGTATAGGGTAAATTACAAATTGGTTAAAATAATGTATAATCTATATACAATCCCCAAAAACCATCTAATTTGCGAAAGAATAGCATTAATATAAAAATCATATCCAATGAGGCAATTACGTTCTGCCATTTTTCTACTTTTTTTTGTGGTGCCGGTTACCTTATGCGCACAGCGAATCCGCTACTCCGAACCCACAAAAGATGATTACAGGCAGGTAAACTTTGAAGTGATTGGCAAGGTGAGCAGCAATATTCTTATTTACAAGAATTATAAATCCAGGAATGATCTCTCTATTTTTGATACCGACATGAAGCTTAAGAACAAAATTGATCTTGAGTTTTTGCCCGACAGGTTAATCAATGTAGATTTTGTTTCATACACAGACTTTTTTTATATGATATACCAATATGAAAAAAGAAATATCGTTTACTGCAATGTGGTAAAAATGGATGCAGAAGGACAGAAGCTTGTAGGTCCTGTTGAGATTGATACAACACAGATAGGAGGATCAAGCGACAATAAAATTTACTCTACCGTCTATAGTGAAAATAGGCAACGTATAGTAGTGTTTAAGATTAATAAGCGGAATGAAAAAAATTATTATTTTACCACCCTGTTATATAACGATAAAATGGAGTTTATAAAGAAAAGCCGTTTGCCCGTTACAATGAAGCAGAGAGATGCGGTGTTCAGCGATTTTATTGTAGACAATGATGGTGATTTCATATTTGCCAAATGCGGCAGAACAGGTGGCAGGGATAATATTTCGAACGTGGACCTGGTTATAAAACCTGCTATGACAGATAGTTTTAGCGTAAACAATATACCGCTTACCACTAACTTTTTGGATGAGGTAAAGATTAAAGCAGATAACGTTAATCGCAATATTTTGCTGAGTTCGCTTTACTTTAAACAAAAGCGCGGCAATGTAGAAGGTATATACACTGCAATATGGAATAAGGATGCCAACAAAATAAACGCTGAAAGCTATAATATTTTTAGTGATGATTTAAAGGAAAACGCCAAGTCGGAAAACACTACTGCTAAAACAGCCTTTAATGATTTCTTTATTCGCCAGCTATTACCCAAAAAAGATGGTGGATTTTTAGTAGTAAGTGAATTATACTTTACCTCTTCACGCGGCAATAACTGGAACCGTTACGACTACCTGTACAGCCCTTACGGGTTCTCTCCGTATTCCTCTTATTACAACTCATACTGGAGCCCATATGGTTATGGCAGCCCGTGGAACAGGTCTAATTATTACGGCAACAGCACACGCTATTACAGCGAGAATATAGCGGTATTTTCATTTGACTCAGATGCTACTATACAATGGAACAATATTTTGCACAAAAGCCAGTTTGATGATAATTCTGACAACAGCCTTTCATACATGATTTATAATACCGGCGGAGAAATAAATTTTTTATATAACCAGCAGGAGCGCAGGGTAAAATTATTATCTGAGCAAAGCGTTAATGGAAATGGAGATGTAAAACGTTCGCCTACATTAAAAAATCTTGACAAGGATTATGAGTTTTTACCCAAATATGGCAAACAGGTTGGAGCAAGGCAGGTTGTTATGCCGTGTATGTACAGGAACTATATTTGCTTTGCAAAAATTGATTTTTAAATAAACTCCTGTGATCGGATCTTTCAAAACTAACTCACCGCTTAATATTATATTTTTACTGATATACGGTTTTGTATTAAAGTTTTATGCTTTTTTGCACCCGCATATACCTATAGCGCAGGCAACAGATGGATTTCTCTATCACCGGTTGCTTAATTTTTTAGCGCCGTTTGGCAAAACAGTTCCTATTATTTACCCGGTTATAGTGCTGGCATTAATTTTATCGCAGGCAATTATTTTTACAAATTTCATCAACAATCAAAAGCTATTGCATAAGCCAACTTATTTGCCGGCTTTGGCTTATGTGTTCATTACTTCTTTATTTCCTGAGTGGTGGCAGCTTTCTTCAGCGCTTATTATTAACAGCTTATTGGTATGGGTATGGGCAACACTCAGCAGCCTTTTCAATAATCCCAAACCTAAAACGCTTATATTTAATGCAAGCCTGGTTGTTAGCTTAACATCATTCCTGTATTTCCCCTCAATATGTTTTATAATACTGGTTTTCTTTGCGTTAATTTCTATGCGTCCATTTCATTTAAGTGAATGGATAATAGCCATACTGGGTTTATTAACGCCTTATTATTTTTTATTTGCTATTTTATTTCTTGGCGGTAACTGGAACCCGCTTACGTACCTGCCATCATTATCTGTAAGTGTTCCAAAATTTCAATATGATATGTGGGCCTGGGCGGCTATTATTTTATTGATTATTCCCTTTTTAATAAGCGGGTTTTACATACAGGCAAATATTCTTAAAATGCTTATACAGGTTAGAAAAAGCTGGAGCCTTATGCTGGTATACCTGATTATAACACTACTGATTCCATTCGTTAATTTTGCTTCTACTTTCGAATACTGGATATTATGCGCATTGCCCTTTGCTGCCTTTCATGCATATACCTATTTTTATGCACAAAAAAAGTGGATATCGTTCATCATTCACTGGCTGTTTGTAGCTTTTATACTTGCACTTAATATATGGCTGCCTGTTAAAGCATAGTTGGTCAATGTTTTTTTATCACAAGGCAGCGAAAATTTGGGATGCACCCGGATTCTTCAATTGTCCAATTCAGCATAAGCATTTACCTTTGCTTTCTTTAAATACATTTATTTATTATTATGAAATTTGGGGTAGTTGTTTTTCCAGGCTCAAACTGCGATGCAGATATGATACATGCTTTAAGTGAAGACCTTGGATACGAAGTAATACAGCTTTGGCATAAAGATAAGGACCTCAGTATGTTTTCTACGGAAGACTGTATAGTGCTGCCCGGAGGGTTTTCCTACGGCGATTATTTACGCTGCGGCGCTATAGCAAGGTTCAGCCCTATGATGCAAAGCGTAATATCATTTGCAGGCAAAGGTGGAAAAGTTTTAGGCGTTTGTAATGGCTTCCAGATTCTTTGTGAAGCAGGATTGCTGCCCGGCGTATTGCTCCGCAATGAGAACATGAAATTTATTTGTAAAAATATATTCCTGAAAGGAAATGATGGTATAGTATCAAAGATTCCTATTGCACACGGCGAAGGAAGATTTTATGCTGATAATGCCACACTTGATGCGTTGGAAAATAATGGGCAGGTAATTTACCGTTACAGTGATGAAAATGGCAATATCACTGCTGAAGCAAACCCCAATGGCAGCTTACGCAATATTGCCGGCATATCCAATGCTGCAGGCAATGTTTTTGGCATGATGCCTCACCCGGAGCGTGCATGCAATAACAAGCTTGGAAATACAGATGGTAAAAAAATATTTCACGATCTGTTTGTTGCCGAGAAAGCGATGCTGGCATAGTTTTTACAAAAGATTAAGCTTTTTTGCAGGCAATTTGATGTCTTACTATCGTTTACATAAAATAATATGTTGATTATGAAACGTATTTTTTTTCTTACAGTTTTACTATTTGCCGGGATGGCTGTTTTTGCACAATCCGGCTCGGCGCTAAAGGTTAAGTGGAGCTTCAGTTCAAAAAAGATAAATGATAAAACCTACGAGTTAAGGCTTTCAGCAATGGTTGACGGAAACTATCATATATACGCGCAAAATGTGGGTGTTGATGGTCCTGTAGCAACGAGCTTTACATTCAATAAAAACCCATTAGTAACTTTAAGCGGCAAAGTAAAAGAAGAAGGGAAAATAGTAAAGAAACATGAAGAAGTATGGAACGGCAATGTAAATTTTTATGAAAAGAAAGTTGATTTTGTTCAGCTTGTACAGCTAAAATCAAAAGTAAAAACCAACGTTGGAGGAACAGTAGAGTTTATGGTTTGCGATGACAAACAATGTTTGCCCCCGGCTGAAGTGAATTTTAAAATAGATATAGGGGGATAAATCTTTGCTACTACATTAGGGTTTAGGATTATATTGAAAAGGGGTGTATTTGAAAGACACCCCTTTTTAATGTAACTTATTATTTTAACGTGAGTTTGGGTGTTCAAAAATGATAATCAATAAAATAAGTTGATACAATATATTCTCTTTCCGGTATTCACCGATGATTTTCACGCGGCGTTCACAGCGGAGCAGTGTTGGCAACGAATGCTTCTTTGCGGGCTTTGCCCAGTTGCGTACGCTGCGTGAAATATACTTTCCTAACCTGACTAAGACCCAAAACTCACGGTATTTTAGTCATTAGCAAGTGAACATCTGGTACAATTACTAGCAGAAGGAAGCAGTATACATAAACACCCCCTAAAATAAAACTGCCCCGGAAAATTCCGGAGCAGTTACTTCTGAGTAGAATTTTGTTTTACAATGCAATTTGTTTTTCCTGCATCATTTTGCGCAGGTTAATTAAACCATAACGCATACGGCCTAAGGCTGTATTAATGCTGCAGTCTGTTAATGTAGCGATTTCTTTAAAGCTCAGTTCAGCGTAATGCCTTAAAATAATTACTTCACGCTGATCTTCAGGCAGCCTGTCAAGCATTTCACGAACACGGTCGTGGCTTTGACGCTGCATCATACGACGGTCAACACCATCTTCTGAAAAGTTGATCACTTCAAAAATGTCACGATCATCACCAGTTTTAATAGTTGGTGTACGTTTCACTTTACGGAAATGATCTACGCAAAGGTTATGGGCGATACGCATTGCCCATGGTAAAAATTTACCTTCCTCGGTGTACCTGCCACTACGAATAGTGTCGATAACCCTGATAAATACATCCTGGAAAATATCTTCTGCCAGATATTTATCTTTTACAAGCAGAAAAATGGATGTGTAAATTTTGTCTTTGTGACGAACAATGAGCGCTTCCAATGCTGAAGCTTCTCCATTCATGAAAAGGTTGATCAATTGCTGATCAGGCAGGTTGGTTAGGGAATTCATAAACTTCTACGGTTTTTAATGGTTGGGATTTTGATACCCATTATCATATATTAAGAAGTAGAAGTAATACCAAAAGGCGGTAATGATTTTAGTTCTAGTTTCTTTCGTATGATATTGGGACTGCTAAAATATAGCTTTTTTTGAACCGACCAAACTTTTGTTAAATATTTTTCGATTAATTATCGAAACCCTTCGATAAACGATAAAATATTAAATAGTAACCCTTAAAAACAATAATAGCATTTATCATTTATTGTTTATTTAGCACAGTTTTTTGCTCCGCTAAACAATTTAGCATTAATTTTGTTGCCCTCTATGGCAGCAACTTCAACAATCAAAAATTCTCCTCCGGCTATTATTGATACTATTCTTATTAAAGGTGCGAGGGTACATAATCTTAAAAATGTTACCGTTGAAATCCCCAGGAATAAACTGGTGGTGGTAACGGGCGTTTCTGGCTCGGGTAAATCATCATTAACTATAGATACCCTGTTTGCGGAAGGACAGCGCAGGTATGCAGAAAGCCTGAGCGCTTATGCAAGGCAGTTTCTTAACCGCATGAATAAACCTGATGTTGATTTCATCAAAGGTTTATGTCCGGCTATTGCCATAGAACAAAAAGTGATCACCCGCACGCCACGCTCTACCGTAGGCAGCATGACGGAAGTATATGACTACTTAAGATTATTATATGCCCGGATTGGCAAAACCATTTCTCCCATAAGTGGCGAAGAAGTAAAGAAAGATGATGTAAATGATGTGGTGAAATATATTGTAAACCAAAAAGCTGGTGATAAAGTACTTATACTCTCTGGTTTTAAATTACAGGGCAAACGCAATACGCATGAGGAGCTGAATATCCTTTTGCAAAAAGGATTTTCAAGATTATATACAAAGGCAGAAGGAAAAGCAGGAGAAATTACGAGGATTGAAGATGAACTTGAATTAAAAGATGCGGAGTTAAAAAAGAAATATAAAGGAGATACTTATATTTTGATAGACAGGATTGTTGTAAAAGATTTTGATGAAGATGATCTGCATCGTTTAGCTGACTCCGTTGGTACGGCGTTTTTTGAGGGAGAGGGTGAGATGGTGCTTATTATAAACGAATTAAACCACGTACATTTCTCCAATAAGTTTGAAAGAGACGGAATAAAATTTGAAGAACCGGTTCCCAATCTTTTCTCCTTTAATAACCCCTATGGTGCCTGCCCGGTTTGTGAAGGTTTTTCGCAGGTATTGGGCATCGATTCCGAGCTGGTAATCCCCAATCCAAGATTAAGCGTATATGATGGCGCGGTTGCTCCATGGAAAGGTGAAAAATTAAGCAAATGGAAAGATCAGTTTGTAAAGGCTGCTAAAAATTTCGGATTTCCTGTGCATAAGCCCGTAATTGATTTAACCAAAGAACAGTACAACGAACTTTGGGAAGGCAATAAATACGCGGAAGGCATCGACGACTTTTTTAAAGAGGTAGAGCAGAATTTATATAAAGTGCAATACAGGGTTTTACTGTCAAGATATCGTGGAAGAACAACCTGCCCGGAATGCAAAGGCTATCGCTTACGTAAAGAAGCATTATATGTAAAAGTGGGAGGAAAGCATATTGGCGAATTATGCGAGATACAGGTAAAAGATTTAAAAACATGGTTTGATACACTTGATCTGAGTGAATATGATAAGCAGGTTGCCAAACGTGTGCTTATTGAGATAAATCAACGATTACAGGTATTGCTTGATGTTGGGCTGGGTTATTTAAGTCTTAACCGGTTAGCCAATAGTTTAAGTGGCGGGGAAAGCCAACGCATTCAGCTTACGCGTAGCTTAGGAAGCAATCTTACCAATTCGTTATATATACTTGATGAACCTTCGATAGGATTGCACTCAAGAGATACAGCCCGGTTGATAAAAGTATTGAAAGAATTAAGAGACTTGAATAATACCGTTGTTGTGGTTGAGCATGATGAAATGATGATGCGGGAAGCAGACCATATTATTGATATGGGACCATTGGCAAGCCACTTAGGTGGAGAGGTGATTGCGGAAGGTGATTATGATGCTATTATCTATAATCCTAAAAGTCTTACCGGCAAATACCTGAAAGGAGAACTGAAAATAGAAGTGCCTGTAAAAACCCGCAAATGGAAGCGTTCTGTAAAAATTGAAGATGCACGCCAGAATAATTTAAAAAATATAACTGTTGAATTTCCGCTTGGCGTGTTAACCGCAATATCCGGAGTAAGCGGTAGTGGCAAAACTACTTTGGTTAAACAGATTGCCTATCCCGCATTAAAAAAATTAAAGGGAGAATTTGTAGATAAGGTAGGTATGCACAAAGCCATCACCGGCGATGTTGATTTTATCACACAAATTGAGCTGGTTGATCAGAACCCGATCGGTAAATCATCCCGCAGCAACCCCGTAACATATATCAAAGCCTACGATGAAATAAGAGATCTGTATTCAAAACAACCGTTGAGTAAAATCAATGGCTTTCAACCCAAGCATTTTTCTTTTAATGTAGAAGGTGGAAGATGCGATGCATGCAAAGGCGAAGGCGAACAAATTGTGGAGATGCAATTTTTGGCAGATGTGCACCTGGTATGCGATGTTTGCCACGGCAGGCGCTTTAAAGATGAGGTGCTTGAAGTGACTTATAAAGAAAAAAACATTTTTGACGTGTTGGAGATGAGTGTTGATGAGGCACTCAACTTCTTTAAAGATGAAAAAGACATCTTTACCAAACTAAAACCATTGGCTGATGTGGGCTTAGGCTATATTAAATTAGGGCAATCGAGCGATACATTATCCGGTGGCGAAGCACAACGTGTAAAGCTTGCTTCTTTTCTTGGTAAAGGTAAAGCGCAAGGTCATATACTTTTCATCTTTGATGAACCAACCACGGGTTTACATTTTTATGATATCAACAAGCTGCTTGCTTCCTTTAATGCGTTGATCGACCAGGGACATTCTATTTGGGTAATTGAGCATAATACGGATGTAATTAAAAGTGCGGATTGGGTCATCGATCTTGGCCCCGAAGCCGGCGACCAGGGTGGCAGCCTTGTTTTTGAAGGTGTGCCGCAGGATCTGAAGAAGGTTAAGGAAAGTTATACGGGGAAGTTTTTGTAGAGGGTTGCAGGGTTTCCAACCTTTCCAAGGTTCGAAACTCTGAATAACCTAAAAAAAGGTTTAACTTCCTGCCAAATATTCCTTGCTATGCCTATCATGGTATTATCGTAAGAACATTTAAGAATTTCTTTTTATCCTATAGTCATGCTTATAAGCGGCAACAGGATATCAATACCAATATTTTTGCACAGCATTTTAAAAGATCAGAGATAGACAAAGAATATTAGAGTAAGGTTATACAATACATACACCTTAACCCACTTCACCATAAAATCACTACAGATTGGGAAGATATCATCGTATGCAGACGCAGGAATACATGTATGACGAGGGTTCCGAACCTTTCAAAGGTTCGGAACCCTGCGCTTGATTGTTCAATAAAATATATGGCTTATATTTAGCGTAGTTATGCACTTAATAACTACCATATGCAATTACTAAAATTTTTTGTTCTTCTCATTTTCTGCTCAACAGGTTTTATTTGTTACGGTCAGCAACACATCGGAATTTTTGAACAAAGTACTGATGTTGGAGAAGTCATAAAAAAGGGAAGCATTCAATACGATAGTATTAACCAATCCTACAGTATCAGCGGCTCCGGCAGTAATATCTGGTTTAAAAAAGATGAATTTTATTACGTATGGAAAAAATTGAAAGGCGATTTTATTCTTCACGCACAAGCCCACTTAAAGGGTAAAGGCGTTGAGCTTCACCGGAAATTGGGCTGGATGGTGAGGGCCAGTCTTGATACTAATTCAGCAATGATAACAGCCGCGGTACATGGTGATGGGTTGACTTCTCTTCAATACCGTAAAGAAAAAGATAGTACTGTTGAAGAAACAAAATCATCAGATATTTTGCCTGACATTATTCAATTAGAAAGAAAAGGTAACCGTTTTATTATGTCTACAGCTAAATGGGGCGAACCGTTTACTGAAGTCTTTGCAGAAGATATCAATCTTGGTGATGAAGTATATGCAGGAATGTATGTTTGCTCGCACAATGCAAATGTTTTGGAATCTGCGGTGTTTGAAAACGTGCGCATTATTATTCCCGCAAAAGAAAATTTTGTTCCTTACCGGGACTATCTCGGCAGTCACATAGAAACGATGGATATTTCTTCCGGCATACGACATATCGTGTATTCCGAGAATGCATCGCTTCAGGCACCGAACTGGATGCACGATAATACACACCTTATTTACAACAAACGGGGATCAATATACCGGCTGAACATTAATAGTAAAACTGCAGAACAAATAAACACGGGTGAAATACTGCAAAACAACAATGATCATGTGATTTCCTTTGACGGAAAAATGCTTGGACTTAGCAGTTCAAGCGGTGATAAGAAATATGGCTCACTGGTATATACCGTACCAATTAATGGAGGCATACCCAAACAAATAACCGCAACAGGCCCTTCTTATCTGCATGGCTGGTCTCCCAACGGAAAGTTTTTGGTATATACCGGGCAGCGCGATAATCAATTTGATATTTATAAAATACCAAGTACAGGCGGCAAAGAGATAAGGCTGACTACTGCTGAAGGCCTTGATGATGGCGCTGAATATAGTCCTGATGGGAAGTATATTTATTTTAATTCTGTACGTTCCGGTCTTATGCAGCTTTGGAGGATGAAGCCTGATGGTACTGAGCAAACACAGCTTACCTTCGACGAATACAACAATTGGTTCCCGCATATTTCGCCCAACGGGAAATGGATAGCTTTTCTTTCCTTTTCAAAAGACGTACCTCCGCAGGATCATCCATTTTATAAAAGAGTTTACCTGCGTTTGATGCCGGTTGACGGTGGCAAACCTACAATAATTGCTTATGTATATGGAGGTCAGGCTACCATTAATACGCCGTCCTGGTCGCCGGATAGTAAAAAAATTGCCTTTGTAAGTAATACCGCTATGGAATAATTTAGGGTTCCGAACCTTTCAAAGGTTCGGAACCCTGCGTTTTTAAACGCTACCCTCCAGCCTCACTCCTTCGTAAATATCTGTTATGGGAATGTTTTCATTAATGGTTTTTACGTAAAGTATTTCTTCTGCCGATTTATATTCTTCCAGTTCCCAATGTCCGGCTTCATTAAGCCTGAATATTTCGATATGTATGCTTTCGGAATCTACCAATATATATTCTTTCAGCGTGGGTATATCGCGGTATAGCTTAAACTTTTCGCCGCGGTCATAGTTTCTGGTAGAAGGAGAAAGTATTTCGATAATTACTGCCGGGTTTACAACATTCCAGTTATCATTATTAAGCGTTTCCGGTTCGCCGCAAACAATAGAAATATCCGGGTAAGTGAAAAGGGTATTGGCTTCAATATGTATGCGCATATCACTGCCGAATGGCTGGCATCGCTTACCATTTAATTTATTCGTCAGCCCGACAAACAGGTTCCTGAAAATTATATTGCGAGGCATTTTAGTACCAGACATAGCGAATATCTCGCCTTTGTAATATTCATGCTTTTCTGTAGCAGCTTCTTCCATTGCAAGGTATTCTTGAACGGTAAATTTTTGTTTGCCGTAGGCAACGGCAGGCTCTCTGACTTCCATCTAATAAAAATACAGCTTTTATATAGGGTTTCCAACCTTTCAAAGGTTGGAAACCCTGGAAACCCTGCAACTGAAATTCCCGCATTTTATTACCTTCGCAGCCAAATGACAGAAAAGATTCTCATCCTTGATTTCGGTTCCCAGTATACCCAGTTAATAGCCCGTGCCGTTCGCGAAGCCAATGTGTATTGCGAAATAACGCCTTTCAATAAACCTGTTCAATATTCGGCTGAATTAAAAGGCATTATATTATCAGGTTCTCCTTTTTCAGTAAATGATGCCAATGCACCCGTAGTTGATGTTGAAGCTATTAGCAAACAATTGCCGGTTTTGGGTGTTTGCTACGGCGCACAGCTCACTGCAAAAACTTTTGGCGGCAAAGTGGAACGCTCTGAAAAAAGAGAGTATGGCAGGGCACAGCTCAAAATAAAACAGCAGGATGTTTTGTGGGATGATGTAAAGCCTGAATCACAGGTTTGGATGAGCCATGGTGATTCTATATTGCAAACACCTGCGGATTTTGAAATACTGGGTGTTACGGAATCTATTCCTGTGGCGGCTTTCAAAAAGAACGGAGCAGCGGCAAATGTAATGTACGGTTTACAATTTCACCCTGAAGTATATCATTCAACATACGGCAAAAAAATAATTACCAACTTTTTGGTTAAGGTTTGCGGATGCAAGCAGGATTGGACACCGGCGCATTTCATCAGCGATACTGTTGCACAGTTAAAAGAGCAGATAGGCAACAGAAAAGTGATTATGGCACTCAGCGGTGGAGTTGATTCTACCGTTGCAGCTACGCTTATTCACAAAGCAATAGGCGACCGCCTCTTCGGTATTTTTGTTGATAATGGTGTATTACGTAAAGATGAATTTGAACAGGTTTTACAAACCTATAACCAGATTGGATTAAACGTAAAAGGTGTAAATGCCAGTGAGCATTTCTATACAAAACTTGCCGGAAAATTAAACCCCGAAGAAAAAAGAAAAATCATCGGTAAAACTTTTATTGATGTTTTTGATGAAGAATCGCACAAAGTAGAAGGTATTGGTTTGTTGGGTCAGGGCACCATTTATCCTGATGTTATTGAAAGTGTATCAGTTCATGGGCCTTCTGTTACCATTAAATCTCACCATAATGTAGGTGGATTACCTGATACTATGAAGCTGGAACTGGTTGAACCACTGCGCTATCTTTTTAAAGATGAAGTGAGAAGAGTGGGAGCAGAACTCGGTATACCCAACAATATGCTTTCCCGCCATCCCTTCCCCGGACCCGGGTTAGCCATCCGCATTCTTGGTGAAGTAACCGAAGAAAAAGTTAAATTACTGCAAGAAACAGATGCAATTTATATCAACGCGTTAAAGTCTTTTGACTTGTACGATAAAGTTTGGCAGGCCGGCGCTATTTTGCTTCCTGTTAAAAGTGTGGGTGTTATGGGTGATGAACGTACTTATGAGTATACAGTTGCATTGAGAGCCGTAACTTCAGTAGATGGTATGACGGCTGATTGGGCGCATTTGCCGTATGAATTTCTGGCACATATTTCTAATGAGATTATTAATAATGTGCGTGGCATAAACCGTGTAGTATATGATATAAGCAGCAAGCCGCCTGCAACTATAGAATGGGAATAACACGTCTCTTATTGCATAAAGCTCAAAGCATGAACAAAACCGGCATATTCGTAATCGCTTTACTGATTTTGTTTTTTAAAACCTCTGTTGCACAAATCCAGCAGGAAACACCTCCACGCATTGCGTTGTTTGTTCCACTATACCTCGATTCTGTTTTTGATGCTTCAGGCAAGTACAAAGCAGGAAAAACAATTCCTAAATACATCAGCTCTGCTCTTGACTTTTACCAGGGTAGCAATTTCGCATTGGACTCCCTGGATAAAGAAAAAATAAAAATGAATGTGCAGGTATATGATGTAAAAAACCCACAACAGTCAGTATACAAAATTGCCGATGCCGGCGGGCTGGATAGCGTGAGCCTGATAATAGGAGCAGTAAATGGTAAAGAATATCTTGACCTTGCGGCTGTAGCTAAAGAAAAAAAAATACCCTTTGTATCTGCGAGCTATCCTAATGATGGAGGCATTTCTGCTAATCCTTATGTAGTAATTGTAAATCCCAAGCTGAATACACATCTGCAGGTTATTTATAATTATATCCTCAAAAATTTCGGCACTAATAAACTGGTTATGCTAAGAAGGCAGAATGGTGCTGATGACAGGATAACGGAAGTTTTTAAATCGCTTAATGCTTCAGGAAGCGGCACCGTATTAAATATTCAAACAACTACATTGAATAATGTTTTTACCGCGAAAGATATTGCTGCATCATTAGATAGCACGAGAGAGAATGTAATTATATGCGGAAGCCTTGATGATAATTTTGCAAAAAATATCATTTCATATGCTTCAACGCTTTCACCCAATTATAAAATAACATTAGTTGGCATGCCTACATGGCAAGACTATCCGGAGTTATCTCGTCCCGAAATAAAAAACCTACCGGTAATTTATTCTGCAAGTTTTTTTAACCCGGGTGAGGAAGTTAGCTGGGTTGAAAATTTCACTCAACGTTATGGCAGGAATACCTATACCAAACCAAATGAAATGGCTTTCAGAGGCTTGGAAATCATGTATCTTTTCTCTCACCTCCTGCAAAAAGACAAAGCCAATATCATCAGCAATCTCAATGATGATAAACATTTGTTGCTTACTGATTTTGAGTTTAAGCCTATATATAAAAACAAAAGTTCCACCACCCCTGATTATTATGAAAACAAAAGAGTTTTTATTTTAAAACAGTGGAATGATGAACTGACCAAAGAGAACTGATTGCATTGCCTGTGTATTTATTTAACCATTCAATTCTATTTGCATGATATATAAAAGCATTACTTACGGTATTGTATTATTATTTTCCGTTACCGTAGCATCCGCTCAATCAAAGCCTGCATGGAGCAATGTCTTCAAAAGCATTAATGAAGAAGTTGAAAAGAGCTCCGCTGCGTACAGCAATCTGAAAGAAGCTACCGGCAGTATAGGACATCGGCTTACCGGTTCAGAGAATGGCGCAAAAGCCGAGCAATTTGCGTATGACCTTTTAAAATCTTACAACTTTGATGTAAGGTTTCAACCTTTTGAAGCGGAAAGCTGGAGTCGCGGAACAATATCCGTAACAATTAATGATAAAGCATATAAAGCAGTTGCGTTAGCCCATTCACCTGTTAAAGCAGATGTTACCGCACCAGTAGTTGACGGCGGTAATGGATTGGAAGAGGATTATAAAAAAGATTCCGCTGCGGTAAAAGGTAAAATCGTTTTAGTACCTATCGGCTTATTGCCCGGCTCAGCGCAGGGTTTACATAACCTGCACAGGTCAGAAAAAACAGCACTGGCTACTAAATATGCCGCTGCAGGTGTTATATTTTTTAATGTTGCTCCCGGAGGAATTTTATTAACAGGCACTGCATCTGTTACAGGTAGTCTTATACCTATACCTGCTGTTTGCATCAGTAATGAAGATGGAATGCAATTAAAGGAGGAACTGAAACAGAAAGCAATTTCCGCGTCTGTTAAGATGAGCAATTTTTCAGGCACTGTTAAATCAAGAAATATAATTGCTATGCTCAAAGGCAAATCTTTGCCGAATGAAAAAATTGTTATCGGCGGTCATCTTGATAGCTGGGATCTTGCTACCGGCGCTATCGATAATGGTATCGGTTCGTTTTCAGTTATAGATATTGCCCGCACTTTTGCTGCCTTAAAATTACAGCCTGCCCGCACTATTGAATTTGTTTTATTTATGGGTGAAGAAGAAGGATTGCTTGGCTCAAAGGCTTATATAGCGCAGGCAATTAAAGAAGGCTCTTATAAAAAAATCCGCTATATGCTTAACCTCGATATGTCGAACGACCCCAGGGGATATAATGCCACATCTGAGGAGGATAAAGCTTTATTTCAATCCATCGGTCAAATAGCCCAGGCAATAGATACATCATTTAAAAATACATTTTCATCCGGTTTTGATTTGCATAGCGACCATCAGCCATTTATGCTCCGCGGCATACCTACCGCAGGCGTAAACGGCCATTTAAGCAGAGAAGTGCTGCGCTGCTATCATGCAGATTGCGATTCTTTTGATTTAGTTAATGAAACAGAATTGAAAAATACTGTTCGCTTCAGCACTATGCTTTTATACGGACTGGCAGATGCATCTGCATTACAGGCAAAACTTATTCCTGATAATATTCTTAAAGAAAAACTTATTGAGAATAACCTTAAAGAACCACTTCAGATTGCAGGTGAATGGCGTTGGGGTAATTAAGCAAAGTTGTAAAATATTTATTTTGGTTATAATAAAAGCCGGGCTAATTTGTATTAAAGCCCGGCTTTGGGGTTTATTCCGCGAAGTCGTACTTATATAAAGGATCAACGTATGACCCGGCTTTTATTTCAATAATTGGATTTATTATACCATCCTTAAGCCCATAAGCCCAACCATGAATATCCGGTCCCTGCCGGTCTTTCCAGGCATTCTGAATAATGGAAGTTTTACATAATTTTTCAACCTGCTCTTTCACATTCAGTTCAACAAGCTTATCGGCTCTTCTGTCAAGGTCTGTAATTGCATCAAGTGCTTCTCTGTTGTTTCTATATACATCTTTAATAACGCGTAGCCACATATTTAAAACCTGGTTAAAATCACCATTGCTCATAGCGGCCTTTACTCCCCCGCAGCCATAATGTCCACAAACAATTACATGCTTCACCTTTAAGTGCACTACTGCATACTCCAAAACGCTTAGTAGGTTTACATCTGTATGTACTACAAGGTTGGCAATGTTTCTATGTACAAAAATTTCACCCGGCTCGGTGCCGGTAATTTCATTGGCGGGCACCCTGCTGTCACTACAGCCAATCCATAAAAATTCAGGCGTTTGTACTTTTGCAAGCGATTTAAAATATCGTGGATTGATTAAAAGCTTATTTGCAGCCCATTCTTTATTTGCATTTAATAATTGTTCGTATGATTTCATGATAATTTTTTTAAGTAAAGTGAATGAATATTTATAGCCGAATACAGCAAGGCCATCGCCTTACAGTGTTATTCTGCTAACGGCAATAATCAAATTATTAAGCCTGTGCAGATTGATAACAATAATCAACCCTTAGGGTTAATTTAAAATGTAATACAGAAAATATTTGTTGTTAAATAGAAGGGAGACTATGCTTCCGGAGGGGGTGAGAGTAATTCGCCGTAATACTCAACATATATTAAATAGCCAAAATGGTTTTCATGAACAAGTTCTGGCTGGCTTAAAACAGGCATGTTAAAATGCTCATGTAAATACTCAGAAAGAGCGTTTGCACTGCTGCCACCTCTTTCTTCATTAAGCCCCGAAAATGGATTAGAGCAATCCTCAACTGGCTGGTCAATATCCGGAGATGTCATTGCAATGCTAGCGACTTTTAATTTCTTCTGAGCATCAATAATAAAAGGAGTACTGATGGTAAGCCATAAAAGGGTTATCATTAAAAAAATGCTTACCCCGCATTGTGTTTTATTATATATGGTCTTTTTACAATTCATCAGGAGCAATAAAGATACAAATTCAACCTTTCAAACAACAATATTTGTATCAATGTTAACGATTTTAGTTAAAGCTGTTCGTATATTTATCGGGGCACAAAATTTACTTTCCATAATTAATTATCATAAACTGTAACCGAATGAAAAATCATCTTTTTCTTGTAGGTTTGCGCAAAACTTTTCAGTGAAATTCAGATCGGTAATACTTTTAACCTTAGCTATTTTAATACTTGACCAGGGACTAAAATTTTGGGTAAAAACCAACTTTTATCTTGGAGAAGAAATAAAAATTGCAGGCTCCTGGTTCAGGTTGCATTTTATAGAAAATGAAGGGATGGCCTATGGCTGGAAATTAGGGGGCGAATGGGGTAAGATAGTTTTAACCATGTTCAGGTTGGTAGCGGTAGTATTCGGTACATTTTACCTCAGGTATATCATTCGTGAAAAATATCACAGAGGCTTTATCATTTGCGCTACACTGATATATGCAGGCGCTATAGGCAATTTAATTGACAGCATGTTTTATGGGTTAATATTTGAAAACAGTGGTGATGTGTTTAACCCTTATGTATCGGCAATATTTCCCAAAGAAGGTTATGCGGGATTTTTACATGGGCGCGTGGTAGATATGTTGTATTTCCCGATTATCAGGGACGCAAAGTTTCCGGAATGGTTTCCTGTATGGGGGGGAGAAGATTTTGAATTTTTCAGACCGGTATTTAATATTGCAGACGCATCAATATCTTTCGGTGTAATAATCATACTGCTCTTTCAGAAAAAGTTTTTTGACAAGCACAAAAAAGAGCCTGCACCAACTATTGAAACCAATAGTACTGTGAATGATGAGGTTCAGGTGCTTTAGTAATACTTACAATAGTAATGAGATAACCGGCAGGAATATCGTTTTTAGCAAAAAGCTTAGGGGTAAGAAGTTATCTCTACTTTTGAGTCCTGAGAGATTGCTTCTTCCGCCGAATCTTCGTTTCAATTCAAATGCTGATGCGGGCGGGATCGCAATGCCGGGAGTATGTTGGTTTTAATATCAGCACTAAAGAAAAGTATTGAATGATCTTTAAAAGCGAAATCCCTGAGATAATCGGGAAGAGACAGGGGATAAACGTGAGCGTATTTGACTAACACAACGCTTCGCTTAATTGAATTTTCTTGAATATCTTGCAGCCTCAAATCGCATATCAGCGCATGATGCATCAGCATATCTATAAACTATTATTAGGGAGTATTGTATTCTTATTTTTTTCCTGTGGAGAAAAGAAAAATACTTTTAAAATAAACCTGTCCGTACAAAACAGCCCGGCTGCACAAATGATTTCTTTAATAGGAAAAGATTATGGACAATCACCACTGTTATTAGACACGGCTACGATTGCCGCAGGTAATAGTACGCATTCATTTGAAACAGTTGTTTCTTCCCCTGGTATATACAGCCTCACATTCGGAAATGACGGGCGCTATATTTTATTGAGCAATGACGAATCCGTGATTAACCTTTCCGTGGATTGGAATAAATTCTCAGACTACAATATTTCCTCGCCGGCATCAGCTTCTTTAAAAAAATTGCTGATTAACTTTAATGGCTACCTGCATGATATTGATTTGATAAGAAAGGATACTACCCAAAATCATTCTGACAGTATACTCAATGTAAAGAAGGCGCAGATAGAGCAAAAAACCAGCGAGGCAAAACAATACCTTACTCAATTTACTGACAGTACTAAAAATCCGGCATTGGCTATATACGCGTTAGGTATTTTGCAACAGCAGCAGAATGATTCTGTTACTATGAAGCCATTGATAAACCGCCTCGCTGCACGTTTTCCTGCTGATGAAGCTGTAATTAAATTGAACACAGACTATCAGGCCTGGCTAAAAAAACAACGCGAAATACCTGTAAGTAAACCTGACAGCTTGTTAAGTTTACCTGATTCTGCGAAATAGATAAAACCCGCGATTTCGCAACTAAATTTAAATTGATTATTTTACCGCTTTCACAGTGTAACCCTTTGTTCTCAACAGGTTAATTACGCCTTTATCTCCCGCAAGATGCCCTGCTCCAACCGCAACGAATAATCTTGATTCTTTCATGGCGTTTTCTATCACCGGTATCCATTTCTGGTTACGGTTAAACAGTAAAACATCTTCAGAGCCGGCTATATCCGGTGAAGAAATGGTTTGATTATAAAGCGATGTAAGGTCTTGCGCTTTATACAAGTCAATCATTTTCGAAAATTCTTCTTTCTGTTCATAAAATTCATTGGCATACCGTATCAGCATCTGCGCCTGCACACTATCCGGCATGTCATCAAAAATTTTCATTTGCTCCTCAACAGTTTCCAATCCAAGTATTTCTTTGCTTTGCTCTTTTGCCATTTTTACAAAACTCATTTCGTAAGATTCCTGTTCAGGACAATTCAATGTTTTTAAGCTGATGATACTGAATAGTACAAATGGTTTCATAGTATTAAACATGGTCAGGGGCATGCCTATACTATCCCTGAAAAAAACATTCAGTTTTTCATAATCTTCTTTATTAAAAAAATCACTTAGCTTTTTTCCCTGCAACATCGAAAGTTGCAGCATTTTCATATTCATGGATGGGTCATCCATATCTATTTCAAGATAAAGTTTATCCGTAGCGGCAAAACTCTTTTTCAATGCTTCACTCATTAAAAAATCTTTCTTGCATATCATATGTACTGTGCCGTAGAGGTACGATGGTTTAGCCAATCCATTTCCGCTAATCTCCCATAACAACGCATTATCTGCGCTGCCTTGCGCATTACCAGTAGAAGGATAACATTGATACATTAATAACGCTGATAATAAAAAATAAAAGTGTTTCATATTGGTTTTTTAAATCTCTTCATTCATTTCATTCAGCAGGGCTTTTAACCGTGCAATATGCTTTCCATATAATTTGTAAATATACCAGCGATAAAGATAGTAAAGAACAATTGTGAAAAAAATTGAGAATACTATATAGCCTAACGTAAAATTCATATTACCCATTGAAGATTGAATTGCGGGAAGTATGACAATATGTTTGTAGAAAAGCAGTACATAAAAGAAAGTCATCACAACCGGCACCAGCAATGTGCCTGCAACAAGGTATAAACGAATATATTTTTCCAGCACAGATAGCTGCACCTCAAGGTTTGCTTTTACCTTAAGAGCAGTTACCTGCATTTCTTTCAACAGCTTATTTTTTTTATAATAATACCATAAAAAACCTGCGGCTAAAAGAATATACATCCAGCTTACTTCCTTAAAGTTTCCGCCAAAAGCGGTAAAGTAAAAAACGGCAATAGCCGATACACACAGCAGCACTATAACCACTTCAACAAAAAGATTTCTTTTTATTGCCGTAATTATTTTTTGTTGAGACGTAGCTGATTGCTGCACAATATCTTTGCTGATATGTACATACGAATCCTGCTTACCTTGCGCTTCGTTCCATATTTCTTTAAAAAGTTCTAATTCCATCAGGCCGGTTTTATATCATTCTTGCGAAACTTGTTTTCTTAATTTTTCTTTAATACGATTCATTTTCACACGGAGATTACCTTGAGTCATTCCAAGAATATCTTCCATTTCTTCATAAGATTTATCTTCAATATACAACATCACCAAAGCCTTTTCTACATCGGTAAGTAGGGCAATGGCGCTATACATTAAGTTTAAACGCTCGGTTTTAATTGCATCATCATTTTCATTACCAATAGATAATTCAGCATCTATTGCTACAGTAAAAACCTGGCGTTGTTGTTTGCGGTAACCCGCAATGGCGGTATTCAACGCAATCCTGTATATCCATGTACTTATTTTAGCTTCCTGCCTAAAGCCCGGGTATGCTTTCCAGAGTTGCGCTATCATATCCTGTAATAAGTCCTGCCTGTCTTCGTCGGAATTGCCATACATACGACAAACCTTATGTAGTATACCGCTGTTCTGCCGAAGTATATCAAGAAATTGCTGTTGTTGCGTATCAGTTGCCAAATGCCTGTTAAGCTAATGATATATAAGTAGCTCCAAAAATAAAAATGTTACATTTATAAAGCTAATTCAACAGCTATCATAAATACGATGCGAAAGATATACAGGATGTTAATTTTAATTATAGTAGGTTTTGCCTTTTCTATAAGTACCGATGCTCAAAACAAGGAGCCGATATTAACCAGGAAGTATATTCCAATATCATTAAAAGATACGCTCGCAAACGCAGGTATTAGCTATTCATCCAAACCATTTCTTTCAAATGCATTTATACGCAATACCTCTTTCCAAAACAATAGGCTTCCGGCAAATTACTATTCTGCAGGACTTGGTTTCTTTTGCAAAAAAGAATTAGCTGTAGAAAAGGCTACAAAAGTTCCTTTACGGTTCAGGTTAGGGTCACTTAACTATTGCAATCAACTGGAAGGAAAAGAAAATGGCAGAACTGGTACCTACTCATCATCTCCGCGCCTGTTATTTCTGTGCAATAAAGAAAAATCAGCTTTACCAAATTTGTAGCTGAAGCTGAGCCTGAAATTTCTGACATTCCAGCGCCGGTAAGATTCCTGGTAAAAAGTTTCAGTATCATAAATTGTACCCCAGCGCCTGGTATTGAATACATCGTTTACGGCAAATGTTACGGAAGCCCTTCTATTTTTCAAAAACTCTTTTCGGATAGCTATATCAACACCATATTCAGCCATCATTTTTCCCTGTGGTATTATGCGTGGTGATTCATAATCTCCAATCAACTGAAAGCCGAGATTGTTGAATACTTTGCTCGTTTCGGTTTTTATTTTGTAATTAATGGTCAGTTTTCCCTGCCAGTTAACGCCGCTGTTACTTAGATTAACTTTATCAATATCAGCATTTGTTGTTCTGTATTGCAGGTTAAATGTTGGTGTTATATCAAAATTACTCCCAAACTTTTGCTGCAAAGTAAATTCAGCGCCATACCTGTTGGTAGTATTGGCATTTACAAACGTGTTTAAGATAGCGTTGGGGTCAACTCCTGCATTTTGTAATTGAACATATTGCGCGGCACTAATGGTATCACTGTATTGCGTAATATCGTTAGGGTTATTTCTCCAATACAAAACGGCAAGCAAATTTCCGCCTTTGTAATCATGACTATAATTAATCTCAAATGAATTAATAAACTCCGGTTGCAACTGCGGGTTACCCTGGCGCAGGTTAACAGGGTCATTAATTTCAATAAATGGATTTAATTGCCAGAAATCAGGCCTGCGGATACGACGGGAGAAATTAAATTGTAACTGATCTTTTTCACCAAGTTGTTGTGTTAAGAATAAACTCGGGAAAAATGCATTCCATATATTTTTCAATTTTGCAGGATATTCATAGCCGAATTTAAAAGCGCTGTCAACCATCAATCCCCTAAACTTTGAATACTCACTGCGAAGACCTAACTGGTAAGAGAATCCGCCGAATTTTTGTGAGTACGTTAAATAAGCTGCGTTAACCATTTCATTGTATTCATAATTATTGCTCAATGGCAGTTTTGTTTCTCCGCCATTTTCAACACTAAAAGCATTATAAAAACTTTTGAAAGTATTGTAGTAGGTTCTTATACCTGCTTCAAATTTTGATCCTTCGCTAATCGGGTTTACATAATCTGCCTGGATTGTAATTTGATGATTATTATTTTTCCCTTCGTTGCGAACAGTAGATGGTTGTTTATATTCAGAACCATCAGAAAAAGCGTAAGTATTAATGATATTAGCATTGGAAGAACCGCCTCCGTAATCATAGTTAAAATCTGCCGTAAGCTCCTGGCCTTGTTTTGGAAAAGTGTGTTTATAATTTACTCTCGTACTATTCCTGTCAAACTTTGAGTTACCGATTGATGAACGATACCCGTTATACTCCGGTGTTTTATCACTATCAAGATATTCCTGCTGCTGCGTTTCATTATTGCCGAAACGTCCGCCGCCAAATCTTTGTGTAATGGAAACTGTATTGCGGTTATCTATAAAATAATCAAATCCAAAATTTAAAAAAGTGAATTGCCTGCGGCGTTGGTTAAGACTATGCTGGTTAAAATAATCTTGTGTAACGCCATTTAGTTTGTTTTCACGTTCGGTTTCTCCTTTTGCTTTACCACGCGATTGATTGAAGCCTCCGCTTGCAAAGAAATTCAGTTTTCCTTCTCTTAAATTCAAATTAAGATTTCCACTGAGAATTCCCGGCGTACCAACAGAACCTGATACTATACCATTTAAACCAAAACGTTTATCTTTTTTCAGCACTACATTAATAATACCTCCTGAAGTTGCCGCATCAAATTTTGCAGAAGGATTGGTGATTAATTCTACTTTTTCAATATTATCTGCAGGAATCTGATCGAGCGTGAGAATAGTTGGCCGTCCGTCTACAAAAATCTGTGGAGTGCTGTTTCTTAATTCAATATTGCCATCAATATCAACAGATACAGATGGAATATTTCTCATAATATCTACTGCTGTTCCACCGGTTGCAGTAAGGCTTTTTGCTACATTAAATATTTTTCTGTCAATGCCCATTTCCAACGCGGGTTTTGTTGCGGTTATGGTTATGCCCTTCAGTTGCTTAATGGCAGGTATCATAGCTATGTTGCCGAGGTCTTTCTCATATTTTTCCGTAAGCGTCTTGCTTTTATCAGGCGCAGCAGCAGGAATCAATTGTTCAAAAGTTTCATAGCCAAGCGCTGATATAACTATTTTGTAGGTAACAGAAGGAATAATATTATTAAAATGGAAGTTGCCGTTTGATTTGGTTAACATGCCATCAACCAGGCTGTCGGTTGCGGCAATATATAATTGAACAGAAGCGGCTTCAATAGCTTTTTCAGATTGGTGGTCAACCAGCTTTCCAAAAACCCGGTTTTGTTTAAATTGAATTGCGGCATCTTCCGGCAATTGCTGTTCAGGGTTTTGGGCATGTGCTGCAAAAAAAGAAATAATAAATACAAGGATTAGTATTGAATGCTTCATTAAAAGATAATTGTGATTAAAACAACAAGGCATATGCAAAAACGTGCTGCATCAGCCGAAAAAAGTTAGTTACAGGGGGAGCATAAAGTTAACATGAAATACTTAGCATTCACAATAATTAACGGAATGCTTTAACCTAAATTAACGTTTTATTCAGAGGTGCTGCTTATGAAAGGGGCAGCATTTAATTTTCATTTACATTTGGTAAGTATGCAATCAGCTTTTGTGCCTTTCAAAGATTCCGCCATTCATTATATAACAATAGGTGCGGGAGAAAAAATTTTAGTATGCCTGCATGGTTTTGCTGAAAACGCTGAAAGTTTTTTTCCCCTGGCAGAACATCTTACAAATAAATATACTATTGTATTGCCTGATATGCCTTTGCACGGAAAAACAACCTGGAAGCAGGATTTGCTATTCACCATTGATGACCTGGCAGAAATCATCAATAAAATTCCTGTTATTGAAAACAAAAACTTTGCTGTTTTGGGATATAGTATGGGGGGGCGGATTGCCTTGCAGTTGTACCAGTGTATGCCAAAAAGAATTGAGAAACTTATCCTGATAGCGCCTGATGGTATAATTATTAACCCCTGGTATGGCCTTGCAACACAAACAAAAGCAGGCAATGCATTATTTTACCGGGTAATGAAAAAACCGGGTGTTTTTTTTGCAGCAACAACTGCGCTCAAAAAACTTTCGCTCATTAACACCGGCGTATACAAATATGTGCATCAGCATTTAAAAACAAACGATATGAGAAGCAGGTTATATAATATCTGGACAACAATGCGTAAAATGAAACCGGATATACAAACCATAAAAAAACTTATTATTACCTGCAAAACGCCTGTATTATTGGTATATGGAAGATACGATAAAGTGATCCGCTATACTACAGGTGAAAAATTCAGAACAGGTATAGAAGCGTTATGCGCTTTGCATATATTGAATTGCGGGCATCGTTTATTGCATGAAAAAAATGTGGAAGAGATAGCCGGTAAATTATAGCAACCTAAAATTTTTCATTGATAGTTTTAATAGTCATACTTGTTGTTTTGCTGGTTGCTTATTATTTTTTAATAGGCTACTATCATAATGCATGGATGCAGATACCTGTTTTTGAAAATGAACAGGATACAGCCCCGGGCATAAAAGTGTCTGTTATTGTTCCTGCACGTAACGAAGCATTGGTAATTGAAGATTGCCTGCAATCATTGCTGCATCAAACTTATCCCGGCTATTTACTGGAAATAATAATTGTTGATGATTATTCAGATGATGATACAGCAGCCATTGTATCCAGGTATACTTCCGAAAGGGTAAAACTACTTTCTTTAAAAAATTATTTAAAAGAAGGGGATACGCTTGCTCACAAGAAAAAAGCCATTGAAATTGGTATAGCCCAAAGCAGGGGTGACGTAATTGTAACTACAGATGCGGATTGTGCAGCAGATAAAAACTGGATAAATACGATTGTTCATTTTTACAACAGCACTAAAACGGCGTTTATTGTTGCCCCGGTAAAAATCATTCCGGGAGGCAGCGTGCTTTCTGTTTTCCAAAGTATTGATTTTGCGATAATGCAGGGTATTACCGGGGCATCTGTATATAAAAATTTTCACCGCATGTGCAATGGCGCTAATCTTGCTTATGAAAAGAAAATATTTTATGCAGTAAACGGGTTTGAAAATATTGATCACATTGCTTCCGGCGATGATATGCTGCTGATGGAAAAAATTGCCAATAAATTTCCCAACAGCATTGGGTATGTAAAAAATAAATTGGCTATTGTTGATACGCTTCCGGCTGAAAGCTGGAAACAATTTTTTAACCAGCGCATACGCTGGGCAAGCAAAACAAAAAATTACAGCGATAAAAAAATAATTGCCGTATTAGCAATGGTATACCTGCTTAATCTTTGTTTGTTCGTACTGCTAATCGGGAGTATAATAAAGCCTGCATTATTTATCTGCTTCGTGGCTTTTGTGTTTTATAAATGCATTATTGAATGGGCGTTTGTAAAAGATATTCTCCGATATTTTGAGCTGGATTCGTTTATGCCTTTGTTTCCTTTATTTCAGCCCTTGCATATTATCTATATTGTTATCTCTGGTTTTTTTGGAACAATAGGAAAGTATAGCTGGAAAGGAAGAGCAGTTAAATAAACCATGCTTTTAATTCAGTGCAAATTAATATTTTGAGGTGCTGCCGATATAAAACAACTTACACAAAACTGGTTTTACTGTATAAAAGTGACTATATCAAACTACTTATTCATGAATAAGTTTTGGGAAACTCCGATCCACAGCCTGCTATATTTTGATACCAGTATCCACGTTAGGCGCCTGTTTTTACGCGGGATATGTACTATGGCTGATTAAAGGAAATATTTTGAACCCGTGAGAGATTGCTTCTTCCGCCAAAATATTCACTCAATTCAAATGATTATGCTGGCGGGCTTGCAAAAACGGCGGGAGGTTGAGTGAATGTATGCTTTGCCTTGGTGCTGGTTGTAAACTTAAAACTTTTACCGTCACTGCGAACCCGCCCTCAGGTTGTATGAAACCAAAAGCATGTTGCGGCGGATGAAGCAGTCTCGTTCATAATTCAAGGTTAAGATTGCTTCTCCCACCGGCAGGTTGTAATGAATTAAATGCATTTCGCGGCGGTGAAAAATCTGTTTGGCAGTAGTGCAAAAGATAAACATGAGTACCAATGCCCAACAGATTTCTCCCTCGCACGACGGAACTGTGTTGGTTTTAATGTCAGCAAAAATGAAATCCCTGAAGGAATATTCACCCGGCACCTCAAAATATTAATTAATCTAATTCTACCATAACAGTAAACAAGCATATTAAATCAGTATTTTGCATGTGTGCACACCCAATTTTCATCCTGGTTTTCTGCATGGAAAAGATTACGTAAAAACAGGGGCGCTGTTTTTGGATTGTTTACTATTGCGGTTGCAATAATTGTTTGCATAGCTGCCTACTTTATAGCGCCTGACCACTCGCCCAATGCCAACAGGATGATTCTTGAAATCGGCGGACAAAAACCCGGGTTCAAAATGAGTTTCCTGTTGTTGCCGAAAGAAAAAAGCGCGCAACAAACAGGTTTTTTCCGCAGGTTAATAAGCGGCGCTGAAGATGCCTGCAACTATACACCCATCACCGCATGGCAAAAAACAGGAGATAGCATTATTGTTCAGAAATATATTGATGAAGGTATACAGGAACGCCAGGCATATCATATCAACAACCTGAAAAGTGTTTCCGAAAAATATATCGTTACCAAAACTTTTTGGTGCGGCACAGATAAATTTGGCAGGGATATTTTAAGCCGGCTTATTGTTGGAACGCGTGTAAGCCTGGCTGTTGGTTTAATTGCGGTGAGTATTTCCTTATCTATCGGTATACTACTTGGTTTAATGGCCGGTTATTTCAGGGGAAGAACAGACAATATTATTATGTGGTTTATCAATGTTATATGGAGTATTCCAACATTATTATTGGTTTTTGCCATTACCATTGTTTTAGGAAAAGGTTTCTGGCAGGTATTCATTGCCGTTGGTTTAACGCTTTGGGTAAATGTGGCCCGCATTATACGTACGCAGGTAATGAGTATACGCGAACTGCAATATGTTGAAGCGGCGAAAGCGTTAGGCTTTACCGATTTCAGAATTATTTTCAGGCATATATTACCTAATGTATTGGGGCCGGTAATGGTTATTGCGGCCTCTAATTTTGCAAGTGCCATCGTAATTGAAGCTGGCTTAAGTTTTTTAGGTGTTGGCGTTCAGCCTCCACAACCCAGTTGGGGTTTAATGATAAAGGAAAACTACAATTTCATCATCACACATAACCCACTACTTGCTATAGCGCCGGGCGTATGTATTATGATATTGGTGCTTGCTTTTAATTTATTGGGTAATGGTTTACGCGATGCGTTTGACGTGCTGTAGAGACAAGGCATGCCTTGTCTCTACAGCATACCTTCCACCTTTACACAGGTGCC
Source organism: Chitinophagaceae bacterium (assembly GCA_020847395.1). Taxonomy (GTDB): domain Bacteria; phylum Bacteroidota; class Bacteroidia; order Chitinophagales; family Chitinophagaceae; genus Agriterribacter. The sequence goes on from JADLCD010000167.1 coordinate 50,618, forward strand.
ACCTGCACATTCCTGTTAAAACTTTCCTCTAATGATATAAGCGTTTCAGTACGTTCTATTCCTTTTATTTTCTGCAGTTCATCATGCAGTATATGGCGTAATTGGGCAATATCCCTGCAAATAATTTCAATGAACATGCTGTAATTTCCTGTGGTATAATTGAGGCGAACTATTTCTGGTATCTTTTTTAAATCTTTGGCTACAGTATCGTAAAGGGAGCTTTTTTCAAGATATATTCCCACAAAAGCAGTAATGTCGTATCCAAGTTCTTTCAGCTCCACATTCAGCCTTGTGCCTTTTACTATACCGCTTTCCTGCAATTTTTTAATGCGCACATGTATTGTACCGCCGGATACTGAAAGGTTTTTACCCAGGTCAGCATAGGAAATTCCCGCGTCATCCATCATTGCTGAAATTATCTGGAGGTCTAATTTGTCTAAATTTAATTTGGATGACATATTCTTAATGATTTTTTCAAAGTTCTTAAATATTGTTGACTTTTTTTAATGAAACCTTTGCGAATATGGAAGTTTTATAAGAAACCATTGCATTATGATTTCTTATTTAAACATAAAAACGGCTAATACGCTGAATAGCTTTTGAGAGGAACAATCACCCGGGGAAATAGCATCAATAAAAACAGCCGGAAAATTCACATCAACCTGTTAACTCCACTCCTCCCATTTCTTTTCTGCCTTTTTATTAACCCGGGCTGCAATAATAATACTGATCTCGTATAACAATATAAGGGGTAAGCAAACTATCATCTGGCTTCCCCAATCCGGAGAGGGTGTAATAATCGCTGCAATTACCAATAAGGCAATATATGCATATTTCCTGTAGGTTCTTAAGAACCCCGCCGTTAATAACCCTATTCTTGCCAATACCCACGATGCCATAGGCAATTCAAAAGCAATACCCGACCCAAGCGTAATATCAATAAGTGAGTCCATGTAATCACCAAGCATGGGTTTATATTCCAGCATTTGCCTTGTGCCTAAAGTATAGTTGTAAAGAAAATTAAAAGTAAAAGGAGCCAGCATAAAATATCCAAACGCTGCACCTATAAAAAAGAAAAACGTTACCCAAAAAATGATGCCGGTTGTGTGCTTTAATTCTTCTTCTTTTAAAGCAGGTTTAACAAAACGCCATACTTCCCAGCACAAATAAGGAAAAGCGGCAAGTATACCTCCAACCGCTGCAATGGAAATACTCGTCATAAAAGTTCCGCTCACTTCTGTTACCTGCAGCTTCATATTAATGGGCGGCATACATAAGGAATCGCCCATACCCAATTTGTGACTTAACGCGCAAAACATGCGGTATGAAATGAAATCAGACTGTGTAGGACCGATAATTACATGGTCGTATATCCAATCAATGTTAAGGAAAATAGCTACGGCAAATACTAAAATGGCAAATACAGAACGTACTATATGCCAGCGCAATGCTTCAAGATGATCCACAAAACTCATTTCAGCATCATCTGCTTCCTGTTGACCTCTTATACGCTTGAAAAAAGACTTCCTTTGTGATTCTATAGCCAAAGCAATAAAAATTGAGGAGCAAACCTAACGAAAAAACTAATGTTATGCGGTATCATTACACTTTCGGTAGAATTAAAACATTGTTTCATATAGCCGATATTTGAAAAGTATTTGTTATAAGGCGTTAACCCATGTTAATAGTTTGTAAATCAGGTTTAAAGCAGGTTAACTGCGGGTTAACAATAAAACAGCGCACCGGGTACATTTTAAAAAAATAAAAAACAAATTTTGTGTCCCTTAACTTGTACAACGAATTTGGAATGCGTTCTGCCACATTAAAATGGATAGTACTGATTGGCTGTATTGTGATTGCTATAATGGTAGGCATACAATTATACTGGCTTAACCATATTTATAAATTGGAGCAAAAGCAATTTCGTACCAATGTTATTAAAAGCATAAGAGGCTTGTTTGAAGATATTGATATATCAAACCGGCCTGACGGCCACCTGCAACAGCTTATTGCCACACAGCCCGACCCTAACACATTTATTATTAAAACAGATGTTATTCCTTCAAAAGACACACTCATTTATTATATTAGTAATGAGCTGATAGATTTTGATGTGATGACGGAATGTATTGTTGCCGCATACGATAAAAATGAAAAGGAGTATACCTATCGTCAGCAAATAGCATCGCCGGCATTACAAAGCAGGTTTGATATTAATAGTATACCTGTTTACCCGGCAGACTATCATTATATTTTACTACAATTCCCCGGCCGCAATAAGTATGTGCTTTCCCAAATGAATTTCTGGATTATTGGAAGTATTATTGTAATACTCGTACTTATCGGGCTTGCCGTAAGTTTATTTTATTTTTATAAACAAAAATTCCTGGTTGAAATACAAAAAGATTTCGTCAACAACTTTACACATGAATTTAAAACACCACTGGCAGTAATGAAGATTGCTTCAGAAGTTTTATCTCAACCAGGCATTACAAAACAGCCTGAAAGAATGGAAAAATACACTTCCATTATCAGGCATGAAACTGAACACTTGCAGAGCCAGGTAGAACGATTGCTGAAAATGGCGGCATCTGAGCAGCAGGAGCTTCCTATAGAAAAAAATTCATTTAACGTTAAAGAACTGATTGAACAGGCAGTATCTAAACTTCAACCGCTTATGGAAACAAGAGGCGCGAAAATAGATGTGAAAATGAATGATGAAAAAGTAGAGATGAAAGCAGATAAAAATCATCTTGAACTTGCGGTAGTAAATCTTATTGAAAATGGTATTAAATACTCAGCCCGCCCTTCTATTGTAATTGAAGCCGGCAAAACAGATTCGGAAAGTTTTATTGCAGTTAAGGATAATGGCATTGGTATTGATAAAAAGTATTACAAAAATATTTTCAAGAAATTTTATCGTGTTCCAACAGGTGATGTGCACAATGTAAAAGGATTTGGATTAGGCCTTAATTTTGTCAAGAAGATTGTTGATGCCCATAACGGAAGAATAGTTGTGAACAGTATTCCCGGTATAGGCACAGAGTTTAAGATAATCATTCCATCATAAAATTGTTTACCATGCAACCAACGAAAGCCAGGGTTTTGCTTGCTGAAGATGATCTTTCCTTAGGATACGTTATTAAAGACAACCTGGAGCAGGAAGGCTACCAGGTAGTATTGTGCCCTGATGGTGAAGACGCATTGCAATCTTTCCTGAAGGAAGAATTCGATATATGTTTACTGGATGTAATGATGCCGAGCAAGGATGGTTTTTCTGTTGCAAAAAAAATCAGGCAAAAAAGTGATGTTGTTCCTATTTTGTTCTTAACAGCAAAGTCAATGGAAGAAGACCGGCTGAAGGGATTTGCAACAGGTGCAGATGATTATATTACCAAACCTTTCAGCATGAAAGAACTGCTGATGCGTATGGATGTTTTTTTAAGGCGCACCAAAAAATTACACTCAGATAATGTAAAGGAGTTTAAGCTCGGTAAACTTCGTTTTTTTTATACTGATTTGAAAATTTCAAACGGAACGGAAGAATCAAACCTCACCCAAAAAGAAGCTGATCTGCTCAGGTTTTTTTGTGAACACCGCAATCATATTTTAAAGCGCGAAGAAGTGCTACTGAATGTATGGGGCAAGGATGATTATTTTCTTGGCAGAAGCATGGATGTATTTATCACCAAACTCCGCAAGCACTTTAAAGCAGATCCGGAGGTGAATATTGAAACTATACATGGTGTAGGATTTCGGTTTAATGCACCGAATTGAATGAGTGATAAGTGGTAAGTGATAAGGGGTAAGGGGTAAGTGAGCAGCCGGGTTGCAGGTAAAACAGTTTCAGGTTCCAGGTTTCGGGTTACAGGCACAGTGTGAAACCTGAAACTTGTAACCGGTAACCCACATCTCCAACCATACATCACAAACCATAAACTACAAACTTATAAATCCTTAATTTTAAACAATAATTCAGTTGCTGCATGACGTTGAGCGATACACTTTCATTAGCATTTAAAACAGTAAAAAGCAATAAACTTCGCACAGGTATTACCGTGGCTATTATGGCATTGGGTATATGGGCGTTGGTAGGCATTATTACGGCTATCCAGGCTATGAACGCTAGCTTATCAGAAAGCTTTGCCACAATGGGCGCTAATTCTTTCAGTATACGTTTTCGTGAACGCCAGATAAGATTGGGTGATGGGGGAGGGGATGTAACTAAAACAACCAGCAGCAGCAATAAAAAAGTAAAAAAATCGAATGCAGGCCGCCTCATTACATACGAACAGGCAAAAGCTTTTAAAGAAAGATATGAGTATCCTGCAAAAGTGAGTATCGGGTTAAGTGGCGTTGGCAGTCAAACGGTTTTTTATGAAGGCAAAAAAACAAATCCTAACGTACGGGTATCGGGTGGAGATGAAAACTATTTTGCATTAAATGGATATGAAGTAATGTACGGGCGTGATTTTAATAAGCTTGATGTAGAAACCGGGCGAAATGTTTGTGTATTGGGATATGATGTAGCGTATAAATTTTTTGGTGAAAAAACTGAACGTGCGCTCGATCATATAATAAGAGTCGGAACAAATAAGTTCAGGATAATCGGGGTACTTAAAAGCAAAGGCAGTAGTTCTTTTCTGCGGGCAGATAATGTTGTATTTACTACTTATAATGCATTAAGACGTTTGTTTGATGTTTCCAATGCTTCATTTTACATCGGTGTTCAGGTTGCCAACGTTAGCCAGTTGGAAGATGCTATTGGCGAGGCGGAAGGTGTTTTTCGCAGTATCAGGAACCTGAATGTAAAAGAGCAAAACAATTTTTATATAGATAAAAGTGATGCGCTTGCACAAACTTTCATCAGCCTGTTAGGCAATATATCAATGGCCGCAGGTGGCATTGGGTTTATTACATTATTTGGCGCCGCAATCGGGTTAATGAATATTATGCTGGTGGCAGTTACCGAGCGAACAAAAGAAGTAGGATTAATAAAAGCATTGGGTGGTAAGAAAAAAAATATCCGCCAGCAGTTTTTGTTTGAGTCTATATTGATCAGCCTGATGGGTGCCGTTATTGGTATTATACTTGGTATAATTGCCGGTAACCTGATAGGCATGCTGATGAAAGTGTCCTTCTTTATTCCCTGGGGTTTAATTGGTATAGCCATCGTTATCTGTTCGGCAGTTGGATTAGCCGCCGGAATATATCCCGCATGGAAAGCTTCAAAGCTCGATCCTATAGTGGCGTTACGATATGAGTAGCGGTGCTGTCAGCCGTCAGGTATTAGCGGTTATTGCGGATGTAAACCTATAAGGTTTGCCGGGCGGCATTGCAGCGCCGCAAACCTTATAGATTTTTCCTTCCCCCTTCTGCCCTACGCCTTAAACCCTATACCTTACACCGTATCAAATTTTCCCCATATCTCCTATCTTTGCGCCCTTATGGCAACTCAGGATAATAACAGGTTTCAGGCGATTATTGCCCACGCAAAAGAATATGGTTTTGTATTTCCCAGCAGTGAAATTTATGATGGACTAAGCGCCGTGTATGATTACGGTCCCTGGGGCAGTGAGCTGAAAAAGAATATACGCGACTACTGGTGGAAAAGCATGACGCAGTTGCACGAAAATATTGTGGGTATTGATGCGGCTATATTTATGCATCCCACTACCTGGAAGGCTTCAGGGCACGTTGATAATTTCAGCGACCCGATGATTGATAATAAAGACAGCAAAAAAAGATACCGGGTCGATCATTTGATTGAAGCGTATGTGGAAACATTATCCAAAGAAGAAGGAAATGCTTTAATAGCAGCGATGGATAAATTGCTTGCAGCAGATGATTTTACAGGATTAAAAAAATTAATTGAAGACAACAAAATAAAATGCAGCATCAGCGGTACTGCTAACTGGACAGATGTTCGCCAGTTTAACCTGATGTTTAAAACAGAATTTGGAGCAGTAGCCGCAGAAGTAAATGAAGAGGAAAATATTGTTTACCTGCGCCCCGAAACCGCACAGGGTATTTTCGTGAACTTTTTAAATGTGCAGAAAACCGCGAGGATGAAAGTGCCCTTCGGCATTGCGCAAACAGGTAAGGCTTTTCGTAATGAGATAGTAGCACGCCAGTTTATTTTTCGTATGCGCGAATTTGAGCAGATGGAAATGCAGTTCTTTATTCGTCCCGGCACAGAAGGAGAGTGGTATAAATACTGGAAAGAAGCAAGATTACAATGGCATTTGAGCCTGGGCATTCCTGCGGAGAAATACCGCTACCACGATCACGTGAAGCTGGCGCATTATGCTAAAGAAGCTTGTGATATTGAATTTGAATTTCCTATTGGCTTTAAAGAGGTAGAAGGTATACACAGCCGTAGCGATTATGATTTGAGCCAGCACCAGGTATACAGCAAAAAGAAATTACAATATTTTGATAATGATATTGACGAAGCGACGGGTAAGCCTTATGGCAATTATGTGCCTTATGTAATTGAAACATCTATCGGGCTTGACCGTATGTTCCTGTTGATTCTTTCCCAGGCATATGATGAAGAGGTTATTCCTAAAGAAGATGGAACTACTGAAACGCGTACCGTGCTCCGCATTCCTGCAAAGCTTGCTCCTATAAAACTGGCTATTCTTCCATTAACCAAAAAAGACGGGTTGCCCGAAATAGCAAGGGAGATAATGAATGACTGCCGCGAAGATTTCTATTGCTTTTATGAGGAAAAAGACGCTATCGGTAAACGTTACCGGAGAATGGATGCTATCGGTACTCCTTTCTGTATAACGGTTGATCATCAAACCAAAGAAGATCAAACTGTTACTATCCGTTACCGGGATACCATGCAGCAGGAGAGAATTGCTATTGCGGACTTGAAGGCATTGGTAAAGGAGAAGATCAGGTAAGCAAACCGGTTAATATGCTTTTTATTTAACCAGCCTTTGCTGCGCCGGGATAATCTTATTATAATCGCCTTATCAACCACAATATTCCGGAAATAACAAGGCTGAAAATTATCATGGTAGTAATAGGAAAATAAAAACGAAAGTTTTCTTTTTCAACGCGTATATCTCCGGGTAATCGTCCTATCCAATGGAGTTTATCGTGAAAGAAATAAATAATAATACCTGCAACCACAATGCATATGCCTGCTGCAATAATATATTTTCCTGTTTCCGGATTCATAACCTGATTAATTATTTATTACTGGAAATGTATCCTGATGGTTTGATAGAAAAGCCTGTTTTGCAGGTGAGCGGATTGTTTTTCAGAATATCCCTGCAAACCAAGTAAGCCGGCAGCATTTCCTTTGTTGATGGCTATTTCAAGATAGCCTGCAGAATTAAATAATGCGAGTTTTTCCCCCTCTTCTACATCTGCATACGTTTCGCTTATTTTATCAATCACTTCATCACGTTTAAAAGCAATAGAAAAGCTTCTGCCTTTGCGTTGTTGCTCAAAAGCTTCACGGGTAATGTTTACTATTACATTTTCAAAATGATCAATAAAAATAATTTGTCCTTCAATCCAGTTTTCGCCCAGCAAAGGCATTAATGGGTTTTTCTCAACTATTTCTATTTCTGAATTCCCGATTGTATGCAAGCTTTCTCCGTCAACAATATGTTGAATTGCCTTTCCAAACACACGGGTGATATATAAAGCGTTTTTAGCAACGGTCTTCTCCATTGGCAGCCCGATCACTAATTCCGGTTTGCCTTCAGCGATCATAGTGAGGAGCCCGTTATCGGCACATAATATATACTGGCCGTTATGAAAAGCCAGCAGCAGCTGCTCGTTTTTATTTTCAAACAGGTTCACATGTATGATATGAAAAGTAAATTCAGGAAAATTTTTTATCGCGGTTCGGCATACATAAGCTGCCTGCGGATAATTGAAAGGCGTAAGGTCGTGGCTGATATCAATAATATTGCAGCCCTTAACAGTTTGCATCAATTGCCCTTTAATGGCACCAACGAGGTAATCCTTTTGTCCAATATCTGATGTGAGTGTTATTAAGGGCATTCGCAATGAAGATAGTAAGTATAATTCTGCAAAAATAAGAGAGTAAGCTGGTAATATAAACGATTGATTGTAAATGGATGCGCGGCGGAAGTATTAATCCGCCAATAAAAAATCAACGCTTTTTTTTAAAAGTTTGGTTGGATGGCTTTTTCCCTTATTTTTGCACTCCCAAAAAAGCGGATACCCCGGTAAAAGCTTTTTAAACGGATGATTCCGTAGCTCAGTTGGTAGAGCATAACACTTTTAATGTTAGGGCCCTGGGTTCGAGTCCCAGCGGGATCACTTCTTGGGACAAGTCTAAAAAAGAAAGGCTTGTCCCATTTTTTTGTCCTGTAATTTACTGGGGTTCTGATACATAAGTGTTATCGCAGAATTTATTCTTTGAGTTCGATGTCGAAAGTCATCGTCTGCTATCTCTCCATCAGCATTTTATTGAAATCTCTTATAAAGGATTCAATGAAAATATCTACCATGCCCTCCTTTAGAGATAGGTAACATAATTGTTTTACAAACGCCTCGTTCGCTACATATTTAACTCTTCTGCATTCTTTGTAACCTTTCCATTCTTCGGTTACTCTAATAAATATAAAACAACTTAAAAGCAACAAAATGAAAAGATTAACAATCATTCTTGCCTTAACTATAGCGGCTTTTGCTGTAAACGCACAGCAAATGAATCATTCAGAAATGAAAGGTGCTGCTTCTGCCAAGTGGCAGAAAAGTGTAAAATATCAGGAATTAAACAAAGCCATGCGGGAGTTATGGTCAGCCCACATGTACTGGACTTTACTAACTGTAGATGCATTTTATAATGACCCTAAAGGAGTGGATGCTAAGCTTCATCGCCTATTACAAAACCAAAAAGATATAGGTGCAGCTATTGTACCTTTTTATGGTGAGGCTGCGGGAAACAAATTGGCTGAACTGCTGAAAGTACATATACAAGATGCCGTTCCTGTATTACAAGCAGCAAAAAACGATGATAAAGCGGCATTAGACAAAGCAGTTAAAGACTGGTATGCAAATGCAAAAGAGATTGGCGATTTTCTTGCATCCGCTAATCCTAAAAACTGGATGGCAAAAGACACCGAATCTGCATTAGAAATGCACATTACACATACCATTGCGTATTCTGTTAGCATCCTAAAGAGTGATTACACACAGTCGTTTGGTGGCTTTGAAGAAGCGCTTCATCACATGCTTCATCTTGCTGACATTTTATCAGATGGTATAGCAAAACAGTTTCCCGATAAGTTCTAATGAAATAACTATTAAACAAATAATAAAAATGGAATCAAATAATTCGCAACAGTCATTGAAACAAACATTCAATCTATTAAAGTACACTTTTGTTATTGTTCCTATTGTTGCGGGAGCAGACAAATTCACCAACCTGCTAACCCATTGGGAACAGTATGTTAATCCGTCAATTGCAGGTCTTTTGCCATTTTCTGCTTCGGTTTTTATGATGATTGTGGGCATTATTGAGATTGCAGCGGGCATCATTGTACTGAAAAAAGCCGAAATTGGCGGTTACATCGTTGCAGGGTGGCTGACAGTTGTGGCACTGACATTGTTAATTGGCTTCAATTATCTGGATGTAGCAGTACGTGACCTCGTAATGGCGATCTCAGCCTTATCAATGGCAAGAATATCTAAAATCGTTAAATAAGTATGGTTCAGTTTGAAAATTTTACCGAAGCAGAAGTTATCAAACGGGTTATAGGTGGAGAAAAGGCTCTCTATGAAATTATAGTCAGACGTTTCAATCCTTTTTTATACAAAATCGGGAGGTCGTATAATTACAATCACGAGGACACTCAGGATTTAATGCAGGAAACCTTTATTGATGCGTATAAGAACCTGCTGCAATTTGAAGGTCGTGCTGATTTTAAAACATGGATTATCCGAATAATGATGAACAACTGTTATAGGAAACGTGGGAAGGCAAGTTTTAAAAACGAAATTATGGAAGATGCAAACGAATATTCAACGCCAATGTTTAGCAATAGAAATAACGGTACCGACAAGATAATTCAAAATCGTGAGTTGGGACATATTATCGAAAGCGCTCTTCGGAAAATTCCTTTTGATTACCGAATGGTTTTTTCGCTACGTGAAATAAACGGATTAAATGTTTCAGAAACCGCAGAAATGTTAGGTATTAGTGAAGCAAACGTAAAAGTTAGGCTGAATAGAGCGAAGATAATATTACGGAGAGATATAGAAAGCACTTATGCTGCCAGTGAACTCTTTGAATTTAATTTGATTTATTGCGACCCGATGGTAGAAAACGTAATGAATAAAATAATGAACGCTGACTATTAAATACAGGTAATGATACATACGGAATTGAGCGAAACCATAGCAGATATGCTCATTCGCAGCGATGCTTCTGAATTGAGCGATAGCGAAAAGATAAAAAAAATAGAGCATCATTTTGCTCAAATAATGCATACACTTGGACTTAATCTTTATGATGACAGCTTGTGCGGAACGCCAGGACGAGTAGCAAAAATATTTGTAAAAGAAATATTCAGCGGATTAAACCCTGCCAACAAACCCGAAATCAGTCTTTTTGAAAATAAATATGACTATAAGAGAATGTTGATTGAAAAGAACATTACGTTGTACTCTAATTGTGAACATCATTTTGTTCCGATAATTGGAAAGGCACACGTTGCCTATATTCCAGACAAGCAGTACTCCTGTTAGACAAAGCCGGTTGGCATATCAGTAAAAATCTTCTCCTGCAGACAATATCTTACTGCTACATCTGCCTCCTTATTCGCCGGAACTTAATCCGGTAGAATTACTTTGGCGGGAGACCAGAAAAAAATACTTCCATAACAAAGATCTTTAATTCCCTTGATCAGGGTCCAACTTAGTAGGATTACAGGAAGAAACCGGCAATTGTCCATCACTCCATTCTACGTCATTAAATGTATTGACGCCAAAATGAATGAACATGCCATACCCCCGTTTGATCAATGCCTGCTGTGCAATGTTTGGCCTGGCAGAGGGAAGCTGTACCTGCGCAAAAGCTATGTGAATTATAACAGATGCTAAAAAAGTGAATACTGATCGCTTAATGATGCTTTAGGTTTGAGGTTATTATTTATTACATAGCAATGAAATCACAGAACGTTTAAAAAAAAATTTTTTTCAATACCCACTTCTTATTTCGCAAATACTTTTAAATTCACTATGTCCTTTTTCCCGTTGTTGCGTAAACGGATATAGCGCAAATTCTTTCCCGGCACTTCAACACCTGTCATAAAAGTAGTAACACCAATCTCATGTTTTTCTTCCGTAGCAATGCCTATATCTTCCCATTCGTTTCCATTTGCAGAGCCTTGTATATCTATGTTATGTTTGTTATTGAACAATCCGATCCTTGTTACATTTTTGGGTTTTTCAAGATCAATGATCATTTGATTATCGTTCCAGTCGCCAGGGCCGATATCCTTTGTAACAATCACTTCACCATACGCAAATTCGTCATTAATATCCTGCAGAACTGATACATCTGTTTCCTTTACCGGCTTTTCCATGGTCAACTCAATAATTGTAACTATTGCATCTGCTGAAGAAGGTTTTGAAAACAGGTAGCTGGCGGTATTTTTTTTCCAACTTAATCTTTCCGGAATATTTAGTAATGCGGCTTTAATGATATTATTATTTTTTAACAGCGGCAATATAAGCCCTTCCTGTTTCCATTCAAAAACATAAACGTATACCCGATTATCCCGGTATACCGTACCGTATGTGGATGTAGGTAGCCAGGGGCCACCTTGTGTACCATAATATGCATTACCGTATTTTTTTAACCACTTACCAATCTTTAACAAGGTATCCTTTTGGGCTTTATCCCATTCTCCGTTAAACCTGGCGCCCCAGCTTAACAGCATATTTCCGTTTCCGGATGCAGTTGTAAGAATTTGCCGCACCAAACTCTTTACCGAATAAACTTTGTGAGAAGGATCAAATCCCCAGCTACCGTTCAGCGTCATGGCGCTCTCCCATGGGCGTTGCTGGTACATACCGACACGTTGCTCCGGTGTATCAAAGTCACCGGGCAGGCTGGTGCGGTTATTTATGATAATCCCGGGCTGTAGTTTGCGTATCATCCGGGTAAGTTTCTCGGCATCCCACATGTCGGCTGTAAACATATTTCCGTACCATACCGCGTCAAACCAAAAAATATCGATCTTACCATATTTGGTCAATAGTTCCTCCACTACATTAAACTGGTACTCGATATATTTTTTGTGCGTTGGGCCCTGGGCAATTTTCTTTCCTGGTAATGCCTCAAAAAAAGGTGGTGCGGAAATTCTCTTTATCAGATTTGTATCAATGGGTGCGTAATCAGGATGATACCAATCTCTTTGTGAATAATAAATTCCGACAGGCATTTTTGCCCGGCGACAGGCATCAATAATTTCTTTCAGGTAATCTCTTTTAAACGGTGTATTTGTGATTTTAAAATCAGAATATTTAGTATCCCACATATGAAATCCGTCGTGATGCTTGGCAATTACAGTGATGTATTTCATGCCCGCATCTTTAGCGGTTTGCACCCATTTATCAGCATTGAATTTTTCCAGTTTAAATAGCGATGGCCACACTTTTTGCCAGGCGCTGTCCGGATAAGCGCCATGACCGTTATCCGGCGCTTTACGATTATAAACAATTGGCCAGCTCATGTCCTTATTAACATAGGAGTTCAGACCAAAATGAATGAACATACCATACCTTGCGTCATTAAACCACTTCATATCTCCCCGCTTTGCGAAATTGCTGGCGTTCCACTCATCCCTGGTGAATGGCTGGTATAAATTCCAATCGTCTTTTTGTGTGGCAAGCCGGGGATCTCCTTCCAGCACCGACCACTGTGCATGTATGATACCGCATGTAAACATTAGTAAAGTCGAAAAAATTATACGCATATCTTTTTATTGAACATGAAACACTTCTTCCATCCTGCTCCAGGTTTCGCCTTTGGCGGCGGCATCAGGCAAGGGCGCCTGTGTCGGCCCTGTTTCTTTCCACCAATGTTGAGTGGTTGTGTCTGCCGCCATTTTTTTCATATCGGCATCAAAATCATTACCCGCATATTCAAAGTAGCTGAAGAGATAATATTTATCATCAATCTTTTTTAGATAAATTGAATAATTGCGGATATTACATTCAGTTATCTTTTTCAATACAGCGGGCCATACAGCGGCGTGCAATTCTTTATAGTAAGCTACTTTCTCCGGCTTAAGGCCCGTAACCATTCCGTAACGTTCTGTTTTTCTTTCAGCAGTAGTTACTGTGTCATTGTGTGAGGTGGTTTCTTTTCCGGCTGGTGGATTGCAGGCTTCAGCCCATAATGCAGCGATAAAGATTGTAAAGGCTACAACGTTTTTCATCTGTATACTTTTTATTGTTTTTTTCAAAACGGCTTATTTGATTACAGGAGCAGATTCTACATTGCCATCAGCTTCTAATATGATCGTATATTCCAGTTTACCTGCATGGTTTGAAGGAAGCAATATTTTAAATGTTTCATTTCCCTTTTCCATCACAACCGTTTCGTCGTTAATAGTGTATGCTTTCACAATTTTTCTGCCGGGAATATTCTTTAATTCAATAGCCGATGTATCAGTATTCATCACATGCAGAAAAATTTTATTTCCTTTTCTCGTTGTTGCATAATTGCTGGTGGGTTCATAAGGTCCGCCTGAGGTGCCATAAACAGCCGCACCATTTACCTTCAGCCAATCGCCGATTTCTTTGAGGCGGGTAATTTGCCTCGCTTCCATCCTTCCATCAGGCATAGGGCCAACATTCAATAAAAGATTACCATTGCCACCGGCAGTTTTGGAAAGAATGCTTAAACATTCTGTCAACGATTTCATTTTATCGTTTGGCTTCCAGGCCCACTGGGTGCAAATAGTAAAACAACTTTCCCAGGGCATTTCCATATTCAGTTTGCCTACTACCTGTTCCGGCGTATCATAATCGCCTACCATTTCTGATGCATTGATACTTTTATTTTCCATGGCGGCAAATTCTTTCCCCAACCGGTTATTGGTAATTACAGAAGGTTTCAGTTTTTTGAGATAAGCATAGATCTCTTTACCCATCTCGTTTGTCCATGGGCTCTCCCACTGGCCATCAAACCAAAGCATGTAGGGATCGTATTTTGTGATCAGTTCCTTCAATTGGTTTTTCATAAAGGCGAAGTATTTGTTCATATCCGATGCAGGATCAGGCGTTTTACTGTAAGCAGAGTGCATGGGGTAATCAGGATGGTACCAGTCGAGCACGGAATAATAAATACAAAATTTTATACCCTGCTTTTTACAGGCTTCATTTAGTGCGCCTACGATATCTTTTTTATACGGCGTGTTCATGATGTTGTAACTGGTAAACTTTGTGGGCCACAAACAAAACCCATCATGATGGCGGGCGGTAATGGTAAGGTATTTCATACCGGCATCTTTCGCCGCTTTTACCCAGGCATCGGCATTGAATAAAACCGGGTTGAATTCTTTATACAGGCTGTCATAATCTTCTTTTGTTACCTGCTTATCTCTTGACCAGCCGATTTCAGTACCACGTAAACTGACAGGCCCCCAATGAATAAACATGCCGAAACGCTTATTCATAAAATCATCTAAAACAGATTTCGTTGTTTTAGCAGGTGATGTTTGCGCCTGCAATTGTAAAGACATTGCTGCTACGAGCAAAAAGGCAAAAGTTTTTTTAAACATGATAATTTCTTTTTAATTGGTACAATATCATTTTATTTTTTATCTAAATATCCAATACAATATTGCCATTACGACAATCAATAGCAGCGACAAGATTTTATAATTGGCCATGCCACTCCAACCCTTTGCCTGTAACGGTTCCCTGATGGATTTCCAATACAGCTTTTCACTCTGTTGAGTATGTTTCATCGGATAGATATAAGAAAACACCACCTGCATCAGCACGCAGGCGCAGAACAGGTAAAAAGCCATTAGCATAAAAGGTATTCTGCCCAATGTAGTATCAGCATTTAATTTATTGATGGCATACACAGCGGCGCCTAACAATGAACCGAGCCATAACGTGTACTGCGCCGCTTTAGCCGATGCTCCTCCCCAGAAAATGCCCAACAGGAACACACAGGTGATAGGTGGAGCAATATGCGCTATAACATCGTTAATGCCTTCAAACAAACTTTGATATTGGTTGAGTAACGGCAGCAACCCGATGGATAATAACAAGGCAACGCCGGCTGACCACCGGCCAACGGATATCAATTTTTTATCTGTTGTTTCCGGTTTGAATCGTTTATACAGGTCATAGCTGGATAAAGTAGCGATAGAATTTAAGGCACCGGCAATCTGGCTCATCAATCCTGATAACAAGGCTGCAACTAAAATGCCCACCAATCCTTTTGGCAGCAGTTGCGTTATCATTACGGTATAAATGCCTTTAGTATTGAGTGTCGTTTCACCGTTTGCACCCGTATGTTGCAGACTGCTTAAGTCCAAAGCGTTTGAGTGATAGAGTGCATAAGCAAACAAGCCCGGCATCACAAAAATGAACACCGGTAATATTTTGATAAAACCACAAAACAACGCGCCTGCCTTGGCATGGTTTTCGTCTTTGGCGCCCAGGGCCCTTTGCACGATGGTTTGATCGGCGCACCAATACCAGATACCCAATACAGGATAACCAAAAAACACGGCCATCCAACTCATGCCGCTGGCATCACCAACGGGACGCATCATGCTGAGTTTGTCCAAAGCGTTGTTCTCACTTAACACTGTTGTCATGTTTTCCCAGCCACCCATTTTATTCCAGGCAAAATATGTAATGATGATAGCGCCGATGATCAATACAATACTTTGAATTGACTCGGTGACTACTACGGCCCTCAAACCACCAACGATCGTGTACAACCCGGTTAATGCAGCGATGGCGATAATACTGGTGTACATGTTGATGCCAAACAAGGTTTCCAATACAATACCACCTGCCAGAAACGAAAATGCGATATGAATGATAATAGCGGAGATAATTGAGATGAAGGCCAGCCAGTCGCGGCAGGCTTTGTTATATCTTTTTTCTAAAAAATCGGGCAGGGTAGAAATGCCGGAGCGAATGTAGAATGGAATAAACAACAAAGCCAGTAACACCAGTGTAAATGCCGCCATCCACTCAAAGTTTCCGTTTAGCAAACCCGTGTCAAACCCGCTTTGGGCCAGGCTTACCAGGTGCAGGCAGGAGATATTGGTAGCGAACAACGCCAGGCCAATCATCGGCCAGCGCAGTGTTTTGCCCGCTAAAAAATAATCGCCTGATGAAGTGACAGCATCCTTTTTCTTACGGGAGCCTGTCCAAAGACCGATGGTTACAATGAAGAGGATGTAAGCAATCGTAATAATAATATCGGGTGTACTAACCATGCGTCGATGTATTAAATATTCATTTTCAAATCACAACTATTGCCTGCTTCCTGCGGAGTAATGTACACGCCGTTTTCAATTTTAACGGGATGAACAAAATGTTCTTTCAAATGGGGGATATGCTCTAAAAACAAAGCCTCATGCCCCATAGCAATATGATTGAACAAAACAAGGTGCTGATGCAACTGTCCCATATCTCCCACATGCGGCACTACCGGCACGCCAAACTTTTTACAGAGCAAACTCACGGTGATAAATTCGCTGACGCCACCCACCCGCACGGCATCCACCTGTATAAAGCCGGCACACCCGGTTTGCAAATAATTTTTAAACAGAATGCGGTTAGGTACATGCTCGCCCAATGCCAGTTTTACAGGTGCGATCTCTTTTGCCAATGCCTGATGCCCCAGTATATCATCGGGATGCGTGGGCTCTTCTATCCAGTACGGGTTCATCTTTTTTAACTCCTTGCAAATAGCGATAGCTTGTGGCAGTGTCCACTGCTGGTTGGCATCGAGCATCACCTTTATATCACCGCCTGCTACTTCCCGCACAATATTAGCACGGCGAATATCCCGTTGCGCATCAGCGGAACCCACTTTTAATTTCATCGCAGTAAAGCCTTTGGCAATAACTTTTTTGCAATTTTCTCTTACCTGCTCATCATCATAATTAAACCAACCCACTGATGTATCATAACCTGGATAACCTTTCTGCAAAATACTCATGCGGCTTTGCTTCGTTGCTAATTGACGGGTAAGTAATTCCAATGCTTCTTCCTTACTCAGCACGTCTTCGAGATAAGAAAGATCAAGTGTATTAACGATTTGCTGCGGTGTTAAATCAATGAGCAATTTCCAAAGAGGTACGTCCCTTTTCTTCGCCCATAGATCGTAACAGGCGTTGGTAACAGAAGCCAGGCCAAGATGCACCACGCCCTTATGGGGGCCCAGCCAGCGAAACTGTTGTTCGTTGGATAATTCTTTGAATACATTTCCAAAGTCATTCATCAGCTCTTCAATATCCTGCCCTTTCAGTTTTTCGGCATAGAATTTTGCCGCTTCGCAAACAAGATCATTGCCTGCGCCAAGGGTAAAGGCAAGCCCGGTACCGGTTAAGCCGTTGCCATTGTTAAGATGGGTAACAGCATAAGAATATTGAGGATATTTATGAATAGCATCGCTGCCAGCGCCGATGGCGAGATTAAATCTTCTGTCTGTTGTCTCAACTTGTTTTATCATGATGGTGTATGCTTCTATTTTGTTATATCAAAATACGATAACCGAGTTCCGCGCCACCGCTTACGGGTAATACACAACCGGTGATAAACCGTGCCGCATCGCTTAATAAAAACACGCAGGCATCTGCTATCACATCACCTTCCGGCATTTTACCCAGGGGTTGCAGGTTATCTAAATATTTAGTTATCTCTTCCGCGTTAGGCTGTTGTTTGCCCCAGGCCTCCAGCATGGGTGTTTTGATGGCTGCGGGGGAAATAGCGTTTACTCTTACACCCCATGCAGCGTAATCGAGAGCCATCGCTTTGGTCAATGCATTTACAGCGCCTTTGCTGGCTACATAAGCAGCGTGGTTTTCCTGACCGATAGTACCTACCAGTGAACTGGTGTTGAGGATACTCCCTTTAGAAGATTTTAAATATCCTATTCCGTATTTGGTGGTAAGAAAAATACTTTTAAGATTTACATCCATCAATGTATTCCACTCTTCATTGGTGGTAGTGTGCAACGGTTTTGATGGATGGCCTGTTCCTGCGTTATTATGTATAGCATCCAGGCGGGAGAATTGATGGATGATGTTATCCATAACCTGTTTCACTTCTTTTTCATTGGTGATATCACATGCCATGAAAAGATGATTAACGTTCTTTAATTCATTGAGCCTGTCTTTGCCCCCAGGATTTTTATCGGCAATGCAAACTGAAGCGCCGGCTTTGGCATAAGCTTTAGCGCATTCCCAGCCAATGCCATCGGCGCCACCGGTGAGAAGAATTATTTTGTTTTGAAGCATAATCGTTATAAATGTTTATTTGCTGGTAGTTTTGAAAGTAATAAAATTAGCTATCTTATGAATGACGCTCCAAAAGCTGGCCGCTTCATTGATCCAAATACTTTCAAAAAAAAGCATAGTGCTACTAATTGGCTTTTTTGGGAAAAGTCTTTTCATAATGCAATCAGTGTTTTGATAAATAGCATTGGTTAATGCTGTAAAACTAATTTTGACAGTACCTGAATCCTAACGGCAAATTGACAAGTTTTTACGCTATTTTAGCAGTGTTAAGTAGCCAGCCCTCAAAAATTGCTAATATGAAACCAGTTTTTGCTAAAATATTGGAGAATTTGAAAGAGCAGGTTTTTGCTGTCAGGATAATCGACCTTCCTTATTTCTCCACGGAATTTCATTTTCATAAGGAATGCCAGATGGTGTATGTAGTGGAAAGTGAAGGCAAGCGTATTATTGGCGATAGCGTGGAATCATTCGAAAGCGATGAACTAATCCTGCTGGGATCAGATATACCCCATGTGTGGCACAACGATAAAAGTTATTTTGAAAAGGATAAAGAAGCACATGCCCGGTCGTTGGCTTTGTTTTTTGAACCGGAGAAATTAGTTGAACTACTGTCTCATTTTGTTGCGATAAAAAAACTGGAAGCTTTATTAAAAACGGCTCAACGCGGAATGAAATTTTCCGGCGCCGCAAAAGAGTTACTCAAACAATTGCTGCTTGACATGAGTAAGCAAGACGATCTGAACCGAATGATCTCATTATTGAAAATAATTGAATTACTAACAGCAACCAAAGAATATGAATTGCTTGCAAGCGGTGGCTATGTCAACACCTACCAGGCAAAAGACAATGACAGGATAGATAAAGTATTCAAATATGTCTTTACCAATTTTACTAATGAGATTCAACTGGACGATGTAGCCGCCCTTGTTAATATGAACAAGCAGGCTTTTTGCCGCTACTTTAAAAGCAGAACACAAAAAACTTTTGTTGAATTTGTAAATGATATTCGCATCAGTCATGCCTGCAAACTGCTGACAGAAGGCGAAAGCCCTATAGCAGGACTGTCTTATGATTGCGGGTTTAACAGCCTGTCTAATTTCAATCGTATTTTCAAAGAAGTGAAAGGCGTAAGTCCAAGGGAGTATAAGAAGATGATTGCGGCTGAATAAATCAGGCAATTGCTGTGTTTTGTTTCTGCTCTTCAGAACGCCGGGCGCCTGTATGGGGGACTAATGGAAAGCTGATAAAAGCGGAGCCCTTCTTGGGTCATGGAAAAGTGGACAGGTATATTTTAGTCCTGCGTGGATTGGATTCAAAAAAGGCAACCAGATTTCCCGGTTCGGGTTTAGTCATAAGGAAGTGCAGGATTTCTTTCAGAATGGATTGCATCAAAGTTGGTTTCCAACACGTATTATCTGAATTACGACTATTTTAGAGGAGGTATATATACTTATTCCGGCTATTATAGTCCCTATACACTATACTAAATTGATTAATCAATGCGATATTGGATGCTTCTTTGTCTTTCATTTTGTGGGTGTTTAGGTATAAACACCACTCGAAAATTGACTAACAAGGTGAAGACTGCTTTTACGAATAAGTTGGAAGGTGGTGTTAC